>JAQVMR010000020.1 GCA_028703545.1 Patescibacteria group bacterium
CAACGGTTGCTAAATCATATCTATTAAAATCAAAAAACATTGAAAAAATAAGCGACTTTGCATTTTCAGCTGTTGCTAAGTCTCCTGGTCTAATTCTTTTATAAACCTCTATTAATCCTTCGTCTTGATTTTTTGCAATATCTTTTTCAATTGTATTTTTTATAAAACTTGTTTCTGGATGATTATCAATGTCTTTAAATAAGTCAATTAATTCTTTATCATCTGAATATCCAAATGCTCTTAGAAGTGAAGTGACTGCGACTTTTCTTTTTCTATCAATAGAAACATATAAAACTTTTTTCTTTGGATCTGTTTCTATTTCTAACCAAGCACCACGATTTGGAATAATTTTTGCCCCGTAATAACTTCTTCCTAAATAATTTTGGGAAGTAAAAAATGCTCCAGCACTTCTTACAAGTTGAGACACAACAACACGCTCAACTCCATTTATAATAAAGGTGCCTTTATCTGTCATCAGTGGAAAATCACCCAAATATATTTCTTGCTCTTTTCCTGCGCTTGTTCTTCTATTTACTAATTTTGTTTTAATTCTAAGTGGTGCTTCATAGGTTGTGTTTCTTTCTCTTGCATAAACTTCATCAAATTTCGGTTCTTCTAATCTATAATCCAAAAAATATAATTCTAAATCACGACCCGAGAAATCACGAATTGGTGAAATTTCTTCAAATAATTCTCTTAATCCTTTTTTAAAAAACCAAGCATAGGATTCTTTTTGTATTTCTATAAGATCTAATAGGGGAATAGCTGCCATTGACTGTGTAAAATATTTTCTAGGTGTTTTTTTCGCCATATTATTATTTATTTAAAAAAAACAAATGCTAAAAGCACTTGCTTGTATATTAATTTTTATAAATTGTCATGGAGTTTCTTGCCATTTTAATTTAATATGCGTATAAAAATTTATTATTTTAAATAACGTTATTTTAAATAACGTAAAGATTAATTATCTTTAAAATTTTTTTTAGAATTTATTTTATAATTAAAGTCAAGATTCTATGAATTTTTATATTGATTTTTGGCTTGAAATCGGGATTTTTACAGCAAATAAATAAGAAAACACACCCTTTCAGAAGGGGTTTCTGTTTTTACTATTTAATTACCTTATACTCATTGTCATATAAAATTATATCAAACTCAATTTTTTTGTCAATAGAATTTTATTGTCCCTCACCCATTGGGTCCAAGAGCACCCAATGGGTGGGATTATATTTGACAAAAAACAGACTCATTAAGAATCTGTTTTTAAAAAATATTTACTTTATTTATGCTGCTGTATTGTATTTATCTTCCAAATCACTAAAATATGACTGTATTTCTTGCTCTGAGCATAGCCTTGGAGCTTCATTTGGAAATTGTATTGCATACAATCCTTCATCTCCATCTATTGTTGCTTTATTTTTTTGAGCTAAATCAATAATATCAAGAAACCCTGTTTTTTCTGGAATATTAATAATAATACAATTTTCTGTTCTTAAATTATCATCAGCTTTTACAACTTCAAATATTGGTTGTTCTTGTTCAAATTTGTTTTCCATAAATTTATTTTAATTTAATTATTAATTTTATTTAATTACTTTAAATATTTTTCCATGTCCGGGAATAATATAATCTGCGATTTGTAAAATTTCTTTTCTGCTTTGTTTTAATTGATTTTCATTTTTTACATAAGGGTCTTTGTGGTTTAATAAACTTTCTAAATCTATTTTTTGTTCTTCGTTGTCATACCACCAAAAAACATCTCCGGCTATTACAACACTTCCTAAATCTTCTGTTTCAACTAATATTGATGCATGAAATTGATCATGTCCGGGAGTTTTTATAATTTTTATATTAGTATTTGGAATAAAACCATTGTGTGAATACATATTACTATCAAAAGAAATAATATCTGAATTATCCAATATTTTTGCGTTTTCAAAAATTCCGGATAAAAGTGAATGATCATTATGCATGTGAGTTAAAATTACAAAATTAATATCAGACACCTTTAAGTTTTCTTTTTCTAATGATTTTAATAATTCTTTTCTGTTTATACCTGGATCAACTACTATATTTAAATTATTTTCATTTATTAAAACCGTTGAAGATGATGCAAATTCTTTTCCATCTATTTCTTTTGCGTAACCCTGAATTAAAATTTTTAATTTAGCCATAATTAGCTTCTAAAAAATAAAAATTAACTACTAACAGCTGATTATTGTCTAATTGGCATTATAATATATAAATATGAATCATCTTCTTTTGTTTTTACAATTCCAGCTGTTTTATTATCAATTATCTCAAAACTTACTGTTTCACTATCTATATTTGATAATGCATCAAGAATATATTTATAGTTAAATACAATTTCATTATCATCTCCTGTGGCGTTTGATTTAACTATTGTCATACTTTCTCCTATTTGATCACTAATTGAATTAATTACAAGCTCTCCTTTTTCAGTTACAAAAGTTAATTTAATATCATTTATTCCTGGTTTACAAAATAAACTTGTTCTTTTAATTGCCTGAATTAATTCATTTGTTTTTACTTCTGATTTTGTTTTAAACTCTTTTGGAATTATTTGTTTATAGTCAGGATAAGAGCCTTCAATAAGACGTGACACCAATTCAATCCCATTTATTTCAAATAAAATTTGATTTTCTTCTATGTATATTTTTACATCCTCCTGTGTCTCATAATTTATAATTCTTGAAACTTCTTGAATTGTATCGAGTGGAATAATAATACGTTTTTCATTTGAAAATTTATTAATTTTTATTGACTTTTCTGCTAATCTATATGAATCAGTTCCTACAAAAGTAGCAAGGCTATTTTCTAAATTAATTAAAACTCCGGAAATTTCTGGTCTTGTTGAATCATAGGAAATAGCAAATGAAATTTTTTTAAGAGTATCTTTTAAATCTAATGTATTTAAAATATATTCATTTTCTTTATTTATTTTTGGAAGTAGTGGAAAATCTTCTGGACTTAGTGTATTTATAAAACTTTTATCATTTCCACATTCTATTTTTAATTTATTATCTTCATATTCTAGTATAATATTATCTTTTGGTAATAATCCAATAAAATCAGTTAAAAGACGTGCCTGAACTGTGCATTTTCCTTTTTTTTCAACTTTTCCTCTTATTTTACAATTCACTCCAATTTCTAAATTTGTGGTAGTTAAAGATATTATTCCTTCTTCAGCTGTAATTAAAACATTATTAAGTATTGGAAGATTTGAATTTTTACCAGCTAAATGACTTACTGTTTGAAGTCCTTTTATTAAATTTTCTTGTAAGCAGATTATTTTCATATATTTATATTTTGTGAAAAGTTTATGCACTTCTCTTATTTATTAATATATATTTATATATAAAATACTAATTATAATAAGGTTGTGAATTATGTTAATAAGTAATATTATCTGTATTATTATTAGTGTTTTTTTATTTTTTAAATTGTTAATAAGTAATTTTTATATGTGTATAAATATTTTTATTTTTTAATTTTTTACTTATACACAGTTTTTATACAAATTTTATACACAGAAATTTTCTAGAATTTTTATACTTATACACAGTTTAGATTAAGAATATAATTTTTGTTTAATACTTTCTATATCGCTTTTTAACTTCTCATTTGTTTTTAATTCTTCTTGTATTTTATTATAAGCATGAATTGCTGTTGTATGATCACGACCACCCATTTCAGAACCAATTCCAGGATAAGAATAATTTAATTCTGTTCTCATAAGAAACATACAAATTTGTCTTGGTATGACAAGTTCTTTTTTTCTACAATCCCCAGTTATTTTCTCTGTTTCTATATCAAAATATTCTGTAACTGCTTGAATAATAGATTTAGTACTAAGCCCAACTTCTTTTGGTCTAGCACTTGATATATTTAAAACTTGCTTGGCACTATCAACAGTAATTTTTTGATTATTCAATTGATGAATTGCTACAATTCTATTTAGAGCACCCTCTAATTCTCTTACATTTTTCTTTGCAATACTTGAAATTTCAGAAATTACTTCCTCGGGAATATCTGTCTGAATATTTTTTTCTTTTATTTTTGATTTTAAAATTGCAATTCTTGTTTCGAAATCAGGAGAACCAATGTCTGCAATCATTCCGCTTTCAAATCTTGACGTTAATCTTTCCTCAATTGAAGGAAGTGATTTTGGTGGTCTATCTGAACTTATTACAATCTGTTTATTGTTTTGATAAAGCGCATTAAATGTATGAAAAAATTCTTCCTGAGTTCTTTCTTGTCCACGCATAAATTGAATATCATCTACAAGTAGTACATCAAGTTCACGATATTTTTTTTTAAAATCATCTATTTTTCCCGATTGAATTGCTTTTACATAATCATTTGTAAAATTTTCACTACTTGTGTAAAGCATTTTATAAGTAGGAAATTTTTGTTTAATATAGTTTCCAATAGATTGCATTAAATGCGTTTTTCCAAGCCCTACATCACCATATAAAAACAAAGGATTATAAACTTTTCCAGGATTTTTTGCTACAGCAGTTGAAGCTGCTTTAGCTAATTCATTTTGTTTTCCGGTTATAAAATTTTCAAAAATGTATTTCGGATTTAAAACTAGGGGGTTTGAAGAATGATCAATTTTTGGAAAACTATCTTTTATTTCTTCTATTTTAATAGAATTAGTATTTTGAGGAATTGGTTTTTGTTGATTACTATGAACAATTTTAAAAATAAGCTTTTTTATTTTATCATCTTTTAATACATTATTTATAGCAGATAAAATATTTTTATAATAACGATCTTCCAACCATCTTTTTGTAAAACCATTTGGCACTGAAATACAAACACAATCATCTTCTATATCAGCTATGTTTGTATTTTTAAACCAAGTAGTAAAACTTGCTTTTGATATTGAGAGTTCTAGTTCGCCCAAAACTCCTTGCCAGAGTTCTTCAAAATTCATTATTTTAAAAGTTATGATTAATAATCATATTTTATCCTATAAATTATAATTAATAAATAGCATGTTGTCTATAACCTGTGGACGAATTGTGGATAAACTAGTTATTAGTTTTTTATCTATTAGTAATTAAGACTTATATAAAATTTTAATAATAAAAAAGAGGTGTTTATGGCACACCTCAGCCAATTTTTTAAGCAGTAAGGGTGATAAGTTTTTTATCCTCTTCCCAGCCATTGTTAAATTCTTGATCTAGGGAGTCTTTAAATTCATCAAGAGCACCCTTTAACATACTGATTTTAGCTTTTTTCTGATACACCTCAATAAGTATAGCAGATTTTATGATTGGATTATTTACGAAGTTTTTTATGATACCTTCTGCTCTCGCTAATTTTTTTACTTCACGAGAGACTACACTATTAGTAGTCTTTCCAACTGCTCTCGCTAATTTTTTTACTTCACGAGAGACTACACTATTAGTAGTCTTTCCAATCAACATGTAGGTTTTCAATTTTTTCTCCTTATTATTTGTTTTGTTTTGAAATAATTTTTTAAGATATCATACTTATAATATTTTGTCAATAAATTATTTAATTCCCGCTTATATTTTAAATATTAATTTTTCAAAACCAAAAAATAAAATAATAAAAGTTGGCTATTTTCTTGACTAAATTCATATTTACTGCTATTCTTTATCTATTATTATTCACAATTAGCTAAAAGTTAAGAGCTAACAGCTAATCGCTAATACAATGCCAAAAAGAACATATCAACCAAAGAAAAGAAAAAGAGCAAGAACACATGGTTTTATGGAAAGAATGAGTACTGTTGGCGGCAGAAAAATTCTAGCAAGAAGAAGAGCAAAAGGAAGAAAAAAACTAACGGTTTAATAGCATGATCGCTAGAGAATTTAGAATTAGTCGAAAAAAAGATTTTGATATAATACTAAAGTCAAAATTAAAGTTTTATAGTAATAACTTTGTGTTAAGGTTTTCCAAAAACGAGCTTTTAAAAAGCCGTTTTTGTGTTGTTGTTTCTAAAAAAGTTTCAAAAAAAGCGGTTATTAGAAACAAAATTAGAAGAAGAGTTTATGAAATTATAAGACTGAATTATAATAAAATTAAACCAGGATTTGATTTTATGATTTCAGCAAAACTAAGCGTTCTTGAATTGGAATATAGAGACATTGAGAGAGATTTATTATATGTTTTTAAAAAGGCTAATGTTTTAATATGAAAAATATATTTTTATTTTTAATTCGCATTTACCAAAAAACACTATCACCTGATACAGGATGGAATTCATTTAAACATCCTTATGGATTTTGTAAACACTACCCAACTTGTTCAAATTATAGTTATGAAGCGATAGAAAAATATGGTATCATAAAAGGAGCTTTTCTTTCTATTATAAGAATAATTAAATGCAACCCGTTTTCAAAAGGAGGATATGACCCCTTAAAATAATTTTAAAGAATAGATTATAAATTTTAAAATATACATTTTTAAAGTTTGCAACTTAAAATTTAAAATTAAATTATATGATTGAATTTTTTAAAGTAGTTTTATATTATCCAATATTTAATCTGTTAGTATTTTTTTATAATTTAATTCCTGATATTGGAATTGCAATAATATTAGTAACCATAATTATAAAAATTATTATTTGGCCATTATCAAAAAAATCTATTAAATCACAGAAGGCAATGCAGACAATTCAACCAAAACTAGAAGAATTAAAAATTCAATATAAAGGTGATCAGCAAGGTCTTGCAAAAGCTACAATGGAATTATACAAAAAAGAAGAAATCAGTCCATTTTCATCATGTTTGCCACTTTTAATACAATTACCAATTATGATTTCCGTTTTTTATGCTTTTAGAAATGGACTAGTGAATACAAACCTAAATTTTTTATATGGATTTGTAAAAAACCCAGGATCAATAAATCCACTTATGTTTAATGTTTTGAACTTATCAGAACCGCAGTGGGTTTTAGGGCTTTTTGCTGGAATAGCTCAGTTTTTTCAAAATAAAATGCTAATGCAAAAAAGTCCTAAATTTCAAGATAAAAGCAAGGAATTATCTCTGACAGATACAATGTCAAAGCAAATGATGTATACAATGCCAATTGTGACAATATTAATTAGTTTATCTTTGCCTGGTGGATTGTCACTTTATTTTTTTGTAATAACATTACTAGGAATTTTTGATGCACTAATTGTTACAAAATTATTACAGAAAAGAAAAGATAAGCAGGTTGAGGTTTTGAATTAATTATGAATATTTTGACTAAAATAAAAATCCGCCATAGTGCAGACTTTTATTTCTTAACAATAGTTTAAAATTTTCTATTACTTCCTACTATTATATTTAATTTTTCTTTTGCGGTTGATATCTGGGCGGGAGTGTTTATTGTTTGTACATCATCAAACACAAGAGGAATAGAAGAATCTTTTGATGTAACCATGACCTCATTTGTTTTAATGAGGGTGTGTTTGGAATTTTTACTCATAAATCCACCAGTTTTTTCTATAAATATTTCAAATAATCCATCTGTTGGATTTGATATACTAAAATTTTCTTCTTCGAAGTCAATATTTTTTATTATAATTTTATTTCCTCTGCCAACACGAACCTTAAACTCGTCTATTTTTAATTCTGTATTATGAGAATTTTCTATTAAAACAGATCCTAGAAAAAATTTGTTATTTATTTTTCCTATATCAATTTTTTCAACTATTCTGCCACCAATTATCGCACACGCTAAGTCCCCATATGGGATTCCGAAAATCTGAGCAAACTTACTTTTTTTATCAATAGGAATATAGCCCATTACAATATTTTCAAGCATTGCACTTTCAAGTACTGTTGAAAAAGTTTTATCATCACCTATTACAATAACAGTATGAGCTCCTTTTTTAATACCATCTTTTAAAAATTGAGAAATGTTTTTTAAAAGGTTCATTCTTAACACCTCACCCTTCATATCTAAATCAATAATTCTTGCTTCTATTTTTGTAAGAAGATTTTCATATTTTTTGTCTTTAAGACAGGAATCATATATATAAAGATACATAACAATTTCAATTTAAGATTTTAAATTTAAAAACAAAATATTAAGATTAGAAATCATTCTCCTCTTTCTTTCAATATTTCTTGTTTTAATATTTTTTTTGGAGTTTCAGAGATTTTTGATCCAATGGAAATTCTGCCATTTATTTGACATCCTGATTCAACAGCAATTGAATTGGCTTTTATGTCACCCTGGATATTTGCGGTTTTTGCAATATCAATTGAATCGGATAGGGTTATATTTCCTATGACTTTTCCAGATATAAAAGCACTACCAGCTTTTATATTTGCTGTTATTTCAGCTCTTTCTCCTATTAAAACATGACCATCTGTTGATAAATTACCTGTTAGTTTTCCTTCGATTACTATATTTCCGTGGCCATTAAATTCCCCTTCTAGAATAACCGATTCACCAATTATGGTTTCCATGTTTTTTATATTTTGTGGACCTTCTTTTTTGAACATATTTTTAAAGTTAATTGTATTTGTATGGTAATTTTAAGATTTATAGATAAATAAATCAACCCCCGCTATAAAGCATGACAGGGTGTTGATTATAAATATTTTTACTATTATTATTCTATGTTTTCTTGGGTTTCTTTTTTTTCTGTATCTTTTTCAGTTTCTTCAATTGCTTCTGTCCCCTCAACATCTATTTTCCATCCAGTTAATTTTGCGGCAAGTTTTACGTTTTGACCATCACGACCAATAGCAAGAGATAATTGATCTTCCGCCACTTTAACAATTGCTGATTTTTCTTCTTTGTTGATTTCTATATTAATTATTTTTGCTGGTGATAGTGCATTTTTAATAAATATTTGAGGGTCTTTATTCCATTCTATTATATCAATTTTTTCTCCACCCAACTCGGAAATAATAGCTTGAACTCTTGAACCCTTTTGTCCAACACATGAGCCAACGGGGTCAATGTTTTCTTGTTTGCTAGATACAGCAATTTTTGTTCTTGATCCTGGATCACGAGCTATGGCTTTTATTTCAACAATTCCATTTGCAATTTCAGGAACTTCTAATGAGAATACTTTGTTAATTATTTCTGGATGAGCGCGAGAGACGATTACTCTTGGGCCTTTTACTGTTTCCTCAACGCGTAAAATTATTACTTTTAATCTTGAGCCAGGCATATAATTATCATTTCTAACCTGCTCTTCTATAGGAATCACACCAACAGTTCTATTTAGATCAACTAATACGTTTGGTCCTTCTCTTCTTTGAACTGTTGTATTTATGACCTCCCCTTCTCTTTGTTTGAATTCAGAAAGTATTGTTTCTCTTTCAGCTTCTCTGATTTTTTGAATAATAACTTGTTTTGCGGTTTGTGCTGCAATTCTTCCAAAATCATTTGGAGTTTCAAGTTTAATTTTTAGCTCTTCGTCAAGTTTTATTTTTTTATTTATTTCTTTTGCCTCTGATAATAATATTTCAGTTTTTGGGTTAAACCTTATAATTCCTTCTGGCATTTCTTCACCCTCTCTTAGAGAGTCTTTAATTTTTTGATATTCTTCTGCTTCTTTTTCTATATCGCGGTCTTCGACAACAGTTTTAATATCATAAGCCTCAATATCTCCAGTATCAATATTGAAATTTACTTTTATATTTTGATTTTTATTACCAAAGTCTTTTCTATAAGCCGCAGCAAGAGCTGCCTCAATTCCTTCAATAACTGAGTCAATAGAAATATTTTTTTCTTCACAAATATCTTGTATTGCTTGTTTTATTTCGTCTGTATTTTGAAACATATTTTTATTTTCTAAATAGAAGTTAATTTTTAAAAAAACTAGTATAATATACTAGCATATAATAACAATAGCATTACTACTTTTAATTGTCAATTTTAATTTAATAATTAAATTAATTAAAATAACAAATAATTAAATAAAACCATATATTACTGCACCCAAGAAAATTACTGTAAGAACTATGCGAGCAAATATCTAGGATATAAGCCTGCGGAGATCTTTTAGGAATTTTCATGCTTGTCGTGGATGCAGAAATATATGGTTTTATGAAATCAACTCAATTCAAGTTAACTTAAAATGATAGCATATCTAATTTTTTTTGTCAAGAGTATATAATAATGATATACAAATAAATACATTTTGCTCTTGTCTAATTATATAAATTATGTATAATATTTTATATGCCGTGGTGGCGGAATTGGTATACGCGACGGACTTAAAATCCGTTGAGGGCAACTTCTTGTGGGTTCAAGTCCCACCCACGGTACCATAAAAAAGGGAACGCTTGTTCTTTTTTTATTTATTTAATTATATAATAGCTGTATGAGACTGTGGTCAATACACCCAAAATATTTAGATAAAATTGGACTTGTTGCTTTATGGCGAGAAGCACTCTTAGCAAAGAAAGTTTTAGAAGGAAGAACAAAGGGATATAAAAATCATCCACAATTAATTAGATTTAAAAAATCAGTTAATCCAATTAAATTTATAAATAGATATTTAGAGGAAATTTATAATGAAGCAAAAAATAGGGGATATAATTTTGACCCAACAAAATTTAAAAAAAATAAATTATGTAAAAAGATAAGCATAACAACAGAACAATTAAATTATGAGATGAATCATTTGTTTAAAAAAATAAAAAAACGTGCGCCAAGGGAATTGCAAAAAATTGAAAAAAAAATATTAACTAATCCAATATTTAAATCAGTTAAGGGGAAAATTGAAGATTGGGAAAAAATTTATGCAAGAAAAAGTAAATAAAATTGAAAATAATAATTACGAATTTGAAAAAATACACCTAGGTAGCTTAGATCAAATTTATAAAAATTTTAATTTTGATGGAGTTCGTGATAATGGAAAAAAAATTATTGAAATTTTTGAAAATAATAATTTAAAATTACTGATTGCTGGAGGATTTGTCAGAGATGTTTTGTTAAATAAGTTACCAAAAGATATTGATTTTGTAACAGATAAAAATTATGAAAATATAGAGAGAATCCTAAAAGATAATTTATTGGATTCTGAAATTAAATATATAGATTCTACGGGTAAAATATTTCAAGTGATGCGTATTATTTTTACAAATGGTGAGGAATATGAAATTGCAACCTTTAGAAAAGATGGAGAGTATAAGGACGGAATTCATCCTGAAAATGTAGAGACCACAGAAGAACCAAAACAAGATGCACAAAGAAGGGATTTTACAATAAACGCACTTTTTTATGATCCTAAGAGCGGAGATGTAATTGATTATGTTGGCGGACTAGAGGATTTGAAAAACAAGAAATTAAGATTTGTTGGGGACCCAGAAAAAAGAATTAATGAGGACAAATCTAGAATTATTAGGTATGTAAGGTTATTATTACAAACCGGTTTTAATGGAGATAAATTTAGCGAAGAGGCAATTATAAATAATGTAGATAAGATAAACATCGTGCCACGAGAATTATTAAAAAAAGAATTAGATAAAATTATACAAACCTCTAATATAAAAGAATTTATAGAAATTTTAGATAAATTAAATTTATTAGAGAAGATATTCCCAGATATAAAAGAATTGAAAAATTGTGCTGGTGGGCCACCTCACCACATGGAAGGTAATACTTTAATACACACCCTAATGGTTTGTGAGAATTTAAAAATAGACGCTGATTCAATATTGAAATGGTCTGCACTTTTTCATGATATTGGGAAAATAGAAACAAGAAAATCAGAGATTAAAGATGGAAAACAAAAAATTAGTTTTATAAATCATGATAAAATTGGCGCAGAAAAAGTTTCAAAAATATTAAGAAGATTAAAATTTACAATAACTGAAACAAAAGACATCGCCTGGTTAGTAGAAAATCATCTGAGAATTTTTATGCAGATTCACGATTTAATAAAAAATAATGAACCTCAAAAAGCGAAAGAAAAAATAACAAAACTAATTAAAAAACTAATAAAAAATTCTAGCGAAAAACAAGTTTTAAGACTTATAAACCTAGCTCAAGCCGACAATATTTCTTCTATTTTTGAAGATGAAACAGAAAAATATATAAATTTTGATTTTGTATTAGAGTGTTTTGGGGAAGCAAAAAATGAAATACAAACTGAAAATAAAAATGATATTTACATAGAAAAAATAGTAAGCGGTAGAATAATAATGGAGGAGCTACAATTGAGTTCAGGGACTAGAATAGGAGAAATAAAAAAACAAATAATAGATGAACTGTCTGATCAAAATTTTTACAATAAAGAGGATGCTAAAGAGGAGTTTCTAAAAATTTTAAAGAGACTTAAAAACCAAAATATTTTTTTATAAAGTTTAAATTTAATTTTTTTAAACTATCTACATACATACTTGTTTTTTTAATAATGGATTTGTCTATGTGATCACCAACTGCAATACATTTTATTTTTGCTTTTTGTGCAGCAATTACTCCAGCATTGCCGTCCTCTATTACAATACATTCTTTGTTCGAAATTTTTAAAAGTTTCATTGTTTTTATAAAAATTTCTGGATTTGGTTTGCCAAGCCTTACATCGTTACCGCTTACAACTACTTCGAATAATTTTTGAATCCCCATTTTATTAATTGCTCGGTCTAGATAGCTTTTAATCGAAGAAGATGCAATAGCCATAATAATATTTTGTTTTTTACATTCTCTAAAGAGTTTTTTTACTCCTGGCATAAATTTTGGTGCTGTTTTTGAAATTATTTTATCAACCATTTTCCATTTTATTTTTCTTGATTCTAAATAACCCGTGGTAATATTGTTTTCATCAAATAAAGTTTTAAAAATTACGCTTAATTTAACACCAGCGAATCTTTGAGTGATTTCATGTTCAGAGATTTTTATTCCATATTTTTTCAAAGTTTGAACCTCTGTTTTTGCGTGCATTTTTTGGGTGTCAGCAATTGTTCCATCAAAATCCCAGATAATTGCTTTTAATTTGTGTTTCATATTTTTGTATTTTAAATTAGTATAACATAAAAAATTTTCAAATCAAAAATCCCGAATCAAGCTCGGGATTTTTTATATAAGATGTTATCTTCTATCGTAAGCTCTTCCGCCGCCTCTATTAAATCCACCTGTTCTTGGGTGATCTTCTTTTGGTCTTGCTTCGTTTACGGTTAGTTGTCTTCCATCTAATTCTTTTCCATTGAACATTTCAATAGCTGCTTTAGCTTCGTCTTCTGTTTCCATTTCTACGAAACCAAAACCTTTTGAACGACCAGTCATTTTATCAGTAATTATTGCAACTGAAGTAACTGTTCCTGCTTGAGAAAAATGCTCTTTTAATCCTTCTTCGTTTGTGTTGTAGGATATTCCACCTACATATAATTTTGTTGACATAATTTTCTTTCACAAATAAATTTATAAATCGCAAGTCGATCTTTTTTTCTAACCTAACACTTATTTATTTGTGAAAGGATGAGAACCTAATTCTTGCTTAATGTGTTTATAATAGCACACTTTATTTAATAAATCAAGAGTGTAAAAAAGAAAAGTCTATAAAAAATTTATAGACTTTTTAAATTAGAAGTTTCCAGAAGAACCCCATATTCCTTCAATTGGAACACGAACAAATGCTGTTTCTTCTTTTTGAGTTTTTTTAAGGCGTTTTTTTGGTATTCTTTGTAGTTTTTGCAATTTTATAAATCTTTTGTGGCGTCTTTCTGTTATTATATTGTTTTTGTTTAACATTTTATCCCCCTTTTAAAATAATTATAGCAGAAATATATGTAAAAAAGAAAATGAATATATTTTTATCCATTAACATTTTTATTCAAATATGTTAAATTAATATATTAATTTCGTCTATCCATAATTTATTTAAGTGGTTTGTTCTCTTGACCAATATATTATTCAAGCGTATAATTTTTTTATAAAAATGATTTATGCCGGGATGGTGGAATTGGTAGACACGCTTGCCTTAGGAGCAAGTGCCAATGGCGTGGAGGTTCGAGTCCTCTTCCCGGTACCATTCTTTGAGATGTTCGAGAGACCTCAATACCTTGTCCTCTCAAGAACTATGAAATACATAATATATAATGTTTTTTAAAAAATATATTAAAAGAGGCGTGTAATTTACACACCCCTTTTTCTTTTTTATCGGCTTATCGGTTTTTACCCTTTGAAGCACCGCAACAGGTACTTTGTGAGGCAGATAAATGGTGTTCTTTTGCAAACACCACAATTGCGTCGTTTAATTTTTTGTTCAAGTCATCTGGTTTACGAAAACTGAATTTAAACGACAATCGTGTTTCGGCGTTTGGATTTTCTTGGACACTGGCTTCATTATTTTGTCCTTGTTCTTCTGGACTTTTCATCATAACCTCCTTAGAATATTTTATCTATTATTATAATACATTAATTATTATATATTATCAAATTTGAATTTTAAAAAATAACTACAGTATTTCATATTTCAACCCCGACCGATGTGCCTAATTTAGAATATCAAAAAGACCTCAAGAAAGCCTATGGACATTGGATTTAAATACTTCGAGACCACGCCAGTGTACCACTCTTTGAGAGGTTCGAGAGACCCCAAGGCCTTATTGTGGCAAGAACCATGAAATACTCAGAAATGAGTGTTTTTTTGTTCTATAAACAAAAAAGCCAGTTTATTTAACCGGCTTATTTTTTGTTATATAGTTTTACAATTCGAGTAGTTGTTTAATTGCTTTTTCTATGTCTTCTTCGATGTATACAGATACATTTGGATCACCATCATGACCAGTTCCAGGACATGGAATATTCAGATACTCTTTCCATCTTATATATTTTCCTTGTTGTGCAGATTCAGCACCAAATTCTTCAATAAGCCAGCCTCCAGTATCTCCAGATTCACTAGAAATTCCAAAAGCAGCCAAAAGTTCTTCATTGTTAAATTGGCGCCTGCCAATGGTTTTTAATCCAAGCGGTGTCCATTGATGTACTTCCCAGTCTACCAGCCAACCATCTCCAAAAGAATAATTTGGATATTCTGAGAGTATATTTTTGATAGTAATTTTAGCAGCACTTCCACTAATAACCAAAATACACTTCTCTTTGTCTAGTGGCTCAGCGCGCATCTTAAATCCGTGATGATGCCACCATACTGGAAATCCACCAGTCTTTTGACGGGGGGTTGTAGGTGTTGATTTTTTCACAACTTACCTCCTTGAAATTATATTTCTTTAAGTATTTTATAATAATAGAGAGGGAAATACAAGTAATATTTATCGACCGATGTGCTTAGTTCACAGTGTCAAAAAAAACCCAAAGAAAGCCTATTGACATTGTATATAAATACTTCGAGTCCTCTTCCCGGTACCATCAACAAAATAAAAAATACCAACTGGTATTTTTTTGT
>JAQVMR010000074.1 GCA_028703545.1 Patescibacteria group bacterium
CTGGTCAAGATATTAAAAAAATTGAATCTGGCTCCGATAGGGACTATTATCTAAATGCAACAGATGCAGTTAAGTATGGACTTGTTGATAAAGTTATCAAGTGATTTTTTATTAAAAATAAAGCCCTGGTGTTTTTTACACAAGGGTTTTTTAAATTAAATTTTTTAATTAAAAAATTACCGAGGTGTATCACAAAAAGCACCGTCATCTAGCAAACCAAAACTAAAGGATTTCATATTAATTATTGGAATTTCGGAAGTTGGAAACCAAAATGGTCATTTTGAAAAATATAACAGAACCCTACAAGAAGAATTTGTTGATTGGAATGAAATATCATTAGAAGACGTAGATGAATTTAATAAAAAGCTTGTAGATTGTTTATTGTGACACAATACAAAAAGATATCATTGGAGCCTAAAACTTCAATCTCCTGTTGATTATTTAATAAATAATAACTATTTGTCCAATATGCGCTGGACTAATACAAATTTTTGCTTTTTTATTAAAATTAATATATAATATTATAATATGAAAATTATAAGATTTATAAGGTTATGGAGAATAATTATTTAAATACTAATCAGCGGAAAGACATAGATTTAAGCAATGTTTTGGATTCTGAAGTGGAACAAAGGCAACAGATGATGTATCAAAATTCCCTTATGAATCAATCAAAATTTCAGAATAAGAAAAAAATGTATTTATTTATAATTATAATTTCTTGGATTGCAATTTTTGGTATTATTTTTACTACATTAGCTAAAAATGTAAAAATGAAAAAACAAGTAGAAAAAAATAGACAAGAAATGCAATTAAAAATTAAAAAAAATAATATTATTCAAAATGAAAACAAATAAACAAAAAGCTTTTACATTAATAGAGTTACTCGTAGTGATTTCTGTGGTCGCGCTTCTGTCAGTTATAGCATTAGTTTCTTTAAATAATGCAAGGATAAAAGCACGAGACACAAAGAGGATGAATGATTTAAAAATAATATCTAAAGCCATTGAAATGTATTATATAGATGAGGGTGATTATCCGGTAGAGGATGGTTCGGAGTCGAATAATTGTGGATATCCAGGCATTTTGTCAAGTGGCGGAAGGATTTGTGATGGTGCATTCAAGGGTGATTCATATACATATATTGATTTATTACCCCAGGATCCAATAAATGATGAATATTATTTTTATGCTGTAAAAGGCGGTTATGATACTCCATGTATTTGGGTAAATCTAGAAGGCAACACCGAGACATTGTCTTGCCAAATGGGTAATTGTAAAATTAGTGAGTACCGCTCTAAGCCTGACTGTGAATAATTATATTTAATTTATTGGTATAAATTAAATATTTCGTGTGTGAATTTTTATTTGCAAAAATTCCATATTTTTATAAATTAAGATTATGGATTTTTTAGTTAAAAAATATATAAATTATGCTAGGAAATGTATTGGATCAAATGAGTTCAGGTGTTATTTTGTTTCTGGGGTCAATAAAAAAATTGATATTTTAGAAAATGGTAAATTTTCATGTGCAAAATTTGTATCAGAGCTTTTGTATAAATTTAAATTGATAAAAAACGTTCATGTAAATGTTCTGTCAACAGTAAGAGAATTAAAAAATTGTGGTTGGAAAAAAGTAGATATTAACAATTTATATTTAGGAGATGTTTTAATTTGGGAAAAAAATAAGCAGGGTCATTATCATATAGGATTTTACATTGGAGATGGGTTGGCAATTAGTAATTCTGCAAAATTTAGAGTTCCCCGCATTCACCATTTTACATATTATAGAAAAAGATATATAAAACTAGTATTAAGATATGAGTCTTGATTTTTTTATGTATAGTAGTAAGATATTTATATAATTAATTATTGGGAGGTAGAAGTGAATGACCTTGTTTATTCCCTGAAGAATGGTTCTGGTTTAATAAGTTTATATAAACCACAACCAAACCCTGATTTAGTTACTGAAACATTGAAGCTTTGTTGTTTAGAAGCACAGGAATGCGAGATTCATCTTTTTGTGATTCCGTACTCTACTTTTCTCGGGAAAATCCTTATATTTTATAAAACCTTTTGTGAAGAAAAGGGGAAGAAGTTGCACCTAAAATGTGCAGATCAAAAAATATTAAAATATATCAAAAGTCTTTCTATGGATCAATTTATGTTAGTTGATCTTATGGAGTAGTTAATTATTTTTTATCTTTTAAAGCCGGGTTAATATAATCCGGTTTTTATTATAATGAATTTTTATAAAACGGTTTTTCTTATTTTTAGATTATAAGAGAGGGTGTTTATTAAAAAATGCAGTATTCCCAATATTAAAATTGAATATAGCACAAACTTAATTTGTATTTTTATATAAAATGAGAGAATGATAAGCGATCCAATTATCCAGTCAATTTGATCAAAAATTGGAAGCGATTTTCCGGGAAAAATTTTTAATCTTCTTTTTATAAAACTTTCTAATAAATCTCCCATAAGCGCGCCAAAGCCCATAAGAAATCCAAAGACGAGAATATTAATTTCTTTGTAATTTATTATTTCAATTTTATAAAAAAGCGCGCTTAATGTTTTTTGTAAAAAAGCGACTAAAATTCCAGACATTATTCCAAAAAATAATCCGCGCCAAGTTTTATTTTCCCCGAACAAGTTTTTAGTTATTGGAAAATTTAAAAAATTTATTTTTAAAGAAAATAGAGGCGCCATATTTGCAAAAGCGCTGGGTAAAAAAATCCAAATAATTTTATAAATATAAATCATCATACTTTTTTAGTTAGAAATTTATAGAAGTGAAATGAAAAATGAACACTCATTAAAATATTTAATATTAATAGAATTGAATTTAAAAAATTTTTATTTACCCCAAAAATGATTACAAGCAAAAAAACTATTTCAAAGATTATTTTATAGTAAGTAATTCTTGCATATGGAATTATGATCCAATCATTTTTTAGAAACTCATTCTTGTTTATAACGATCATTATATAAAGAGCGGGCAATATAAAAATAAAATACGCTAAATTGAGTGAACTTACAAATTCTATTTTTATAAGCCCCAGTATAAAAAATAAAAAAAGTAAATTATCACAAAGCATATCTATAAATTTTCCCCTATCGTTATCTTTTTTATGATACCTTGCAAGAGCTCCATCGAAAAAATCAGTAAATGCACCAATAATTAGAATTATTAAGGAGATTGTAAAGTTATAAGTAAGCAAGAAGAAAAATATAACCCCGCTCAAAACTCTTAAAAAACTTAGGGAATTTGCTGTGAAGCCCAAGCTATCAAGAGCTTTTATTATCCAATGAAAATATTTAGCACGAAATTTTTTTGATTTTTCGTTTGAAATATCTATGATTTTATCTAGTTTTTTCATATATTTTATACATAAATAATATAATTTTTTGATAAAATTTTCAATAAATCATTAAATCTTGCAATTTTTTAGATTTATGGTAATATTACTTATGCTTAAATTTTGACATAAAGACCGTTAAAATTTGAGCATCTAATAATTAAGAAGGGTCTTTTTTTAATTTTATGAGCACAAAAGAAACAAAAGAAAAAGCAAAAAGTGCATTTGGTGCTATTTTGCAAACACACGATGAAATAAAATTGCCAAAAGTTGGCGATTTAGTCGAATGTTCTATTATTTCAATAGGAAAAAATGAGGTTATTCTAGATTATAAAGGAATTGCTAGTGGGGTTGTAAGAGGAAGAGAGCTTCATGACGAATCAGGTGTTTCGGGAAATTATGCAATTGGAGATGTTGTATCTGCAACGGTTTTAGAACTTGATAATGAAAAAGGAATAATGGAATTATCCTTTAGAT
>JAQVMR010000021.1 GCA_028703545.1 Patescibacteria group bacterium
AATCAGCCTTGCCCGCCTCTGGCGGGCGTGCCGAGGCGCTTTGCGCCGAGGCAACAAACGCCGAACATACAATTTGGCTCCGCGGGTCGGTCTCGAACCGACGACCTACTGGTTAACAGCCAGTCGCTCTAACCAACTGAGCTACCGCGGAATAATTTTGATTTTAAATCTTTAATTTTGAAATGAACTACATATTTCTAACCCCAGCCAGAGGCTGGTCCGCCTTTGGCGGAAACTGAGCTACCGCGGAATAATTTTGATTTTAAATCTTTAATTTTGAAATGAACTACATATTTCTAACCCCAACCAGGGGCTGGTCCGCCTTTGACGGAAACTGAGCTACCGCGGAATAATTAGCAATTAGCTTTTAGCTATTAGCAATTAGGAGCAAATTTTTATCTTGATAAATTATTATAAATTAATCTATTCAACATCTTCAAAATTCCTAATAATAACTCATCTATTACTTTAAACTCCTGTATATTACAAAATTGTAATCTTTTGCTAATTTCAATTTGTGTTTCCAATTCAGATGCAGAAGCATAAGCAATTTTTAAAAATTGTCTAAACTCTCCATCAGATAATCTCATTTTTCCTTCAGATATATTTGAAGGAATAGATACGGCAGATCTTCTAATCTGACTAGTAATTCCAAATAACTCTGATTTTGGAAAATTTTCCGTCATCTTGTAAATAGCTACAACCAAATCCATTGCTTTTTGCCAGACAATAAGATCTTTATATGATTGTGTCATATAATCGCTTTTCTTTTCTTAATTATATTTTAACTGAAAGCTGAGCGCTAACAGCTAAAAGCTATTCTATCAATAATCTCTTAACTTTTCAATACCCTTCTTTTGTTGAATCTTTTCAAGTGCCTTTGCTTCAATTTGTCTAATACGCTCACGAGTAACACCAAATTCCTGACCCACCTCCTCAAGAGTATGAGCTATACCATCAGTTAATCCAAATCTCATTTCTAAAATTTTCTGCTCACGAGGAGTTAAATCACTTATAATTTCTCTAACATGATCTCGCAATAATCCAAGAGCTGCAATTTTATCAGGTGATAATGTTTTCTTATCTTCTATAAAATCAGATAGCGTTGAATCCTCGTCGTCATCTCCGATACTTGTTTCAAGTGAAACTGTTTCTTGAGAAATTTTCATAACATGATGAATTTTATCCAAATCCTCCCCCATTTCAGATGCAATTTCCTCTGGTAGTGGTTCTCTTCCCAAATCCTGAATCAATCTTCTTTGAACCTGTTGAAATCTATTTATTGTCTCAACCATGTGGACTGGAATTCTAATTGTTCTTGATTGATCAGCCAGTGCACGAGTAATTGCCTGTCTTATCCACCAGGTTGCATAAGTAGAAAATTTATAACCCTTTCTGTATTCAAATTTTTCAACGGCACGAAACAATCCAATATTTCCTTCTTGTATCAAATCAAGTAAAGATAATGAATGTCCTGTATATTTTTTTGCGATACTTACCACAAGTCTAAGATTTGCTTTTATAAGTTGAATTTTTGCTGAAATTTCTCCTTTTTCTTTTCTTTTAGAAAGCATTACTTCTTCGGCTGATGTAAGAAGCGGAACTTTTCCAATTTCTCTTAAATACATTTGAATTGAATCAGAAGAAATTTTTCCTAAATCAAAACTCATCCCAGATAAGTCAATTTTTATAGAATCTTT
Source organism: Patescibacteria group bacterium (assembly GCA_028703545.1). GTDB lineage: Bacteria > Patescibacteriota > Patescibacteriia > UBA1558 > S5-K13 > STF1-138. The sequence goes on from JAQVMR010000021.1 coordinate 1,701, forward strand.
TGAATGTTCATTATTTCCAATATTTGTAAAAGTATCCAAAATTCCACCCTCAACATTTATAACTTCAACACTATTTCTTTCTAAGTCTGTCAAAAAATCTTCGTATGCATTAATATATTCTTCTAAATCAGGAAAGGCATATAAAATTTCATTTTCTGTTATAAATCCTCTATTCCTTCCTTCGTTTATAAGATTTTTAATTTTTTCACCTGGAGGCAAAACCAAAGGAATGGCTTGTTCTTCAACCTTTTCATCCTTTTTTTTGGTTTTAATTTTCTTTGAGAGTGCTTTCTGTTTTTTTAACTTAGGAGATGATTTTTTAAAAATTTTTTTTACCCTTTTCTTAGGTTTAATTTTAGATTTAATTTTAGAAACTATTTTTTTAGGCTTAGAATTTTTTATTTTTTTTACAACTTTTTTGACGCTTGTCTTTTTTGACTTTTGCATCTTTTTAATATTTTTTTTAGAGTTCTTTTTGGAGCTCTTTGTTACCGCCTTTCTAATTGTCTTTTTTGACTTTTTCATTAAACTAACTTAAGTTATTTAATTTTTGCGTATAATAAATAAATTCATTTGCAAGTTCATCTACTTTCTCAGTGTGTCCAGCAAGCTCTGCTTTTTTAAGATCAAGTTCTATTAATTTCAACTTTTGAATTAAAAATTGTTTTTTATAATCAATAACAATTTTCTGGATCTCTACAAAAGAATTGTTTTTTCCTAAATCTGAATATTGATTTTCAAATATAAAAAGAATTGAGTTTAATACATTCTTTTCTTCTACCCCTAAATTATTTGAAAAATTGTCTAAATCAAAAGAATTATTCTTAGTATAATAGATAACCGCATCTTTGTAAAGCTCATCAAGTGAAGAAATTCCCAAATATTCCATTTCTAAATTCATAGCTAAATGTTCTAAATTTTCTGGATAAGCAATCCCTAGGGCTAAAATTTGTTTTAACAATTCTTCTCTTTTATTTTTTTCACTTAAGGCAAAATCTTCTTTATAATTTTTCTTTTCTGCAACGACTTTTTTACTTAATATTTCATTTACTTTCGATTTTAAAATTTTAAAATCAACATCTATTAATTCTGATAATTTTTTGAGATATGTTTCTCTTTCAATTTCATCCCTATATTTTGAAATAAAAAGAAGTAATTTTTTCGCTGCTTGTTTTTTTTGAAATATATTTGATAAATCAACTGACTCTATAATTTTTGAAAAAACAAAATCCATAAGCGGTTTCGCATTTTTTATCACATCTATCCACTTTTCTTTTCCTTGACGAATCAAATCATCTGGATCGACTCCAGTCGGAAGCACAGCTACTTTTATATTCATATTTTCATTCAATGCATTGTCCACTATTCTAAAAGTTGCCTTAATTCCTGCACTATCACCATCATAAGCAATAATTAAATTTTCAGAATATCTTTTTAAAATCTTTACTTGTTGTGGAGTTAGTGCCGTACCAGAAGTTGCCACCACATTTTTTGTACCATACATATAAGTTGATATTGCATCTATATTTCCTTCTACCAAAATTGTATAATTTTTATTTTTTATGTCTAACTTTGCAAGATCCATATTATATAAGACAGAACCTTTATCAAAAATTTCTGATTGCGGTGAATTCACATATTTTCCTTGATTATCGTCTTTAAGTAAAATTCTTGCGGTAAATCCAACTGTTTCTCCAAAAATATTATTTATTGGAAACATTAATCTATTTCTAAATCTATCATAAAAACTAAAGCCACCCTTCTGGGATTTTAAAATTAATCCTGTGGTTTCAATTTCCAACTCACTATAAGCTTTTGATTTTAAAAATTTTAAAAGTGAATCCCAGGAATCTTCACTATATCCTAAATTAAACATATCAATTGCTTCTCTTGTAACTCCTCTATTTTCTAAATAATCTCTCGCGATTTTTGCATTTTCACTTTCTAGTAAATTTTTATGATAAAAATTTACAGCACATTGAATTATATCAAGTGTTTTCGTTTTTTTATTTTGTAATTCTGGATTATAACTATAATCAATTTTTACATTTGCCTTCTGAGCCAAAATTCTAAGTGCTTCTGGAAACTCCACACCCTCAATTCTTTTTACAAATTCAAAAATATCTCCCCCTACACCGCAACCAAAACAATGAAAAATTTGTTTTTCGGGTGAGATAAAAAATGAGGGAGTTTTTTCCTTGTGAAAAGGACATTGAGCTTTAAAATTTATTCCAGCCTGATTAAGTTTTATATATTCCGAGATAATATCAACAATATCCAATCTTGATTTGATTTCTTCTAAATTGTTGGGCATATTTTTATATAATTTTAGTTTATATTAAGTAGAAAAATATGTAAACAATATATATAAACAATAGTTGACAAAATATAATAAATGTAGTAAATTTATAAATTATAAAAGGAGGTTAAAATGATAATACCAACAACAGTAGCTGAGGATATCCAAGCAAAATCTATCAAATCTGGACATCCGGAAGAATTTTTAGCAGGAGTGATTATTTCGTGTCAAATTACAGGAGTTGAGACACGAAATCTAACAACTTTTCTTGAAGAAAGTGAAATGATAAACTTCAAAAAAGTTTTAGAAATATTAAACAACATAAATGGAGATAAAAAAGAATATCTCCAAGATTAAACTATCAAAACCTCGTTTAGTTAAATACTACGAGGTTTTCTTTTTATTTGACAAACTATTCAAATATGTGCTATTGTAAAATCATGAAAAAATTATTTATACAATCTTGGATTAAAAAACCAATGAATTATACATCAATTCATGGATTTTTGTATTTGCAACCGAGATAATTTTTTATAAATAAATTTTACATATTAAAAAATCTCGGTTGTAAAACCGGGATTTTTTAAATTAATTAATAAAAATATGAAAAGAGCAAAACAACTACAAGCAAATATACAGAAAATGTATTTTTATCAATTTTTAACAGGAGTACATTTTACAAGTGCTGTTCTTATCCCATTTTATACAGATTGGGCTCATATTAGTTTTGCTCAAGCAATGATACTTCAATCATTTTTTACAATATGTATATTTTTATTAGAAGTTCCAACTGGTGCAATTGCTGATTATTTCGGAAGAAAAACATCTATTGTTTTATCTTGTATATTTTTAATATTAGGACCAGCCCTATATGCAAGCTTTGCAAACTTTTATTTATTTTTTGTTGCTGAGTTTTTATTTGCACTTGGAGTTGCTCTTTCATCGGGAGCAGAAGAGGCATTAATTTATGATTCATTAAAAGAATTAGGCGAAGAGAAAAGATCAAAAAAAGTTTTCTCTAAATTTAATTCTCTACATATGCTTGGAATAACTTTTGCTGCTCCAATAGGCAGTATAATAGCAAAATACATGGGACTACAATTTCCAATGCTTTTAAGTACAATACCAACTTTTATTGCATTATTTTTTGTAATATCTTTAAAGGAACCAAGCATAAACAAACAAGAAGAATCTTTAAGATATATAAAAGTTATAAAAAACGGTTTTAACCATATTTTAAAAAATAGAATATTAAAAATTCTTGCAATAGATTTTATTATAATTTCAATAGTGTCTTACTTTATAATTTGGTTATATCAAATAGCATTAAAAAACTTAGGCGTTGATATAAAATATTTCGGATTTATACATATGATACTTTGTTTGTCTCAGGTTGCGATACTTGGAAATTTTTTAAATATTCAAAAAATATTTAAAACAAAAAAACAATTTTTATTTTTTAGCGCAATTATAACAGGAATATCTCTCATAATATCTGGGCTTTCTAAATCTATAATTTTAACTATAATAGCATTTGCCCTTGGAATAGGTTTCGGAAACGGAAGATTTGCAAATATCTCAAATTACATGAATAAATTCATAGAATCAAAAAACAGAGCAACTGTTATATCCTCTGTTTCAATGTTTCAAAGATTAGCTCAGGCAATGGTAAATCCAATTGTGGGATATTTAACTGATTGGTCACTTAATTACACTTTTATAATTTTAGGAAGTATTGCTATTATATTTTCATTTATATCTCGTGTTGAAGAAGAACATTTAATAGATTAATTATTTTATTAAATGTAGGGGCGCCGAGCTAAGCTCGGCGCCCTTTTATAAATTTAAAAATAAAATGAAACTTTTTATTTACTCATATAAAATTTCTTTTTCTTGTCATTAAATCTTTCAATTGCATATCTTAGCATTGTTCTAGGCATTTTTTTATAATATTTTATTAAAAATTCCTCTTCTTTTTCTTCACTTATTCTTTTGCCAAGTTCTCTCAGCATCCAACCAACTGCCTTATGAATTAAATCATGTTTATCATTTAATAATATTTTTGCAATTTCCAGTGTGTCTCTTGTTTCTTTATTTTTTATAAAAGTAAAACACGCAAGCATTGCAATTCTTTTTGTCCATAAATGGTTTGAATTTGCAAATTCATATAAAATTTTTCTATCTTTATTAAGCAAATAGGTTCCGACAATATTTGGAGCTGATAAATCAACTAAATCCCAACTATTTATATGTTTTTTATTTTTTATATAAACATCAAAAATTTTCTTTTTATCTAAATCTGTTTTAGAAGTTTCATATTTTTTTACTAAAATCAAAAGGGCGACTAACCTCTGTTCATGAATTTTGCTTTGTAATAATTTTTCAGCATCTTTTAGAGGAATGTTAAAATATTTTTTTACAATTTGTCTCTGAATAGGAACTTTTATTCCTAAAAAAACATCTCCTTCTCCATATTGACCAGGTCCTGTTTTAAAAAATCTCTGCAAATGTTTTGCTTGATTTTTATCTTCCAGAGATTTTAATTCAGAAATAACTTGTTTATATGTCATTTATTTTATATTAGTATTTCTAAATATTACATAAAGACCAATTATTATAATGATGTATGGCCATAAAATATGCCAATTAAAAAAATAAAAAAAATGAATCGGAAAATACATTCTCAATATATATATAATTCCTATAAAAATTAATATAAATCCCAAAAAAATTTTTATATTTTTTCTTCTATTGGTCTCTACTATTGTATCATTTATCTCTTCCTTATTTGATTCATCTTTTACACCACGCTCAAGTGGAATTAAAATAGCCAAAATCAAATATAAAATTATTCCAAATCCATTAAAAAATGTAAAGGCGATAAAAAATATTCTTATAATCCACGAATCTATCTCAAAATATGTTCCCATGCCCCCACATATTCCAAATATTACTCTGTCATCTCTTGAGCGATACAATTTTTTGATTGGTAATTGTTTTTTTATTTCTTCCATATTATTATCTATTACTTAATTAAATTAATTTTTAATTGTCGATAGTGCATAATCAAGCTGAGTATCTATAACTGAATCACTGGGAATTGTTATATTAACATCCGGAATTATTCCATTTTTTTCTATTGATCTTTTGTTTGGCGTAAGCCAAAAAGCTGTTGTAACTTTTAAAGATGATCCATCGGAAATATTTACAAGTTCTTGAATACTTCCTTTACCAAAAGTTTTTTCACCCACAATTGTAGCTAATTTATAATCCTGTAGGGCTCCTGCTAAAATTTCTGATGCGCTAGCAGATCCACCATTTACCAATATCATTGTTTTATTATTTTTTAATTTAGCATTAGCTCCAGTAGAAAAAGATTGGTCTGGTGTTTCTGTTTTAGATTGTTGAATAACAACAACATTATTCTCTACCCAAAATCCAGCAATTTTTATAGCTGAATCTAGATATCCACCTGGATTATTTCTCAAATCAATGATAAATTTATCTGCTCCCTTAGATTTTAAATCATCTATGGCATCATTCATTAAAGAATAACTATCTAATCCAAAACTTGTAATTTTTATATATCCAATCCCAGAATCTTTTAATTCATGTGAAACATTATTTATATGAATTTTTGCTCTCGTAATGTTTATTATTTGCTCAGTGTTATCTAAATGTTTTACCTTTAATACAACATTTGTTCCGGCCTGACCCCTTATTAAACTAACCGCTTTTTCTAAAGTCATACCAAGTGTTGACTGATTATCAATTTCTAAAATTATATCTCCAGCTTTTATTCCAGCGCTTTTTGCCGGAGTATTATCGAGTGGAGCAACAACTGTTACAAATCCATTTTTCATATCCATCTGAGCTCCAATTCCTTCTAAATCACCCGTTAATTGTGTCATAAAATTATCTGAATCAGATTTTGTCATATAAACTGAATATTCATCACCAAGTGATGACACTAGTCCCGAAATTGCTCCATCTAACATTTTTTGATAATCAACTTTTCCTGCATATTTTTGCTTTAAAAAATTCCATATATCATAAAATTTTTGAAAACTGATATCGGTTGGTTCATTTTCTGATTTTACAAAAACATTTACTGCTTGATTTGTAATCTTGTTTCCATTTTCATCAAATTTAATTAATTCTATTGCATTAAAATCTAATTGGGTAATTTCTTGTGAAAATTTACTTAAATCAGATTCTAGTGTTCTAATTTTAATTTCATTTGCTGTGCCAGTAAAATCTATATAAAACAATTTTCCCTTTCCAGTTATTTCTAATAATAATTTGCCTTTATATTTATTTAATAAGGTTTTATTATTTAATATTTTTGAAATTTCTGTATCTTTTAGTCCAATTGTTATGGTTTTAAATAATGTTAGAAGATTATTTTTTGTAATCTCGTAGATGTTACTATCTTTTGGGTTAGTGTAATAAAACCTATGATTAACATTTTCAAACAAAAATTTTCCATCATAAACACTGGAAGCAAATGTAAGATAAATTGGAAAAATTAAAAGCAAAATAAATATTCCTATTTTTGTAAACTTTTTCATATAATTTAGATTATTTTTAATATATATAATTATAGCAGATATTTGAGATAATAAAAAAGTCGAGTTAATATAATTCAACTCGACAAAATTTAATTATTCGCTAAACGTTAAGGCCTTCATTTTTTTGGTATTCGTCCGCGATTTCTCCCACATTTACAGTGTTTGCACTGACCAATTCCACCATCACAAGCACAACTAGATTTTTTTGATTCCGGTGGTGGATTAGAAGTTTCCTCAGATTTTTTGCTTTGTTCTTCAGTTACAGGTAAAACAAAATTTGATGCATGATTGGAAATACTACTCTTTTTACTCTTACTCATTTTTTTCCTCCAGTCAATTTTTACTAAAAGTAAAATTACTATATTATAGATAATTTGTCAATCTTAAAAATAACAACATAAAAGCCCTGCAATATTTTATTAAAAAATCATTTTTTATTACAACAACAAAGTAGAGTCATAACAATGCTACGACTCTACAAATACACAAACAGCCAATGTTTATCAAAGCGGGACTTATTTTCTTTCATATCTGTCTTTATCTCTTCCATGGCATTTATCCATAACACGAAAAAAAGCCTCGTCTAAATCTATATTTAAAGAATTGGCTAAACAAATTACTGTAAAAATAATATCTCCCATTTCATCGGCAATATCTTTTTTATCTTCACCATCTTTTTTCTTCTTTGGCCCCCAAATATGATTTATTTCTCTTGCTAATTCTCCAGTTTCTTCTATGGGTCTTGCTAAAATTTCATGTGGAGAAAAAATATTTTTATTTTATATTGTTTTACCCAACCATCTACTTGTTTTTGTAATTGTTTCGTATAATTTATTTTTCAAATTTTAAAAAATATTCTTTTGGTTTTGACTCTTCTTTTATTATTTCTCTCCACTCAGAACCTACATCTGAAACTCTTTTTATTTCTCCATTATAAAAGCATAATGGATCAACAACTCTAGATTTACAAAAAACACTTACATCATAATCATTTTTATCATTTTTAATATCTGTTTTATTATTCATTCTATCAAATAATAATTTTAATTTTCCATCTTTTTCTAGAAATGGTTTTATTTTTTCAAGCACTTCTTCATCTGTTGTATATAAATCATTTTCATTAATATAATTATTTTTTAATGCGTATTTTAAATAATCACCAACGGTTTGAAACATTAGAGCAGAAGGCAATCCAGAATAATAGGTTGTATTAATTTTCAAAAATAATTCTGCATATTTTTCTGCGCTCTCAAAATTTTTAAAAAACCAATTATTATTTTCCACTATTAAATTATTAAAAAAATATTTTGCGTTTGGTATTTCTTTCGTAGAAATGGCTGTACGCAAAGAATAGTCAATTCTATCTGCACATAAATCTGGTAATTCTCTTTCTTTTAATGGAAAATTCTTATCATTTAAAATATATTCTAAATTAAAATTATACTTTTTTAGTATTTCCGGAATTTCTGATTTTCTCACAAAATCTTCAAAAATATTATCTTGATGATCATGATTCTTTTGAGAACCAAAATTCAGAACATAATCTATGCAATGTGAAAAGGCGCTATGAGACACATCATGAATTAATCCCGCAATTTGTTCTTCGATTGAAGTGTTATAAATTTTTAAAAGCAAATAAACACCCATTGAATGCTCAAATCTAGAATATTTAATTCCTGGAAAATGTGGTTCAAAATAACCAGACTGATCAATGTTTTTTAATCTTTGAAGCGCTCCACAATTAATTAAATCTAATATCACTAAATCATTAATCTCTACATCGCCATACACTTTATCTTCATATTTCATATTTTTATTCTACTGTTACTGATTTTGCTAAATTTAATTTATTTTATTGTCAAAGCTAAACTTTTTAGCTTTTTCTATGCCATGCTTATATAATTTTAATATTTCTTTTTTATTTTCACAAAATGGTAACATATAGTAATCTGGACTTATTATATATAAATTTGAAAATTTTGCATACTCTTTCAATTGATTATATTTAATTTTATTAAATGTTTTATTTATCACAAATATTTTTCCAAAATAACACAAAATTAAAAAACCCAAAAACAAATCTTCTATATTTTTAATAAAAGCCCCGATTCCCTTAGCTAGTGTATTTGAAATAAAGATAAATTTTTTGTCCTTATTTTTTATAATCAGATCTTTTATATATAAATCTATTGTTGGAGAAATTGTATTACCATCAAAATATGACATATCTTTTATTTTTACTCTTTTGGGATAAAATGGTGGTAATGCAGAAGAAGCGCGAAGTTTTTCAAAAATATTTTCTTTAGCATTTAGATATTCCTCCTTCTCTTTTTTAACATTAAAAACCTTAACAAAAAATTTGATATCTGAAGACAAAACTTTATTCACATCTAATTTTTTATTTGTTTTCAAAACATTTACAACATAATCTACATTTATAGAGGTATCTAATGCGATCTCATTTTTTAATAATCTTAAAATTAATTTAAATATATGAATAAGTCTATTATTATAAATAAAAGAACCATTTATAAGATCCTCCCAATAAACACTAGAACCTTTTTTGTAGTCTCGAGTAATAAAAAAAGCTGTATTATATGCCCCAGCCGAAATTGCATAAATGCTATGAATTCTTTCATACACTCCATTTTTTATAAATTGTGAAGCGACTCCAGCATTAAATACTCCTCTCATGCATCCACCATCTAAAATAAGTATTATATCTTTTTTCATTTTTTTTAATTTTGTTTTTATTCTACTGTTACTGATTTTGCTAAATTTCTTGGCTTATCAACATTTAATCCTTTTGCATCAGCAACAAAATAACTCATAAGCTGAAGTGGTATTACATTTATCAGTGGAGATAACTCTTCGCATGTATTTGGAACAGAAATTATAAAATTTGATAATTTTTTTATCATTTCATCATCTGGACAATCTGTTATTGTAATTATACTTCCTCCACGGGCTTTAACTTCCTGCATATTACTTACTACTTTTTCAAAAATTTCTCCACGATTAACAATAAACACAACAAACATATTTTCATCAATAAGTGCTATAGGACCATGTTTCATCTCAGCCGCTGGATAACCCTCTGCATGAATATATGAAATTTCTTTTAATTTAAGTGCTCCCTCTAGAGCAACTGGAAAATTAATTCCCCTACCTAAATATAGAAAGTTTTGTGCATCTTTCAAGTGACTTGAAATTTCCTGAATTTTGTCTGCTTTGTCTAAAATACTATTTATCTTTCCAGAAATTAAAATTAGTTCATTTATAAGCCCGAAATCCAATTCTAGACCCAATTCTTGCCTTAAATGAAGCGCGAAAAGAATAAGAGCTGAAACTTGGCACGTGAAAGCTTTGGTGCTTGCAACACCAATTTCTGGCCCAGCGTGGAGATAAATTCCAAAATCCACCTCTCTTGCAATAGTAGATCCAACTACATTTACTATTCCCAATGTTTTACAGTTTTTTGCAATTCTTATTGCAGCGAGAGTATCTGCTGTTTCTCCTGATTGAGAAATTGCAATTAGTAAATCATTATTTTTAATAATAGGGTTTCTGTAACGAAATTCTGATGCATAATCAACACAAGTTTCAATTCCAGAAATTTTTTCGATTAAATATTTTCCGATGAGCGCTGAATGCCAACTTGTTCCACAGGCCGTAATAATTATTTTATTAATTAATTTTGGATCAATATCAACACTTAATTTAATTTTATTTTCTCTTATTCTTCCACGTAAAGTATTTTCAATTGATTTTGCTTGTTCATAAATTTCTTTTAACATGAAATGTTTAAAACCTGCCTTTTCTATTTCATTTAAATTCCATTTTATTTCCTGAACCTCACTATTAACTAAATTACCGTCCAAATTTTTCACATTATAATTATTTTTTGTAAGTGTTACTATTTCATTATCATTTATATAAATAACTTTTTTTGTATATTCTAAAATCGCTGAGGCATCACTTGATACAAACATTTCATTATCCCCAATGCCGATTATAAGTGGTGAACCGCGACGCACTGCAATAATTTTTTCTTCCGTCTCACAAATTACAGCCAATCCAAAGGTTCCTTCAATATATTTTATAGCTTTTATAACCGCTTCTTCTAAATTTTCATTATAAAATTTTTCTATTAAGTGTGCCACAATTTCTGAATCTGTGTTGGATATAATTTTATGTCCATCCGCTTCTAAAATTTTTTTTAAAGAAAAATGATTTTCAATTATTCCATTATGGATTATGGCAATTTTATTTTTACAATCCAAATGTGGGTGAGAATTTATTTCATTTGGTTCTCCGTGTGTAGCCCATCTTGTATGAGCAATCCCGATTGTTCCTACAATTTCTTTTCCTATTAATTCATTTTCAAGTTCTATAATTTGACCTTTCTTTTTTAGTGTTTGAAGTTTATTTTTACATAGAACACAAATACCCGCGCTGTCATAACCGCGATATTCTAATCTTTTGAGTCCGTTTATTAAAATCGGAACTACTTCTTTATTCCCAATATATCCTATTATTCCACACATAGTATTAAACTTATTCAGTCAAGGCCTTGATAATTAAATTAATGAGATTTTTACTATAGGAAAATAGCATTGCTAAACTCCTAAGGTGTTTATACATATTAGATGATACAGATATATAAATCAATAATGAAATTTATTATAAAAATTATACAAAAATAACAGACGCCATTTATCTAGAGTTTTTCTATTTCTTTTAAATCTTTATCTGGTAAATATAATATTAAAATTCCTATAATTATACCAACAATTGTGCTCCAGCCATGAGAACCATCAAAAAATATTTTATCAATTCCATCAAGTAGATACCAAATACCACGCCAAACTAAAACCAAACCAATAACCGTTAAAATGTGTCCGCCTAAATATTTAACAGTTAATTTACTTTTTTGTTTTTTAAACATAATTTTATATTTTAGTTTTTAATAAATTTATCTCAGTGTCCATCCCCCATCAACTATTATAGTCTGACCAGTTATATAACTTGATAAATCAGAAGCTAAAAATACAACCGCCCAAGCAATGTCTTCTACTTGTCCCATTCTAGCAAGGGGTATCATTGATATTGTTTGATTTTCTAAATTTTTATCTGGATTATGTGCTCCGGGAGTTTCTATTACGCCGGGTGCAATTGCATTAACTGTGATTTTTCTACTGGCTACTTCTAATGCCAAGGCTCTTATCATACTATTTAGGGCTCCCTTAGAAGCACAATAATGCGTGAGACCATTAAACCCCACGAAAGATGCTATAGAAGAAATATTTATTATTCTTCCTCCGTTTGGCATTATTTTCAAAGCTTCTTGCGAACATAAAAAAATACTTTTCAAATTCACGGAAATAACTCTATCCCAATCACCTTCTGTAATTTCCTCAAAAGATTTATGAGGATAAATACCAGCATTATTTACTAAAATATCAAGTTTTCCAAAAATTTCTTGTACTTTTTGCATCATCTCATTTACTTGATCTTTTTGTGAAACATCACATTTTATAAGTAATACCCTTACTCCTAATAATGAAATTTCCCTTTCTACATTTTTTAATTCCACCTCATCAATATCAGAAATAATAACACTACAACCCTCTTTTGCTAGAGATAATGCAATTCCGCGACCAATTCCCCTACTCGCACCGGTGACTAATGCTATTTTATTTTTTAGTAACATAGTTTTATTTTAATTATTTATTATTTTATATTCAATTTTTAAAATTCTATAATTCAATTATTTTGTCTTCATAGACATAAATAATATTTGTATCTTCATGTTTAGTAACTAGATTTTCTTTTGTTGGATAAGTGTGTCCGTGTAAAAAATATTTTGGTTTTTTCTGTTCAATATACTCTCTTAAAGCAATCAAACCTTCGTGAGTTGGATCTCCTGCCTCGTCATTAATTCCAAATGCGGGGGAATGTGCTATAAAAACATCCACATATGGAAAATCTTTTAATAATTCCTGAGCTTCTTTTTGTGAATACATTGGGTGGTCTGATTTTTTATATTTTAAAGAACCCTCAAATCCTCCAAAAATTAAACTCTTATGCTCAAATGTTGCTAAATGAAGATTAATAATATTAAGAGAGTCAAAATATTTTCCGGAACAATGATTTCCATATACGCCAATCTTTGGAATATTTTTTATATTTTCCAATTCTTTAAGTAAAGAATAATTAAGGTCTCCAAGAGTACAAATTAAGTCTATTGGATTTCTATTTACAATATCTAAAATATTATTTTTTGGTGCTTTATCAGCAATGGCTAAAACTAACATCTTCTTTATATTTTTTTCTAAATTAATATTATTTCAAATAAAAATTTTTAGCTTTTTTAAATAACTTATTTACTATTTTAATTCCTGTTTTTGTTTTAAATTTTGGTAATCTTTTTTCTTCAAAACCACTTATAAATTTAATTCTATCTTCATCGTTTAAAC
>JAQVMR010000075.1 GCA_028703545.1 Patescibacteria group bacterium
AGATATATTTCAAAAGAAAATAGATGAATATATTGAATATTATCATAAAGTCAGACCCCATTTATCATTAAATATGAAAACACCCTATGAATTTGTTTCTATGTCGCATTTGACATAAGAGAGAACGATTTATTTACAATTTGTTTTTTTTATGATAAAATTTTGGTGTATAAAAATTTGATTGCACATTAACACAAAACCTAAAACCCCTAAAAAGGGAAAGGAGAGAATGATGAAAAATTCATCAAAAGAAATGTATGCCCTTGCAATCCATCACAGCAATGGACTTGTTCCTGCATGGAAACAAACAATGAGATTTGCTGGCCCAGGAGGTAGAATCGCAACAGTTCCAGACATAATCAATGCTCGAATGTCACAAGACTTAGGCTCAATAGCATGGGAAAGATATGTTACTACTCTTACTGGTGAGTATCTTGGAATAAGTAGGGGAGGAAACAAAATAATAATAGTCGCTCACGGTATTGGACCAATGGCAACATTAGATGGAATTTGTCAAACCTATAGTTATGAATACAAAGACAAAGAAGGAATAAAGCGCGGAGGAAGAATTTCAAGAGAAGATTTTTTAAGACTTGAAAGTGGATATTTTGGTAGTGTTGAAATAGTTGATTTTAAAAGTGTTATAGGAATAAGTGAATATATCTTCTATACATTTATGACACTTAAACAAGCAATGATAAACCCCCTAACAAAAGCTAGACTCGGAAACAGATGTGAAGAATATTTGGAAAAGCTTGAAAAACTCGCTCAAGAATTTTCAATTGAAAGAAATCATGTGAATGTATTAGAGCCACCTATTATAAGAATAGATGGCGCTAGTAATTGTTCATATGATTTTATGGAGTTAAAAGACGATGAAGCCCTTGCACATCTTATTACAATTGAACAACCAAATAATTACTCCTTGTCCAAGAATGATTATCCAAATGCACCACGGAGTAATTTAGCTCATAAAATTTCTTGTCATGAGTGGTCAAATAGCGTTCGTTTCGTTGGAATTAAAACGGGTCATGATCTTAGAGATATTCATGGCGAAATAGGTGATATCACGGAATTAATTTTTAACAATTGGCAATCCCTTATGAAACCATTGTCTAAACCAATGAATGTTGGTTTCAGAAGAATCATGAAAATAAAAAATACTTGGTTTACCCAATATTTGAAACGTGGTGATGGGATGGATTTGGGAGAACCCGAGTTCTTAATTACTTCAATTGAAAAAGTTGATAAGCCAAAAGAGTTTATAACTGTCATCCGTGGTTATCATGCTTTCTTCAAATACAACATCAAAGAAGTAATGGCAATTGCTCCAATGCAAGCAAATGCTTATGAAATTATTGGTCATCCAGAGATCGTATACAAAGATGGAAATCCTGAATATGACAGAGCAACGATTCAATTTTATAAAATCGAAGTTGATTCGAGTAAACGTTTGGTTCGAGAAAGAGAACTTTGTAATGACTTTGAAACTTTGATGAGACTTGTAAGTAAATAAACAATAAAATATAGACCAAATTAGAAATCAATCTGATTTGGTCTTTTATTTAATATTTTGGAATAAAAATCAATCTATCTTCCTATTTGAAATAGTCTATAACACAATTAATTATAAAATACCATTGAGAATGAATAGAGCCAAAAGCTCTATTTTTATTCATTTTTTATTGAATAAAAAATGTTTAAAATTTTATTAATTTCATTTTTTTTAACATCAGGTAATAAATCTTCAATTTTTAAATTAATCCAGGTATTTGCATCTTTATATAATTCCTCTCCAGCCTTTGTGAGTTTTGCATATTTTGCTCTTGCATCAGTAGCATCGTCCATTTTTTCTAATATATGAAGCTTTTCAAGTGGTAAAATCATCCTTGTTACTCCAGATGCTGTGAGTCCCATTAGTTCAGCCAACTCAACTCTTTTTAGTTTTTTTTCTCTAGAAGAATTTATTAAATGAAGAATAATAAAATCACTAAAACTTAGCCCATGGCTTATTAATCTTCTAGATATTATGGAATTTACTTTTGAAAGTTGTATTAGTAATTCTAATTTTTTTGTCATATTTTTGTTGTTAATAATTGATATATCAAGTATATATTATAATAATTGACATGTCAAGTATTATAAAATGAAAAAATTCACTGATTTTATCCAGTGAATTTTTATTTGAAAATTTTTAAATAGTAAATAATAAATTATCTTATATAGCTTAATGGATTTCTAAATCCACCAGACCTTACCTCGAAATGTAGATGTGGCCCAGTGGATCTACCCGTTGATCCCATTGCCATAATTGTTTGTCCACGTGTTACTTTTTGTCCGGATACAACATATAGTTTAGAAGCATGAGCATATAGAGTTTTTATGCCGTTCCCGTGGTTTATTATTATGTAATATCCATAACCACCCTTATTCCACCCAGATGTTTCGACAACTCCATCTTCCGCAGCATAAATAGGTGTACCAACCGGTCCAGCAATATCAAGTCCAGAGTGTCTCCATGAGTAATATTGAGAAATTCTTCTTGCAGAGGTGGGCCATAATAATTTTGTTCCGGTATTTATAACATCCGCCTTGCCACTAATATTTGTATTAATAACTCCAGTTTGTCTTGCAACTTGAGTTGCCGTGGCCATTGGTTTAATTCCATCTGGAATAATAATTTCTTGACCAATTTTTATGTCAGAAACAGAAGCGAGTTTATTAAATTCTATAATTTTATCAACATTTGATTGATATTTTTTAGCAATTGCAGACAAATTATCACCCCGAACAATTTTATGAGTTAACCCTGTTGTCGGTAATATTTTTAGAGTCATCCCGGGCTTTATTAAACTTGTATAGGATAAATTATTACTCCACAAAATTGTTTGTGAACTGATGTTAAATTTTTGTGCAATCGTGCTTACTGTATCACCTTGTTCAACTACATAATCAATTATTTTATCCCTTGGAAGTGATTTTAGAGCTTTTGTGGATAATTGAACTCCAGTAATTGATGAATTCATGTCAATTGTTGCAACCCGACTCTGATTGTTTTGATGTTCCTCTGTATTTGATTCATGAATTCCTGATTCAAGTGTACCGGTCTGCGAATTTATATTAAAATCTATGTGATGAGTTTTACCTGTGTCTATTATTGTTTCTTGTGAAGTCGAATAATAATCATTTTCAGAAGGAATTATTTTTGAAACTAGTGATTTTTTACTTAATTCTTCGGCGTCTGGAATTTTACCAAATAGGTTATTTGTTAGAACAAATAGGCCAAATATCACAAGTATTATATATGGAAGTAAGATGATTTTGTTTTTTTGTTCTTCAAATAGTTCAAGTCGATCGGTTTTTAATTTCTGAGTTCTTATTTTGAAAAATAAATGATATATTTTTAGTATAATTGGTTTTAGTATTTTTTTTATTGGAATAAAAAAAATTTTTAAAAAATGTGATAAAAATTGAAAAACCCAAACAATTAAATATTTGGTGTTTTCTAATATATAAACAATTGCAATGAATATATATTTTGTTATTTTTATAAGTAATTTTTTTGAATTCAAATTGGGCATATTTTGATAATATTTATAGTAA
>JAQVMR010000022.1 GCA_028703545.1 Patescibacteria group bacterium
ATCTAAGAGTAATGATAATTCAAATATTGCTTTTTATGGTGCAGAATCAGGAAACGAGCAGGCAATATATTATCTTAGACAAAAGCCAGAAATTGAAATTGAAGATTTAAATATCGTAGAGCCCAGATATATGTCTGGTTCGGAAACCAGAGATGCAAAAATAATCAGAAATGTTAGTACAACATCGCCAAGTATTAATATAGGACTCAAAAAAAATGATTTTTTTCAGTTTGATATGTTTAATAATGAAAATTTCAGCGAGGGGAGTGATTTATCTTATTTAGAAATTTCTTGGGAGGATAATTGTTCTACAGAAGAATCTCCAAATAGTTCATGGATAGAATTAACTTCAAATCAATGGTCCAGTAGTGATGGTAATGTTAATTGGGGTGAGATGGCACATCATGTTTTCAAATCTTTATTAAATAGACCCCCATACAGCGGTGATTCTGCAATAAGAGGCGTTGGTGGTTCGGATTTTGATCCAGATCAAATTTATCAATTTAGGATAAAAGCTTTATTTTGTGATATATATAATTTAACCGTAAAAGCTTTTTATAAAAATCCAGAAACAGAGAATCCAGAGCAACTATTATTTAAAAATTTATACGTAATTAAAACAGTTGCTCAGTATCCCGGAGACTCTTTAAATGGAAATAAACAGGCGCTTTCTGTGGTTTTGAGAAATAGAGATCCCTTATCTGGATTATTTGATTATGTAATATTTTCTGAACAAGCCCTAATAAAAGATTAAATATCTTAATGAATTTTTAATATGAATATACAGGAAATTAAAACAAGAATTGAAAAGTTAAAAAAAGAAATAGACCATCACAGATATCTATATCATGTTTTAGATAAATCAGAAATTTCTGAAGCGGCACTTGATTCACTCAAAAAAGAATTATTTGATTTAGAAAAAAAATATCCAGAATTTATAACACAAGATTCTCCATCAATGAGAGTATCAGGTATTGCGCTAGATAAATTTGAAAAAATTTTTCATAGTTTTCCTGTTTTATCATTGCAGGATATATTTTCTATTGAAGAATTTTATGATTGGGAGAATAGAAATAAAAAAATAGCAGACGGTATTTATGATTATTTTTGTGAATTAAAATTAGATGGACTTACTATTGTTTTAACATATAAAAACGGAGTTTTACAAAATGCTGCAACTCGTGGTGATGGGAAAATTGGTGAAAATGTAATAAATAATATTAAAACCATAGAAAGTGTTCCTCTCAAATTAAGAGATCAAAAACGGAAAATTCCAGAAACATTAACAGTAAGAGGTGAAGTAGTTTTAACAAAATCATATTTTGAAAAAATAAACAAACAAAGAGAGCGAGATGGTTTAGATCCGTTTGCAAATCCAAGAAATATAGCGGCTGGAAGTATTAGGCAGTTAGATCCTAGTGTTACAAGACAGAGAGAGTTATTATATTTTGCATATTATTTTGACGAAAATCTTGGGCAGAAAACCCACGAAGAAGAACATCAAATACTGCAAGATTTTGGATTTAAAATAAGTAATCATAATGAATATTGTAAAAATGATAAACAAGTAGAAGAATATTTAAAAAAATGGGAAGAAAAAAGAAAAAAATTAGATTACATGACAGATGGAGTTGTAATAATAGTTAATAATTTAGAACTTGAAAAAAAGTTAGGAAATGTTGGTAAAACAGAACGCTGGATGATTGCATATAAATTTCCAGCAGAACAAGTAACTTCCCAAGTCAAAGATATAATTTTTCAGGTAGGAAGAACTGGTGCAATTACTCCAGTGGCTATTTTAGAACCAAGAAAACTAGCTGGCTCTCTGGTAAGTCGCGCGACTCTGCATAATTTTAATGAAATAAAGAGACTAGATGTAAGAATTGCTGATACTGTAATTTTACAAAAAGCAGGAGATGTAATCCCAGATATTGTTGAAGTTTTAACAAGACTTAGAAATGGAAATGAAAAAAAAGTTTTAGCCCCAAGAAAATGTCCAGTGTGTAATAGTGATGTTTATAGAAAAGAATCAGAGGTAAATTATTATTGTTCAAATAAAAATTGTTATGCTGTTCAGAAGGAGGGCATTATTCATTTTGTATCAAAAAAAGCATTTAATATGGAGGGATTAGGGATAAAAATCGTTGAACAATTAATAGAATGTGGACTTATAAAAGACGTTTCAGATATTTTTAAATTAAAAAGGGAAGACCTGTTGCCACTTCAAAGATTTGCAGATAAATCTGCTGACAATTTAATTGAATCTATTGAAAATAGTAAAAAAATTAATTTTGATAGATTTATTTATTCTCTCGGAATAAGGCATGTTGGAGATGAAATAAGTTCAATTTTAGCTTATAGATTTGGAAATTTAGAAAAATTTATGAAAGTAAGCGAGAAAGACTTAACTTCAATAAAGGACATCGGGCCAAAAGTTTGTGAAAGTGTTTATCAATTTATAAACAATGATAAAAATATAAATTTAATAAATAAACTCATAGAATTAGGAGTAAAAATAATTCCAATTAAAGTGAAAAGTCAAAAATTAAAGGGAAAAATTTTAGTATTAACCGGATCATTAAATAATTTTACGCGCGATAATGCAAAAAAGCTTATAAGAGGATTGGGCGGCAAGGTTTCATTATCAATTAGTTCCGAAGTTGATTATTTAGTTTCTGGAAACGATCCTGGATCTAAATTTGATAAAGCAGAAAAATTGGGAGTAAAGATAATAAACGAACAGGAATTTGAAAAATTGATTGGAGATTAGCGGCTCAGCTTTGATATTATTGATAATCAAATTTAATTTATGTTTAATAATTTAATATTATGTTAACAAAAAAAGAAATTGAAAAAATCGCAGAACTTGCCAAAATTAAACTTTCTGAAAACGAAGAAAATGTTTTATTTAAAGATATAAATGATATTTTAGATTATGTAAAAAAAATTCAAAAATATAAAGTTTCAAAAAACATAAAAGTAAATAATTATAAAGATTTTAGCCTTAGGAGAGATGAAATAAAAGATTTCCCGGGTGATTTATTGATATCTCAATTTAGCGATAAAAAAGATAAGCTCCTAAGAGTAAAAAAAGTTTTATAAATTTATGAATCAAAAATTTACAATAGAACAAATAAATAGAGATTTAAATACTAAATCTATTTCTTGTGTTGATTTAATTAGATCGTGTATAGAGAAAATTAAAATAGATGCTTTGAATGATTTTATATCTATATTTGAAGATGATGCCATAGAGCAGGCTCAAAAAATTGATGAAAAAATTAAATCAGGCAAAAAATTAGAATTTTTAGAGGGTGTTCCGGTTGCCATAAAAGATAATATTTTAGTAAAAAATAAAAAGTGCACAGCTGCTTCAAAAATGTTGGCTAATTATATAGCATCTTACGATGCTCATGTTATAGAAAAATTAAAAAATAGTGGTGTAATTATATTAGGAAAAACAAATATGGATGAATTCGCAATGGGTTCATCAAATGAAACTTCATTTTTCGGCAATGTTTTAAATCCACATGATAAGACTAGGGTTCCAGGTGGTTCTTCGGGTGGAAGCGCTGCTTCAGTTTCTGCAAATCATTGCGTGTTTTCACTTGGCAGTGATACTGGTGGTTCAATAAGACAACCTGCAAGTTTTTGTGGTGTTTGTGGACTTAAACCAAGCTATGGTAGAGTGTCAAGAAGTGGACTTATTTCTCTGGCATCATCGCTTGATCAAATTGGAGTAATTGCAAATTCAGTTATAGATTGTGCTATTTCTTTTAATTCAATTTGTGGTAGAGACAAACTTGACATGACCAGTTTCAAATCAGAAATACTTGATATTTCAAAAATTCAGTCAGATGTAAATAATATTGTAGTAGGAATTCCCAAAAATTTTCATAAATTTTCAATTGATAATGAAATATTAGCATCCTTTGATAATTTAATATATAATTTAAAGAAAGCCAAAATAAAAGTAAAAGAAATTGATATGTCATTTATGGATTGCGCATTGTCTGTTTATTGTATTATTCAGCCCGCTGAAAGTTCTGCAAATTTAGCACGATATGATGGGTTTAGATATGGATTTGATTCAAAAATATATGATTCACTAAAAAATGCATATGAAAATAATAGAACAATAGCCATGGGAGATGAAGTAAAAAGGAGAATTTTAATAGGAACATATGTTTTATCAAGTGGCTATAAAGATGCTTATTATAATAAAGCGAGATTGGTCCAATTAGATATAAAAAATAAATTTAATGAAATTTTTAAAAAAGTAGATTTTATATTAACACCAACTTCTCCAAGTAAAGCATTTAAAATAGGAGAAAAGATAAAAGATCCACTAACTATGTATTTTTCAGATATTTTTACTGTTTCAGCTAATATCGCAGGACTTCCAGCAATTTCTATTCCTCTTAAATCAAATGATTTGCCAATCGGATTACAGATTATAGGAAAATATATGGATGAAGAAAATATTTTACATTTATCATATAATTTAGATAAAAAATTTATTAATATATAAAAAATATGAAAAAAATTAAAAAATGGCAAATTTTCTTGGGAGTTTTTTTATTATTATTTTTAATTTTTGGAATTTGGTTTGTAAGAAAAATATTTCTTTATAGGGGGGCAATCGAAGATGGTTCAATAATTATAAATAATATTGATATTGCTCAGTATTCAGAATATTTAGGATCTTTTAATGTCCAAAAAGAAGATGTATCAAGAGAAGAATTAGAATCCAATGCGTCTCCAAGCAGAGGATCTATAAAGCCAATTATGACAATAGTTGAATTTGCTGATTTCAATTGTTCCTATTGTTTGTCGGCTTATGACGATTTGAAATTATTTGTAAATGAAAACAAAGATGATGTCAAATTAATTTATAGACATTTTCCTATTTCAGATGATTTAACACCCGCATTAGCATCAACTTGTGCAAATGAGCAGGGTAAATTTTGGGCAATGCACGATAAACTTTTCGAAAATCAAAGAATTTTAGATGAATCTGCATTTATGAGATTTGCAAAAGAATTAGGGCTTGATATGAATAAATTTGAAACTTGTTATTCATCAAAGAAATACGAATCAATAATTTATAGTGATGTAAGTCTTGGATTAGGAGCCGGGATAAGTGGGACACCTGTGTTTTTTGTAAATGGATACCTCTTTCAGGGTGTTATAACAAAACAAATTTGGGAACAATTATTAGATGGAGTAAAAAATGAAATAAAAGAATGATAAATGTAAATCCAAATCCAACATTAATTAAATTTGGCAACATAAATATTTATTTTTATGGAATTATACTGGTCTTTGGAATTTCATTGTGTATGTATTTGATAGAAAAATTATCAAAAGATAGGGGAGTTGAAGAAGATCATTTAGAAAATCTTTATTTTTATCTTATAATTTTTGGGATAATTGGAGCAAGAATCTATTCTGTTTTATTTTTTGATTTTAAATATTATAGATATAATTTTTGGGAAATATTTAAAATTTGGCAAGGGGGAATAGCAATTCAGGGGGCAATAATTACAGGAGTATTAACAATTTATTTGTATTGCAAGAAACATAAATTAAATACTCTAAAATATTTTGATATTTTTGCTCTTGTTTTACCACTTGGTCAGGCAATTGGTAGATGGGGAAATTTTTTTAATGAAGAATTATATGGAAAAATTTCAAATTTGCCATGGGCAATTTATATACAAAAAACCGGATTTCATCATCATCCAATATTTATATATGAATTCATACTAAGCTTGTTGTTTTTTTTCGTGTTGTTAAAAGTATTCAAAAAGCAGCACAAAGATGGAAAAATATTTTTATTTTATATTTTGGGATATGGAATTATAAGGTTTTTTATGGAATTTTTAAGAATTGATGACTCATTAAAGATATTCGGAATCAGATTTCCGCAGATTATGGCCTTTATTTTTATTATGGTTTCGTTATATTTTTTATTTGTTGACAAAAAATATAAAAAGTTGTTAAATTATTATATAATAAAATAAAAAACAAAATTAAATTAATTTTATTAAAGTACAATATAAAAAAATGTCCCAAAAACAACAAAAAATAAATAATTATAAGGAATTAAGGGATCAAATTGATAAGCAATTTAATATTTTTATGTCAGAACTTCAAGTGATAAAAAAACAAAAATATGAAATTTTAAAAAAAATAGATTCAATTATTGCAAAAAATAAATTAAATAATATAAGAAAAAAGTATTTAAATAATTAGAAATATAAAACTCCGGTTTTATATTTTTTAATATTAAACATATGGCAAAAAAAGAAAACAACAATTATCAGAGCGAGGAAAATTCACGTCGTTTTGATAAAAAAATTCACAATTACATAAGAAATGAAAACGATCTAGATTCTTATTCTAGGGAAAAATTAGAAGAGATAAAGGAGCGAGGAAAATTATTAATAAATGAAATAGAATTCGAATTACAAAAAATGGAACAACATGTTCGGGATTTTAAAATGCTGGAACCCGATAGTACATTTAATATTTTATTGGAAGAACTTAGGAGCAAAAAAGAACAAATAGTGGAGAAAATTCAAAATACGGAGAGTGTTATTAATAAAATTAAAGCAAATTTTGAAATAGAAGAAGCTAATACAGAACAAAAACCCATAGAAGAGCAACAGGAAAAACCACAAGAAGAAAGGGAGCCAGAAGTAAATATAAAAGATTGGCATTCGAAGCTTAAAAATGTAAATTTTGGCACAGTCGATGAAATGTATTTAAGGGGTTATATTACACAAGCAGAAAATTTTTTAAATTATATAGATGGTTTAGATGAAACAGAAAGGCAAAATTATAAAAATGAATATGAAACAATAGGTGTTCTTATTGAAAATGCAAAAAAATTATTAAATAAAAGACAGGAAATTTTAGATAAAGAATCAGAACAAGAACATAAATCTATAGAACCAGAAACAGATCAAAAAGAAATTCAAAAATCAGAAGACAATAAGGAAGAAAAATCTTCAAAATCAAAATCATTAAAAGAGAAGAAAATTGAAGTTTTTGAACATCTTTCTAATTTTAATCTTTCTGATTCTCAAAAATATTTAATAATAGAAGATTTTTTACAATATAAGTTTGATATTATACAAGAAGATGTTCAAAAAGAATTTAGGGAAGATTTCTCCAAAAAGAAATTTTTTGGAAAAATTTGGGCCGGAATAAAAAAAGAATATTCATTAGCGAAAAATGAACAATCTAAAGTAAAAAATTTTTTAAATAAAAAATTAAGTGACGCTGACATAGAAATATTAAACCTATTAATAGATAGAACCAATAATTCAGATTTTGATTTAGAGACTTTAAAAAATGGAAAAGTTAATGTTTTGTATTCTGGCAAATGGGATAATTATGAACCTACAGAAGAGAACAAAACATTAATTAATGAATTTAATAAAGTTGCGAATGAATTTAAAGATGTGTCATATGAGTGGTCTCTGGATACAGCAAAAAAATCACAGAGAAAAGATTATGAGGAGAAAGAAACGCAATTTAATAATTTGTATGCGAAATTGTATAAACTAGCAGAAGAAAAGGGGAACAAAGATTTTTTGAGTAATGATTTTAATGCAAAATTAAATCAAAATATTAAATTAAATCAATTTATTGTTCAAAATCAAGACATTGAAAAACAAATACAAAAAAGTAGTAAACAGATAGCATGGATAAAGGCATTTAAAAATGAATTTATTTCTAAAGGTGCTTGGGCGTTTGCAGGTGCTGCTACAAGATTTCTTACAATGTCAGGAATAGGATTTGTTGGAGGTTTGTTGGGCGCTGGAGCTATTGGAGCTTTAAGAAGTAGAGAGACGGGTAAAAAAGAACTTGTTCAAACTGATAAAAATGCAAGACGCGATATAAGGGGCAAACACATGAAAAATGTTGTTGATTTGGAAAGAACCACAAAACACATTATCTATAAAAGAGATGAAAACGGAGAGATTTTGTTTGATGAAAATAAAAATCCAATAATTGATAAAGAATTCGAGAACACAACTGGATTAATAAATAAACTAGAAAGGTTACTTGAGAAAATTGAAAATACAAAGGATTATGACAAGAGGCGAGACTTATTAAACTCTTTGGATTTAAGAATTAGTTACACTGAAGATAAAATTAATGCAGGTCTTGTAAATTTCGGTGACAAAGAACAGAGACTATCTAATCAATTTAGAATTTTAGAGCTAATAAATAGGGCAAAGTTGCTTAAAGATTATTTTGGTGGATGTTTTGATAAAAAACAAGATTTATCAAATGAGGATATTCAAAAAATGGAATTACAGATATCAGAAGTAAACAGATTAAGGGAAGAATTGGATCAACTTCGTAAAAATAATAAAGAAAATCCAAATGTAGAAGAATTACCAGAAATTATAGAAAAACATGAAAAAATTAGTGAAATATTAAATAATCCAGATCTAAGACATTATATTTTAAATGATAAATTAGAAAAATTGTTATTCTCTACAGAGGGTCATATAAAGGATGAGAGAAGAAAATTTTTGTTGAATAAGGCAACTCAAGGGGCTATTATAAGTGTCGGTGCATTTGTAGCTGGTTATGGTGCAAGGGCTTTATTAGAACATGCTGGTATTTTGGCACATAATATTGATGGACCAGAAGATGTGGCTAAATTAATTAAGAATGGTCACTTAACAGATAAAGATATTGATACCATATTTAACAATCCTAAGTTATTTAAAAATGAAAATATTATTAATGAAGTTATAAACAATAAAAGAGATTTGACTGGTCATATAAATAAATTATTAGATACATATCCAGATGCAAGGGGAAACACATCAATACTTAGAAATTTAGAGACACTAACTACAAGTAAATCAGACAAAGCATTTTTAGGTAAATTAATTGAGGAAAATACACAGGGACCATCCCTAGGTAATCAATCTATGGCTCCTAGTGCATCTGCTATAGAAGGCGTTGTAGCTGGAAGTACTCCAACAGGAGAATCAATTATTGAAAATATAGATATAAATAATATGAATGCGGATCAAATTCATGAACTCGCAAGTCAGGGAGCCACGGTTACGCGTGGTGGCAGTGTTTCAGAGGCTCTTAATTTAGGAATGGCACCTGGTTCAAAGATGACTTTAATTACATTTGATGAAAATGGAAGTCCAGTTATTCATGATATTGATGCAAATGTAATTTTAGAGGGTGCAAAAATAATTAAAAAAGGACAACAAATATTTGCAATTGATGAAAAAAATTCATATGAGAGTTTTTATAAATATTATGCTGATAATCCAGATGAAATATTGAGGGTTATTAAACCTAAAACAAGGGAGGTGTCAGAATATGTGGATGGTCTTGGTATAGACAAAAGTATTAGTTTAAATTCGGAAGATTTACAGAGTCAATTTGAAGATTTAAAATTAGAGGAGTTACATTTGGAGGGAGAACTAAGAACTTCCACTGACCGGTCGGATATGATTGCTATAGCGAAAAAATTGGAAGAGCTTGATGTGAAAATTAAAGAAAATTTAAAAAAACAAGAAGAAATACTTCTTTATGAAATGGATAGTCCAATAAATACGAAAGATATAAGTATGCCATTTCCAGATTCAAAAAATGTAGCAACAATGGAGAACCTAAAAGAAGTAATGGGAGATGTCAAGGATAATGTTTCTACAAGAGTGAATATACATGGCCAAGAGTTAGGAGTTCAAAAAGTTGGAAGAGATTTTTATGCAGATATTGATACGACACAACAAGGATTAGAAAAGATTACTCCGGACTATTTTGATAATTTGGGAAAAACCCCCATTGATCAAAAAATTACCCTGAATTCTGGTGAAATTGTTGATAATCCTCAGAGTCGACCGTTAACCACAGAGAACATACACTATCCAGATTTAATAAAAGGGGATAAAATTAAAGAATTTATTGAATTTAAAAGAGGCAGCAAAGACTTAGAATATGATTTATGGTCAATATACGAGAATAAATATTTAAAAACAGAAGATAAACTTAAAATTTTGAATAATATAAAAAAAGAATTACAAAATTACCAAGACTTAGAATCAACAAGACTCAGAACTGAAGAAAAATGGAAACTTATTTATGATTGTAATGAAGCAGCGCGAAACATAGATCATAAAATATCTTTATTAAATCATGAAGATGGAACTTCGATAAGGGTGTCAGATTCTGGAGGTGGTGTGGCTGAGCAGCCTGACACAGTTTTTGCTGCTTTAGAAGATCAGAGTAATTTTCAAGAGACTTTTTATGATCCAAGCATTTCCGCATCTCGCAAAATTGAACTCATAACTAATTTTGTTAATGACGCAAAAGTAAATGGTAAAGTTAGTATTGATGGAATGGATTTTATAAAACAAGGCAATAACATATATTATAAATCAGGCCCTGATTTGATAAAATTAACTGAGACAAATTTAGAAAGAATTATGAACTGGAGACACCAAGCTTTTTCCAAAATTGATTTATCAAAACTAGATAATGTTCAAATTTCAGATGTAGCAAAAATAAGTGACGTAGAAAATGCACAGAAAGCACTACAAACATTTTTAAGTAATGATTCATATTCTAATAAAATAAAAGCCCTCCAAGATGTAATAAGGAATGGAGAACAAATTAGTGTTGGTTCAGCTACATTTGCAAGAAAGGGGAATGATATTTATTATATATTATCTAATGGTAACGGTGTTGAATTGACTCCAGACAATATGGAAAAAATAAATACTATGCTTTCAAATGCAAGACAAGCAGTTTTAAAAAAGATTGCAGATGATCAATAATTTTATTTTTTTAAAAGGCGTCGTAGTGATACGGCGTCTTTTTTATTGTGAATAAAACATATTTTCATTTTTTATTTTTTATAGTATCTTGAATTTAGATAAATTTTTTAGAATAATCAATTATCAAATAACAAGTTCCAGATAATTTTCAATAATCAAAATTCAAAGTAATATATTAATGAAAAGTGACAATTATAATTTAGAGGATAGAACATTTAAATTTGCAAGAGATTTTGCAATATTATATAAAAAATTATACAAATCATTCGGTATTCAAGATTATATAAGACAATTATTGAGAGCATCTAGTTCTGTGGGAGCAAAGTATATAGAGGCTAATGAGAGTTTGGGTAAAAAAGATTTTTTGTTCTATAGTTTTAAAATCAAAGTAGACTATTTATTATTGGAATTTGGTTATTATTTGGAGTTTGATCATTGTTGTTTGATTATTAATATAAAATAATATGTATAAAAAAATCTTAATAATTATATCGATATTATTATTTATATCTCTAGTTATCTATATTGCTGTTTGTGATTATAAAAATCAGAGTAATATAGAAAATGATCTAGAAGAAAAACAACAAGTCAAAAAATCAGAATCAGAAAATTGTATTGCTGTAATTGAGGGTGAATTAAGTTTTCCTTCGTCAATGATTCCAAGTGCTTCAATGGTTTGTGCAAAAAATTTAGAAACAAATAACTATTATTGCACACCAAATCAAGTAGTTGATGAAAAATATAGGAATAAAAAAGGTTATAGATTAGAAGTTCCAAGTGGTGTGTATGTGCTTAGCGGAATTTTTTCATTTTTTAAAGATAAAACAACGGGTTTGCCATATGAATATAAGTATACTGACAAAGATTGCAATATTGAAAGTTGTGTAGATGTAAATGCGCCAATTACAGTTAATTGTGAAACAATTTCAAATATTAATTTATTTGAATATGGTGCCTTAAATGTTTTTGAAATATTTTATAAAAAATAAAGCAAATTAAAAATTTAATATAGGAAGGAAAAGCGATTTATTAACTCTTGTTGTTTTAAACAAGAAATTTAGAGTTTTAATTTAAAAATTAGGGTCGCCAACTAAATTTATTTTTAAAGATTTTTTGGCGATTTTTATTTTTTTAACAAATTTATTAAATTGAGATTTTCATAGGAGGAAAAAATGAAAACCCTCATAATGACACTCTTTATAATCACAGCGATTTGTGGTTATGTTTATGGTGTGGAACATATATTCACACTTCCGATTCAGGGTAATTTTACTATAACAGCTGGATGGTATTATCCAGATTCTTATGGTGGAGGATTACACAGAGGAATTGATTATTCCGCCATAGAGGGAACAAAAATTCTTGCAGCTTATGGTGGACAAGTTCTAGAAGTTCAAGAAAATATTCCAGACGGAACTGGTACAAATTATGGTAATTACATAATTATTGACCATGGAAATGGACATAGAACTAGATATGCACACATGCTTTATAATAGTGCAAATTTTTCAGTTGGAGAATATGTTTATCAGGGTCAATTTATAGGAAGAGTTGGAAACACGGGAAATTCAACTGGGCCTCATTTACATTTTGATGATTTTTATAATGAAGCTCCAATTGATACTTATGGTTGGTACAGTAATGATATTCAATTATACGAAAATGGATGTAATCCAGAAGAATATTATTTCGTATCAAATCCACCGAGACTTCCTTCTATTCCAGAGCAGTTTAGAATTTTACCAGATGATTTATTGGTTCATCTATCTGCCACAGCTAATTATTACTGGATAAGAGATGGAGTCATAAAACAATTTCCAAGCGAAACCCCTTTTTATACTTGGGGATTTGATTGGCCACATGCTGTTGAAATAACTCAGGAAGAATTTAATTCATTTCAAATTGGTCCAAGTGTAAATCCAAAAGTTGGAACCTGTGTTTATGATGAAAATCATCAAAGATGGGTGTTTGATTATCAATCAGATAGTTCAAGTATTATTGTAAAAAGAAAAGTAAATAATTGGCAACAGTTGGGTTATGCTGTTGATGTTTGGATACCTACAACAAATACTTATATGTCCCAATTTATAGAGGGACCAGAACTTACATCTTCAAATAATTATCCATATGGTACGGTGTTGAGATCCGCAAATAATATGAGCGAGTTATATGTAATAAAAAGAGGATCCGAGATTTCTTCCTCTTACGAGGGACAAAAAATGTTACTTAGAATTTTTTCTAATAACACATATCTAATAAATTATTATCATCCTAATTTCAATATAATAGTTACTCAGAACATTTTGAATTCCTATCAGATTGCTCCTTTTGTTAGTTATGAAAAAATCATGGACGGAAAATTAATTTCGGGAAGTGGCCCAGATTGTTATTATATTGAAAATGGATTGAAAAGACTTATTACAGATGATGTAACTTTTAATACATATGGATTTAATTTTGACAATATATATGAGGTTACAGATAATGATGTAAATTCTTTTCAATCAGGAGAAGATATTCAATATTTTGCGGGTGGTGGAATTCCAGATTATCAGGGCGGAGAATTAGAAGATGGAGGATTTGATTCTGGAATTACAAATTATTGGTTGTTTAATGATAGTAGAAATAGTGCTAGTTTTGATATTACAAATAGTGGCGTTATTAATGGAAGTTTTAAAGCAGAGATTGATATTGGTGATTCTGGTTTGTTTTACGAGGAAGAACTTATACAACTTGTTTCAGTTGAAGCTGGAGAATCATATCATGTTTCATTTTGGGCAAAGGCAAATCCAGCTTGTCAAATTAAATTCTGTGTTCAAAATAATAGTGATCCGTGGAATAATTATGGTTTATGGAAAGAAATCAATCTCAGATCAGAGTGGACAAAATTTCAATATATTTTTACAGCAAATACATCTGATGATTTAGCACGACTTGATTTTATGATTGGAGAGTTTGCTGGATATAAATATTTTGATAATGTAGTTTTTGAAAAAGCATCTGACATTATTCCAGAAGGAAATAATTTAATTGCAAATCCCGGTTTTGAATTAGGACATTTTGCTCCTTTTGTAGTGGGAGATTTAAATTCTACAGCGAGTTATTACACTGATAATTCTATTTATCATGATGGAAATAATTCAATGTTTATTGACTCCAATCAAAATGGATTGCATTATGAAGTTCAATTATATCAGAGTTTAAATATTGTATCTGGGGAAAATTACACATTATCTTTCTGGATGAAGTCTAGTTTACAAAGACAAGTTCAAGTTGAACTTTACAATGAAAATGAACCATGGGATAATTTTGGTTTATGGCAGATTGTAAATGTTACAAATGATTGGCAAAATTATTCAATGAGTTTTGTTTCTACTCGTTCTGGAAACGCCAGAATTTCATGGAATTTCGGAGAAGAGGATATTCCTATATGGATTGACGATGTATTAATGTTTAGTGGATGTTCTTCTAATCAGGAAAATAATATTCCAATTTCGGGATTTTCAAATTATCCAAATCCTTTTAATATTGAAACCAAAATAATATTTAATTTAAGGAATCATTCAAAAATTGATCTGTGTATTTATAATATCAGGGGTCAGCTTGTAAAAAAAATTATTTCTTCGCA
>JAQVMR010000076.1 GCA_028703545.1 Patescibacteria group bacterium
CAGTCACCTGGCAAACCATGTATAGCTCCAAGGGACTTATAACAGTGGGGGCAGGACCATCATTTGGATTCAAGTTGGGTCGAGTTGGTATAAGCACAACTACGGAAGCAGATATCAGCCTTGACACCAAAGATAGTCAGTTCCCAATAGCTTCATGCATGGGGCAAATATTTATCGTGGCCACCACAGATAAATGGAGCCTATTTACAAGAACTGTTCCAACAATGACAATGACTAAAGCTCAAACATCTATTTCTGGTAGTGATTTTGTTGGCTATCGAGCTGGGCCATATACTATAAAATCCTATCCGAATGGAAACAGATGGACCATGAACGAACGGTGTTCCTGGGCCCAAGTGTAGATTACAGAGCTGGAAAATACTCTGTATCCGCATACTTGGGCACAGATACCAAGTCTCCACACTCAAAAACTGGGTGGTTGGAAATAACGGTGCAATTATAAAACCAAGGTTAAAGGTTACAAGCGTCGAGCAATCCAGTTCGGCGCTTTTTTACAAAAATAAAAAAGCGCCCTGAGCAAAGTCGAAGGACGCTTTTTTATTTTATATAAGAATCTTAATCTTTGAACAATGCCTCAAACTCCCCTTTTTCAATTGTTTCTTTATCAAGTAGTGTGTTTGCAATCTTATTAAGTTTATCCTTGTTTTCTAAAATTGTATCTTTTGCTAATTTATGACAAGAATCAACTAGCTCTTTTATTTCTAAATCAATTTTTTTTGCAACATCTTCGCTATAATCTCTATCTTCATGAATTTCACGACCCAAAAAAACCATTTCAGTATTTTTACCAAATGCTCTATAGCCCAATTCTTTATTCATTGCAAATTTTGTAATCATTTTCTTTGACAAATCAGACACCTGTTGTAAATCAGAACTTGCCCCATTTGTAATTTCCCCAAATATAATTTCTTCGGCACATAATCCACCGAGCATCATAGCAATTTCATCTATAAATTCAGATTTTGTATTTAAATGTTTATCGTGTTCGGGTAAATTCATTGTATATCCAGCAGCTCTTCCACGGGAAATTATTGAAACTTTATGAATTGGATCACAATTAGGTAAGATATGACCAACTAACGCATGTCCAGCTTCGTGATATGCTGTAATTTTTCTTTCTTTTTCTGTTAAAATATGACTTTTCCTTTCTGGTCCTAACACTACCTTTTCAATACTATCTAGAATATCTTGTTGAGCAATTCTCCTTTTATTATTTCTTGCTGACAGTATCGCTGCTTCATTTAATACATTTCTTAAATCTGCTCCTGAAAATCCTGGTGTGCGTTGAGCAACAATTTCTAAATTAACATCACTTTCAAATGGTTTATTTTTTGCATGAATCTCTAAAATTTCTTTTCTGTCTTTTTTATCTGGTCTATCAATTACAACTTGTCTATCAAATCTTCCTGGACGAAGTAATGCTGGGTCTAAAACATCTGGTCTATTTGTAGCCGCAACTACAATTATATTTGTATTATTATCAAAGCCGTCCATTTCAACCAAAATCTGATTTAATGTTTGCTCTCTTTCATCGTGAGATCCTCCGAGCCCAGCTCCACGCTGACGACCAACTGCATCTATTTCATCTATAAAAACTATACATGGTGCACTTTTCTTAGCTTTTTTAAACAAATCCCTCACGCGGGATGCACCAACTCCCACGAACATTTCAACAAACTCAGATCCTGAAATATGAAAAAATGGAACATCAGCCTCTCCAGCTATTGCTCTTGCTAAAAGCGTCTTACCTGTTCCAGGTGCACCAAGAAGCAAAACTCCTTTTGGAATTTCAGCACCAAGTTTTGTAAATTTTGATGCATCTTTTAAGAACTCTACTATTTCCTTTAATTCTTCTTTCGCTTCATAAACACCCGCAACATCTTTAAATGTTACTTTTTTCTTTTTATCTGCCTGTTTGGCGCCCGATTCACCGAAACTAAGTGCTTTTGAATTTGCACCTTGAACTTTTCTAAACATATACCATACAAAAATAGCAACAAATAAAAACGGTAACAAAAATGGGAGAATAAAATTTAAGAAAAAACTTGAACTTGCATCATCTTTTACAGAAATATTTACGGAAGATAGTTTTTCTTGCGGAACTCCTAAATTAATCATTGTCTCTGTAAAAGAAGAGTCTTTTTCTTTTTTTGATTCTTTTTCTTCATTATTTTTTAATTGTATTTTTAATAATTCACCAGATACTTCAATTTTTGAAACCTCATCACCTTTAATTTTTGTGCTTAACTCTGCAAGAGAAATTTCTTTATCGGATTTTTTACTTGTATCATAAAAACTAAAAGCTATTGCAATAAGAAAAATTATTACAAAAATAGAAATTATTCCTTTTAATGTATTTTTCATAAAAAAATAGTTTATTTATTATTTTCTATTTTCAAATTCCAATTGATTTAATATTTATTACTTTGCTATTTAATTATAAATATCCAAAATAATAAATCAATTGAAAATTATAAATAGTAAATTGAAAATAGACATATATTGAGTATACAACACTCAAAAATCAAAATAAAATTATTCTTTATTTTCTTTTTCAGTTTTTTCTTCTTCTACTTCTTCTTTTAATTCTGCTTCTTTTTCTATTGGAGCATCGTCCTCTGTAGATTCTTTTTTAGATGATTTTTTATGTGTTTTAAGAGATAAGCCTAGTCTATGCTGTTCTGGTTCTAAATTTATAATTATAAATTCATAAGAACTTCCAATTTTTACAACATCTTCTGGGCTATTTATTATTTTATCACTTAATTCAGATATGTGAGCAAGTCCATGAATATCTTTATCGAGCTCTATAAAAGCTCCAAATGGATTAATTTTCAAAATTGTTCCTTTTACCTTGTCACCAACTTTATATTTTTTTGCAATATTTATCCATGGATCTTTTTGCAATCTTTTCATTGATAAAGAAATTCTTCCATCGTCAACTGATATAATTTCTGCCTTTACTTTATCTCCAACTTTGACAAGATCGCTTGGGTCATCAATTCTCTGCCAAGCTAACTCAGAAATATGAACAAGTCCTTCTAAATTTTCCCCAAATTCTACAAAAATTCCAAAATCAGCAACTCCGGTTACTTTTCCTTCTACAACTTTTCCGATTGTAAATTCTTCTAAAGTTTTCTTTTGTTCTTCTGCCCAGGCTGATTTTTGTGAAACAATTAATTTGCTTTCTCTTTCATCAACATCAATAACCACAACAGAAAAACTTTTTCCTATAAAAGATCTTAGATGTGATAAAATCTTTGATTTATCTCCACCCTCAACTCTTGGATAATATTTTGTTGTTAATTGTGATACTGGTAAAAATCCCATTACATTTCCTACTTTTACCATTAATCCACCCTTATTTGCATCTGTAACTTTTGCTTCAACTAGTCTTTCGTCTTTCATCATTTTTTCTAATTCATCCCATGCTTT
>JAQVMR010000077.1 GCA_028703545.1 Patescibacteria group bacterium
ACTTGAGCAAACATGCTCGTTAATGCAACTACAAGGGCAATGATAATAATGGATTTTTTCATTTTTTTCTCCTCCCAGAGATTTTTTCCAGCCTAGCTGGATGTATTTGTTAAAGAGCCATCTCTTATCTTTAACATTTAAATGTATCATGTATTTTGTATATTGTCAACTATATTTGACTACAATAATTAGATATGATATAATGCTTATATAAAGCTTAAAACACAATTATTGACTAACAATTTTGACAATAATGATTAAAATACATGGAACAAGAATTATTAAAATTGGGGTTTTCTCTCAACCAAGCAAGGGTTTATTTGGCTCTTTTGGAGCTGGGCCAAAGCCGCGTTGGGCCAATCATTACTAAATCAAAGCTTCCTAGGCAAACTGTTTATAATACCCTTTCAGAATTAGAGGAAAAAGAGCTAATTTTTTCAGTTATAAAGTCAGGAAGAAAGAATTTTCAGACAAAAGACCCACAACAATTATTAGAAAACATTAGAATTCAAGAAGAAACATTTGAAAAAATACTCCCACAACTTATTACAAAAAGAGATACTTCTAAAAATATTTCTGATATAAAAGTTTATGAAGGGCTTGATGGATTTAAAACAGTTCATATGACAAACATAAGAAGTGCAAAAAAAGATTCTATTGTTTATTTTATTTCAGCGGGAAGTCAAAAATGGGTTGATTTTGCAAAAGAATCAGGGATGTTGTATAAATATGAAAAAATTAGATTAGAAAAAAATATAACTCAAAAATTTGTTGTTTATGAAAGTCAAAGAGAGGCCATGGATCATTTTACAAATACAGAATTTAGAGATCAACTTCCTTCACAGAGAAGGCAGTATAGATTTTTACAAGAAAATTTTAATTCCCCAGTATCTATACAGATTTGGCAAGATAGAATTGATTTAGTTATTTTTTCAAATTCTCCAATTATTTTTGAAATAAAAAATATTGAAGTAGTAAAAAGTTTTAAAAATTATTTTAATTTTTTGTGGGGTATTGCCAAGGACTAGAATTGTTTATTATTTTTTGATTTTCTTGTATAATTAATGTATAAGATTTTTATCTCAATTTTTCATATTAAAATAAAAATTTCCGCCAGAGGCGGATCGGCCTAGGGCTGAAATAAAAATTAAAAAATAAAAATATGGAACCATTGTATAGAGTGGTATTAAAAAAAGCATGGAATATTACAAAGAAAAATCCTGTTTTGTGGATTTTTGGTTTTTTTGCGGTATTTTTATGGACGGGTGGGGAATTACAAATGTTTTTAGATACAATTACAACAGTTGGCGATATTAAGAATCTTAGTGGAGATTTTTTTATTAAACTAACAACACTGCTTACATTTTTTTCTGGTCCATTGACGGCTCAAATTTTTTTGTTGAAAGTTCTAATTTTTATATTAGTAGTGGTTTTTTCTTTGGTTTTTTTGTGGATTGTTATAGTATCAGAAATTGCAATTATTAAATCCACAATAGAATTAGACGATAAAGTAAAACCAAAATTTAGTAAATTTATAAAAGATGCAAATAAAAGCCTTTTTACTGTTTTAGGATTACATATAATTTCAAAAATATTAATTAATATATTAATAATCGGAATATCATTACCGCTTCTTATATTTATAGTAAGATCATCAATAAGTTATAGATTGCCAATAGCTATAGTTGTTTGGGTAATATTTTTACCAATTGCCATTATAATTTCATTTATATTTAAATATGCAATTAATTTTGTTGTATTAAGAGGAGAAAAATTGTGGAAATCTATAGGAAGCGCATGGATACTTTTTAAAACAAACTGGATTATTAGTATTGAGATGGCTATTTGGATTTTATTTATTAATACCGCGGTGGGACTTTTAGTTTTATTAATAACGAGAATGATGATTGGCCCATTCGATATTTTAACCATTTATTTATTGAGCGGTGGAATAAGCGAATTTTTCTTTATAAAGGTTTTACCACTATTTTTATTATATATTTTGGTTGGTTCTATTATTTCTGTTTTTCAAATTTCAAGTTGGACACTTGTTTTTGATAAAATTACAACCGCAAAAAGATATAGTAAATTGGTGCGTTTGATTGCTTCAATGTCGAGCTATATGAGCACAAAGAATCAGATTTCAAAAGTTTCTGATGTTGATAAACCAGTAATTGAGACCCCAAAAGTTATTAAAAAAAGAAGAATTGGAAGACCTAAGGTAAAATAATAATATTTATAATTGATTGGTTTGTGACTATATATTTTATATAATAAAAAGAGGCTGATTTAATAGATCAGCCTCTTTTTTAATTTATTCATTTTTATGATAAAATTATATTGTTAATATTTATTTATAAAGTATGACTCAAAATATAAATGATTTATTAGTAGATGATAATAAATCACAATCACAGGAACAAGAGAAATTAGGCGAAAAGTTAGAGGAAATAAAAAATAATGAACTCGAGGAACAAACAAAAGAAAAATCCCTAACAATGGGTTTAGAATATATAAATCTTAAAGGATTTCCCATTTCTCAAGAAGCCCTTTCTTTTATAGACGAAGATAAAGCAAAAAGTTTAAATGTTGTTTGTTTTGCACTATTAGATAAGGAAGTTAAAATTGCAACAACTGATCCAGAGAACCCTCAACTGAAAAAATTTATTAGGGAGATAGAAGACAGCGGAAAAATAGTTGAAATTTTTTTATCTTCCGATCTTAGTTTTTTTTATGCAATTAAATTATATGAAAATCTTCCTAAATTTATTCCAATGAAAAAGGGGATAAGTATAACAAAGGAAGACCTAGAGAAATATAAACAAGAAGGACTTACGTTTGATAAATTAGAACCACTTATACAAAATGTAGATATATCAGATATAATATCAGCTTTGATTTCTTCAGCTGTTCAGGTTAATGCATCTGATATTCACATAGAAGCACAAAAAGATGATATACAAGTTAGATTTAGAATAGATGGCGTTTTACATAAAGTAACGCTTCTTAGCTCAGATATATGGTCAAGGATTATTTCTAGAATTAAACTTTTGTCAGGTTTAAAAATTAATATAACAGCAAAGCCCCAGGATGGAAGATTTACAATAAATTTAAATGATGATTATATTGATGTGAGAGTCTCAACAATTCCAACGAATTTTGGTGAAAGTGTAGTAATGAGGCTTTTAAGATCATCAAGCGTTGGTTTGGATTTTGATAAACTTGGAATAAGGGCTAAGTCATTTGTTGATATAAAAAAACAAATTGATAGACCAAATGGAATGATAATAACAACAGGTCCAACTGGGAGCGGTAAGACAACAACTCTTTATGCGATTTTAACTAAATTAAACTCCCCAAAGAAAAAATTATAACACTAGAGGACCCTATTGAATATAAATTACAGGGTATAAATCAGTCTCAGATTGATAAAAATATTG
>JAQVMR010000078.1 GCA_028703545.1 Patescibacteria group bacterium
AATGTTTGATGTGTGGACCATAGGACATCTGTTGGGTGGACTATCAATAGGAAAATTAATTGATATAGTAAGACAATATATTGGTCTTAAAGAAAACAATGGGAGCAAGAATGTTTCCCAATGGTTTAATATTTGTATTGTATTGTTTTTTTCTTATTTGTGGGAGGCAATAGAACATTATTTTGAAACTGGTTTAATAGGAGATATGTCTCGAAATTGGTTTCAGGGTGTAGAATTTTGGGCAAATAGATTAGTGGCTGATCCACTTATAATAGTTTTGAGTTATATTATATCAATAAAATATCCAAAAATTGTTTGGCCCGCAAGATTTCTCTTTGTTTTATGGTGGATTGTTCATTTGTTTATTTTTCCAAATTCAATGTATTTACAATTAAATTAAATATAAAAAATGAAAAATAATATTAATAAATTTGTATATTGGGCGCCAAGAATTTTATCAATAGTTTTTATTTGTTTTTTAGCTCTTTTTTCTCTTGATATTTTTGAGAGGGGTTTGGGTTTTTGGAAAATAGTAATTGGGCTATTTATTCATAATATTCCAAGTTTAATTTTATTGATAATTTTAATTATTTCCTGGAAAAGAGAAATTGTTGGCGGAGTTGTTTTTATTCTCGCAGGAATTTCTTATATAATAATGATATTAATTGGTGGAAAATCTTATCAATTATTTTGGACTTTGCCAATTTCCGGACCCGCATTTTTAATTGGGATTTTGTTTTTATTTGGGTGGAGAAAAAGAAAAAGTTTAAAGTAATATAAATAATATAAAAATATGGAAAAATTAGAAAAAAATTCAAATATTGAGTCTAATCTTGAAAGCCAAGAAAAGTTAAAAACAATTTTTTTAATCGATGATAACAAAAATTTGCACAATATTCTTGATTTTTCATTTCAAAAAAACACAAATCTTTTGCATGCATATACGCTAGAAGAGGCACAAAAAATATTTTGTGAGAACTTAGACATAGATCTTATTTTAATAGACGGATGTCTTAACGAGAACGGGGTGTTAGATACTGTTCCTTTTGTAAAAATGGCTAGACAAAATGGATTTCAGGGAATAATAATCGCAATGTCATCAGACAATGAATTTAATACTAAACTCGTAGAAGCTGGATGTGATAAACAATGTGACAAACTTAATTTATTCGATACAGTACTTGGTTTTGTTGATCCAGAGGGATTAAAGAGAAAAAGGGAAAATGAAGAAAAAAGAAAACAAAATTTAAGATAAAAATATAACCTCTAATAAAAAAGCGTCAAGTTGTGTTACCTGACGCTTGTTAACTTTTTAACCCCAATCTGTCATCGAGTTGTATTACCCAACTCTTAACTCTTTACCCTTTTAACCCATTATTGAATTCACGTTGTTGTCTTGCATCTAACCTTTCACTGTATTCTCTTAGTTGTCTTGCATATGTTACTTTAGGATCTTCAACTCCATATCCAATATACATATCGTCGGCAAATATAGAATCATAACCCCTTGCCAACTTAGTCCATTTAAGATTTGCTAATGTTACAGCACTATCACCCTTAAACAAACGTGTATAGGGCTCATGATAGTACCTCTTCAAAAATAACTCTAATTGTTCTTTATCCATTTTTTCAATCTCTGTTAATGCAATTTCATTCCATCTTTGCGTTACTATTTTCGAAGGAGCCCAACTAATTCCTGTTTCTTTAGTAGCATTGTCTAACCTTCTTATACCGTATGAGTATTTCTTTATAAACTCATCAATTTCATTTAAGGAGGTCATCTGTTCAACTATTGGCCCAGTGAAGTCTTCCCACTTTTTTCTTAATGACTCAAATGTATCACCCCAACTCAGTAATATACGCTGAGATACAAAATCATAACTATCATATTTTTTCATAAACTCATTGACTTCATCCAAAGAGGTCAATTTTTCAACTACCGACTTACCCAAGTCATCAAATTTATTTAAGATGGGTTTTGCATGTCCGTATACAAAATCATTATTAGAATAGCCGTCAAAACGACCATATCTATCTCTATCAAGCTTACTATAAAAACTAACTACCCCAGATATTTGTCTTAATGCATCGTCTACATCATCAAATGTATTGCAAAAAATAGACAATTTATTTACGATATCATCAAAAGAGATATTCTCCGGTTCATTAGCATTTAAAATACCAACTAATTCCTCATAGGTTGTTGCATTGTGTATTGCTAATGTAATTTCTTGTCTCTTGTCCATTTTCTCCTCCTTTAGGATGTTTTAGTTTTTGATAAAAAAGCGTCGAATTGGATTATCCGACGCTTAACCCATTTAACCTTGTGTGATTTTGTTCAATCGCGTTTACGGCATTTCGATGCTTTGTGGCCATTGTTCATTATTGCATTTAATAACAACATAAACCACAATATCATCGATTACTTCCTGCAAGGACTGCATGTTTATACCCCAAATATCTCCATAAGCATAATAAAAACTAATAGTTGGGATTTTAACAGAGTCATCTAGGAGTACCCTTACGCGGATTATCTCTATTTTTGACATTGCATAAGTATTATCCTCGAATTCCCATGCAAATGTCATTGTTTGTTTCGTATTTTCTGTGTAATTGCCGTTGACAGAAGAACTTCCGGAAAAAAGAAAGTAGCCGTGATGTGTCTTGAATTCACCAATAGCTGTTTGTTCAACGTCTTTTTTACCTATTCTCCGAAGCTCGTGTTCCCCATCCAATGTTTTTAAATACCCATCTAAAAACTCCTTTCTTTGAGTAATTGCTTCATCATTCACTTTTTGTATACGAGCTTCTTGTTTTCCGACAAACTTTGCCCAGGTTAACGTCAACACACATATAAACATCATAATAAGTATCACATATACCATCAAGAGAATCTCTGACTTGTGTGCCCGCCAGAAATTTTTTATTTTGTTTAACATTTTATCCTCCCAGATAAACTTTTATTTTTCAAACAGCTTTCTGTTGTCTGATATATTCATCATAGCATATGTTTGTCTTCTTGTCAAGTATTGTCATCAAATTATTGTTGACAACAACCTTTTTATGATATATAATCATAATATATAAGGGCTTTTTATAGCTCCTTGTCATGTAGTTATTGACATATTGAGCTAGTCTAATAAGCTACTAATAATCAAATATATGTTACAAGATTTAAAAGAATTGGGATTTACGCCAAATGAAATAAGGATTTATGAATCATTGCTTAAAATAGGCGAAACTCCAGTTGGGGGTATTATTAATGATCTCAAAATTCATAGGCAAATTGTATATAATGCACTTGATACATT
Organism: Patescibacteria group bacterium; assembly: GCA_028703545.1. Classification (GTDB taxonomy): domain Bacteria; phylum Patescibacteriota; class Patescibacteriia; order UBA1558; family S5-K13; genus STF1-138. The sequence continues at coordinate 3,312 of JAQVMR010000078.1, forward strand.
AGAAAAAAGAAGCATGGTTACAAAAACCATGAAAAACAGGGTTTATCATTTCAAAATTACAGATCCAGAAATAATTGTTGAAAACATCCAAAAACAAGAATTAATTGCAAAAAGACT
>JAQVMR010000079.1 GCA_028703545.1 Patescibacteria group bacterium
TCACTTAAAAAAATTGACGAAGCTCTAGAAAGAATAGAAAAAGGAACATATGGAACCTGTGAAGAGTGTGGTAAAAAAATCCCAACAGAAAGATGTTTAGCATTTCCAACTGCAGCAAAATGCATGGGGTGTAAAAGAAAATCATTATAAATGAAAAAATCACAAATAATATTAATTTTATTTTTATTATTTATATTAGATATAATATCAAAATTTTTTATACTAAATAGGCTCCCCCCTGGAGGAGTTTATTTATTTGATGGGGTGGGCTTTGAACTTCACAAAAATTACGGAATGGCTTTTGGAATAAGTATTTATAATATTTTAATAATTCCTATTTCTACAATTATAATAATATTTCTTTTAGTGGCATTACAAGAAGCCCTGCGATTAAAAAAATACAATTTAAGTTTTTTTATTGGACTTATAGTAATTGGTGCGATATCAAATTTAATGAATAGGATTTTTTATGGATATGTAATTGATTTTATTTCTATATACTTTTTTCCTGTATTTAATTTTTCTGATTTATATATAGTGATTGGTATAATATTTTGTTTTTTATTTTTAAATAAAAAACCCCTTGATAAAAATACCAAGGGGCTCATCAGTCACTAATTATTTCTTTTTTCTAAAAATTATCGAATATAAAATCATAACAATCACCAATGCACCCAAAAGAATTGTTCCTATTTTTTTCTTATTTTTTTCTGCTGAGTCATCAATAACTAAATCTTGCTGTATTTCTTGTTTCAGCTCTTCGCTTGGTGTTGCTTTTTGAACTTCTTCTGTCATACTGCTTTCTTCTGATTTTTGTTCTGATTCCAAAACCCTTTCTTTAATTGGGGTTATTTTGTTTTCATCGCTTTTCAACTCACTATCCACGACAAGTATGTTTTTTTCTTCGCTAGATGTTGTATTGGATGTAACATCTACTGTTGTAGTAGATTCCTGAAAATCTACTGAAACTGGAACGTCTAGTTCTTGAGAAATTATATCAATAGTTTCCCTTGGCTCTGAAATTGAACTTGTACTTGTAGGAGTTTCTTCTATCTGTTTTTGTTCTAACACAATATTTTTATCCTCTAAAATTGTAAAACTTTGTTGATTTGATACAAAACTTCTATCTCTTTCATTAAAAGACCACGCTATAACAGACCAATGATGTTCTTTTGCATCCAAATTACCACTCAATTCAATGTAGAAGTTTGCTATATTTGATTTTTCGTCATTTCTAACAATTGCTTTTCCGATATAATTTCCATCAACATAAACATCTATTATTGTATTGTTCCAAGTGAGACCCGTTAAATAAATTTTTTGCGACTTATTAAATTTTTTATTATCTGGTTCTCTGAGTGTTGGTATTGGGATCTTACACTTAGACAAAGAACATTTTACTAAAAATTCCTCATCTTTAATCGATTTTAGATCTTTTTGTTCTGTGCTTGTAGTGGTTGGAGTTGGAGAAATTAACACATCTGTAGAAGTGGCCTCTTCATATAAAATAGGAATCGGGGATATTTCAGGAATTGTCGTAGTGTTTTGTAATTCCTCGGCTCTTACAAAAGCAAAACAAAAAAATAACAAAAATCCGGATAGGAATAAGATTACCTTTTTTGTCATGTTTTTTATTTTAATAGTAAATTAGATCTTGTCCATATACCTTATACTTTCTACAAAAAAAATCAATATTGAAAAATATGCATAAAAATTGCTTAATATGTGGATAATTATTTACCTTATCTCAATTGTTTGAGCACCTCTCCAGGCAAGCTCAAATATTGCTTTTTGAGAATCATATATCGATTTTGTATACTGTGGCTCTTTTGTGCTCTAAATCAATTAAAACACCTATTATAATCATAAAGTAGGGCTTTTTTGATTTATTTAGCTCAAAATACGACAAAACACTTCTCTCAAATCTCAATATTTTATAAGCAGAAATAGATGCTTCTGGAGGACCAAATTTACTATTTGTTCTGGTTTTTACTTCAACAAAATATAAAATATTGTTTTTTTTTGCAATTATATCTATTTCTCCACATCTAAAATACACATTTCTATCCAAAATCTTATATTCGTGCTTTCTTAGATATCTTATAGCAATATTTTCTCCAAGTCTTCCAATTTTCTGATTATAGTTCATGATATTTATTATTTACTATTTTCAAGTTTCAATTGATTTACTATTTAGCTATTTGCTATTTTTTATCGCCACTCAAAGAATCTGTAATTTTGTCAAATATTAAACAAAACTCCTGAGATTCTTGGATTAATTCATATATTTCAATGTTATCCTTGTAGTAACTAAGCATTAATTTTAACCAATATCTTGTTTCATTTGCTTCTTTTCTGCATATATAAATTTTATTTCTAAAATCCCTCTTTGAGCTAGAATTATTTGCCTCAATATAATTTGCGCCAATACTGGTAGCAGATCTAACTAATTGATTTATTAATATTTTTACTGAACTACTATACTCTAATGAATTACAAAATTTTATTATAGATTCGCTAAATTTTAACGTTCTTTCTTCTAGCTTTATTGCTCTTTCTTGTTTTGTTAAATCACTTTTCATAATTTTTTTATTAATTATTAAATAGATAAATAAATTATTGAATTGTTAAATTATAAATGAATTGAAAATAACAAATAATAAATTGAAAATTAAAAGATCGCTAAAATTGGCGACCCTTTATATAAAATTAAACTCTAAATTACTTTATATATTTCTCATATTCTCTTCTTTTTGCATCTTCAATTCTCTTTGTTGGAATTTTTGTCAAATAATATTGTAATGTATTGCAAACCCAAATCAAAATAAAAGCCCAGCAGAAAATCATTAAAAATCTTGTCTGAAAATATGGAACTCTTACTTTTCTAAAAAATAATAAAAATAAATTAATAATCCCAAAAGTAATAAATATGTTATAAAATTTCAAAAACAGCTCTCTGCTGTATTTGTCTAATTTCTTAAAAACCTGAATGGGTTTTTTAATAACAAAATACTTTATCAAAAAAGCAAATATAATTACAGCAATTGAAACGAAAAACATCATCCAGAATGTATGAGATTTTATAACTGGTGGATAAGCGTCAAAAAAATACTGAAAATTTAAATTCATTAAATTCATAATTTTATTTTATAGAGAGAATTATTTTTTATAAATCATTCCAAAGTGGTATTTACCGGCATCAAACTCTTCTTGTAATCTTAATCCAAAAACCTCTAAATATTCTTTGATCTGTGGTTGATTAACTCGCCTATCAATTTTTGGACCAAATGGCACTCCAATATTTTTCCAATCTATAATAAGTATTTTTCCATCTGGCTTTAAAAGTCTCACAGCCTCTTTTAACATTTTCGAAACATCTACTGATTCAAACAATACATTAACTAGCATTGCTAAATCAAG
>JAQVMR010000023.1 GCA_028703545.1 Patescibacteria group bacterium
AAAACAGATAAAAAATTTAATTATCCTCAAATTGCCAAAATAGGTTTTGCAACTTGGCTTTTATTACATTTTCTTGGTGGAAGTCTAAAAATTAATGGAATTAGATTGTATGACACAATACTTATTCCTATTTTTGCTGAGCCATTAAATATTTTTAGATATGATCAATTATTACACGCTTTTTGTTATTTTGTTTTCGTGTTCTTTGTTTATTCTATTGTCAAAAATAATTTAAAAGAAGATATTAAAAAAGGAGTAACTTTATTTATTATTGTTTTAATTGCAGAGGGAATTGGTGCAATAAATGAAATAATAGAATTATCTACAGTTATTTTCTTTCATACACAAGGTGTTGGAAATTATTATAATAATGCGCTCGACTTAGTATTTAATCTTATTGGTGCACTAATCGGATCCATTATAATAATAAATAAAAAAAATAAAATTTAATTTACATATAAAATAATTTTTATATAAAAATCAAAAAATCCTCTTTTACCGAGGATTTTTTGTTATATAAACTATATTTACATACTAACTTTAAGTCCTGGTCCCATTGTTGAAGAAAGCGCAATTGATTTTATATATACTCCTTTTAATGATTGTGGTTTTGCTTTTTTAACAGCATCTACAAAAGCTTTTACATTATCTACTAATTTATTTTCATCAAAACTAACTTTTCCTAAAGCTAAATGAACATTTGCACTGTCATCATTTTTAAATGACTCTTTACCAGATTTTAATTCTGTAATCATTTTTTTAACATCATTATCAATTGTTCCTGATTTTGGATTTGGCATAAGTCCTTTTTGACCTAAAATTTTTGCTATTGAGGCAAGTTTTGGCATTATCTCAAGAGTTGCAACTGCTATATCAAAATCACATTTCCCACTTTGTCTTATTTTTTCAATATATTCTTCGTCGCCAATTATATCAGCGCCAGCAGCTTTTGCTTCATCAATTTTAGTAGTAAAAGCAACTAGCTTTCTCACTTTTCCATTGCCGTGTGGTAATGTAACAGTTGATCTTACAATTTGGTCACCTTTTTTAGGATCAATACCCAAAGAAATATGAGCCTCAAGAGATGAATCAAATTTTACATTTGCAGTATTTTTAAGAATTGACACGGCTTCTTCAACTGTATAAATTTTCTTTGTATCAATACTAGTTTTTATCGCCTTCATTCTTTTTGACAATTTTGTCATATTTTTTACTTTCTTTTGAGGTACAAACCCATGAAAAATTCACAGTCCCTCATTAAATTTAATTAAATAATTTCTTCGTCTTTTTTTCTCTCTTTTTTAATTATATTCCAATGTATAAAATAAAGTGGAAATCCAATTACAATCATAGCTATTGAATTTGAAAAATTTCTTTGTCTTTGAGATGTAATTTGCATATTACCTTCATCAATTTTCTTCCAATTCTGATAATCGGCTAACCACATATCTATCATTTCTTTATCCTGGACTGTCAGATCACTACATTCTTTTATTATTGTTACTTGTTTTTCAGAATTTGCTAAATATAGTTCACTTGGCCTTGAATAATAATTCATATCTGCTTTTTTAAAAACAAATGTTTTTAAAACTGAATTTAACATTGTTATTGATCCTATAACAAAAACTATTAAACCGATTGTTGTCATAAGATATAAATAAACTATTCTAATCCATGGAATTTTTTGCATAAAATTTATTTTTAAAATTAAATTTATTCAACTTTTACGCCCATTTGTCTTGCGGTACCCTCGATAATTTTCATTGCTGCCTCAATATTGTAAGCATTTAAATCGGGTAATTTTTTCTCGGCAATTTCTTTTAGCTGTGCTTTTGTAATTGTTCCAACTTTTTCTGTTAATTGATTTTTTGCTCCTCTTTGAAGTCCCGCTGCTTTTTTAATTAACTCTGATGCTGGAGGAGTTTTGAGTATAAAACTAAAACTTGTATCATCATAAATAGTAATAACTACTGGGGCGACTTCCCCCATTTTGTCTTTTGTTGCATCATTAAATTTTGTACAAAAATCCTGAATATTTACACCGTGCTGACCCAATGCAGGTCCTACTGGTGGAGCTGGATTTGCTTGACCAGCTTTTATTTGTAATTTTATAGTTGTTTTAACTTTTTTTGCCATAAATTTAGCTGTTAGCTTTTAACTGATTGAAATTATTATAATATTCTATTCAAGAAGCGTGTCTTGGGACTGAATAGATAATTTAAATTATATCCTTTTAATTTGTAAAAAGTCTAATTCAACCGGAGTTTCTCTTCCAAACATAGAAACAAGCACTTTTACTTTTCCATGATTTTGATCGATGCTTGAAACTTTTCCTTCAAATTCTTTAAATGGTCCATCAACAATTTTAACCGCATCTCCTTTCTCTACATCAATCTTGTATTCTGGTTCCTCTACTCCCATTCTTTTTTGCAGTGCTTTTACTTCTTCGTCTGACATTGGAATTGGTGTAGTTCCGGATCCAATGAATCCAGTTACATTTGGAGTATTTCTGACAACATACCAAGAATCATCAGTAACAATCATCTTTACTAAAACATAGCCCGGAAAAATTTTTTCTCTTACCGTTTTTCTTTTTCCGTTTTTAATTTTAATTTTTGTCTCTGTGGGTATAAGAACTTCAAGAATTTTCTCTTTCATATTCATTGATTCAATTCTTTCCTCTAAATTTCTTTTAACGTTTTCTTCATAACCCGAATATGTATGTATAACATACCATCTCGTACCCAAACTTTCGTTTTGTTTAGACATTTTTTTATTTAATAAATGATGTTAATAGAGTTGATAATAAAAAATCTACCACTCCTAAAAAAACTGCAACAAAAACACTTACAAAAATAACTTGTAATGTTTTTCTTGTTGTCTCTTGTTTTGTTGGCCAAGTTGCCTTTTTCAATTCTCTTATAGAATCTTTAATATACTGAGTTAGTTTGTTTGCCATATTATTAAATCAATAATAAAAACATAGTCTGTTGACTAATATGTAATTATTATACGTTGATACATAAAAAAAGTCAATATCTAAAACTAAACAATAAATGCTGATAAAACACCTATTTTATGCATAAATTCATTTAGATTCTTAATGCTCTCTTCTTTATTTTTCAATGCTTCCTTAAACCCAATTGTTCCTAAAATTTTATTATTTTTTAATTCACTTTTTAAATTTTCAAAAACTTTTGCTTCATCGCCATCAAAACATGCAAAAAATACCAGCTCTCTTCCAATAATTTTATTATCTTTTAAAAATGTTCTTATTGCGGGTGCATAAGTTGAAACCCAAACAGGACTACCTATAAAAATCCTATCGTAATCATTAAAATTTTTATCATAATTTTCTAATTCTGGTGTTTTTTTCATAAGCACGCGTCTTCTACCCCACACATATTTTAAAAATCCATGAGTTTTAATATCATTTTTGACTTTTAATTCTAAAATATTAGCATTTGTTAATTTTTGAATTTCTTGTGCTATAAATTTTGTATTTCTTTCAAATGAATAAAAAATTATTAATTGCTTCATGTATTTTTATTTAAAAATTAAATTTGATGAATTTATAAATAAATTAGATGTTCTCTGTAAATCAGAATTAGTGCCCTGAAAACTATTAACATTTATTCCTCTTTCCTGAGAATCAATCGACGATCCCTGAATATAATTTGGATTTATAATGATGGGATCTAATAATATAAAACCTGGCTCTAGCTCCTTATTTTTATTATCATTTCCAGAAATAAAAATTAGCACCAAAACAACAAATATTATTAAAAAAAATCTAAAAATTTTATAAATTTTCATATTAGTTAATTTATATATTTGTTTTCTGTCTAACAATAAAATAATATTTTACTATTTCAATCAACAAAACATTTATTAATCCCAGTCCTCCTATAATTATCCACATGGATGCTGACAAGGCAATCGTACCCAATAGTCTATTTAAAAATGGTAAATATATTGCTAAAAATAAACCTAAAACACTTAAAAACCACGCAGCAACTAAAAACTTATTATCAAATAAATTAATATTCCATAAATTTTTTCTTAAACTCTTACAACAAAAAGCATATAAAATAGAATCTACAGCAAGGGAGGCAAATATAATTGTTCTTACATATTCTATATTATGATTATTATTCCAGAGCCAAAAAAACAATCCTAAAAGTATAAAATCAGTTAATAAACCTATAACAAAAATAATTATCTTCATTTCTCTTGTTAATAGGGGGCTGTTTTTACTCTGGGGTTTTTGTTTCATTAAATCTTTTTCTTTCGGTTCAAATGCTAGGGCAATATTAGGAAGCCCATCTTCTAATAAATTGATCCATAAAATCTGAACAGCTGTCACTGGCAAAGGAAGGCCAAATAGTATACTCGTCCCTATTAAAACTATCTCAGTAAAACTATCTGATAAAAGATATGTAATTACTTTTCTTATATTATCTATGATTGATCTTCCTTCTTCTACTGCCGATACAATAACAGAAAAATCATCTGTTAGAAGAACTATGTCTGAAACCTCTTTTGCGACTTCTGTTCCGGACCCAAGAGCAACTCCTATATTGGCTTGTTTTAGCGCCGGAGCATCATTAATTCCATCACCTGTCATGGCAACCACCTCTCCTGCGGCCTGCCAGGCTTTTATAATTCTTAGCTTATGTTTGGGTTCAACTCGAGCATAAATATCTATATCTTTAAATCTAGAATTAAATTCTTCCTCTGACATTTTGTCTAAATCTCTACCCTCTAAAATATTTTTGTCTCCCACGTTTAATCCCAATTTATTTGCAACTGACTTTGCTGTTAATTTATGATCTCCGGTAATAATAATAGCCCGCATTCCTGCCTCATAACATTTTTGTATAGCCTGTTTTGCTGATTTACGAACTGGATCTTCTAAAAAAATAAATCCCACAAAAATCAAATCATGTAGAGATTCATCGGGATTTAAGTGCTTACTTTTTATGTTTTTATAAGCTGTACCTAAAACTCTATATCCATCAGTAGTCAATTTTTCATACTTTTTATTTAAAAAATCCCTTAATTTTTTATTTATTTCAATTTTCTTATTTTTTGAATATAAATATTTTGATTTCTCTAAAATTAGCTCTGGGGCACCTTTCATATAAATAATATTTTCATTATTATTGCTAGATGATTTTCTCAATGTGGTAGAATATTTATACTTAGAACTAAATGGAATTTGATCAATTTGTGGTTCTAATTCTTCTAATTTATTTTTAATTAAATCATATTTGGCCCCCTCTAAAATTATTGATTTTTCTGTAGACATTCCTGTAATTTTCCAATTTTCTGCTTTATCTTCTGGATTTTCAATAAAAGACTCACTACATAAAATAGCTATTTTAACAACTAAACTTTCATCTTCTGGGCTGGCTTCAGTGTATGTATAAACTCCTGCTACGCTCATTTTTGCTTCTGTTAGTGTGCCTGTTTTATCGGTTGCAATTATTGATGTGCTCCCAAGCGTCTCAGCTGCAGACAATTTTCTTACTAAACCATTTTTTTTAAAAATTTTCTGCATACCAATAGCTAAAATAACTGTCATTGCCACTGGTAAACCCTCAGGAATAGATGCCACAGCCACAGCAACAGCTGTAACAAAAATTTCAATAAAATTTCCACCAACTAAAATACCCTCAATAAAAATAGCAAAACAAATTAATGATATTATTAATCCAATAATTTTAGAAAAATTGGCTAATTTTTTTTGATAAGGTGTTACATCTTCTTTTGTTTCCCTAACCAAACTAGTAATCTTACCAATTTCTGTTCTTGTTCCACTGCTTGTAATAATAAACTTGGCGCGACCATCTTCAATAATAGTCCCCATATAAACCATATTATCTCTATCCGCAAGTGAAGTGCCTTCCTCCAAAATTTTATTATCTTTTGATGCGGGTAGCCATTCACCAGTCAAAGTCGATTCATTAACTTTTAAATTATCTACATCTATCAATCTACCATCTGCTGGCACCCTATCTCCAGGCCTTAATAAAACAATATCCCCAGGAACAAGTTCATCTGCTAAAATCTCTTTTTCTCTTCCATCTCTTAAAACAATGGATCTTATACATAAAACATTTTTTAATTTTCTAAGTGCTTTTGATGACTTGCTTTCTTGTATATAACCAACGAATGTATTTAAAAATACAGCAACAAAAATCACCCCAGAATCAGTGTATTCTTTCAATAATAAAGTTACTATTCCGGCCAATAGCAAGATGTAAATTAAGGGGCTCTTCAATTGTTCTAAAAAAATTCTCAACTGAGATAGTGGTTTTTCTTGAGGAAGTTTATTCTTACCAAATTTTTTTTGGTTAATTTTTACTCGATCCATTGATAAACCATTTTTCAAATCAGAATAAAAATATTTTATTATTTCATTTATAGAAATGGAATGCCAAATAATTTTATCATCTGATTCTTTAAATATAGTGCTCATTTTAAAAATTGAAATTATAAATTAAATAACTTATATATAAACATATATATAAACATAAACTATTATATATTGTATCATAAAGATTTAAATTTATTAAAATTACAATTATTATAGTTTTATGATATAATTATATTAATATTTTAATTTAAAATGGCTATAATATTTTATATCGTCATCTTAATAATACTTTTCGGTGTACTTGGACTAAGCGCCGATTTTTTAGTACACAATATAAAAATAATTTCACGTAAACTCGGAATAAAAATATTTGCACTAGGAATTGTTCTTGGTGTTATGACGTCACTTCCAGAAATGGCTGTTAGCGTAAATTCTATCATAAATGAAGTACCAAATATATCAGTTGGAAATTTAATGGGTAGCGTAATGGTAATATTTGGGCTAATTCTTGGAATTAGTTTAATTTTAAATAGAAAAATCCGCACAGATGGAGATATGAAATATTTATTACCACAATTGGGAGTCGTTTTTTTACCATTTATATTGGGGCTTGATAAAAAATTTGGAATGTTGGATGGAATTATAATGATTTCAGTTTATATAATTTTACTGATATATTTATATCAAATAAGCAAAAAATACCAGATCATTCAAGTTTCTATAATTAAGGAGCAAAAAATCTTTAAATCAATTTTACTTAGTATAATTTCAGCAATAGTGGTCGTCGCATCATCTTATGTAATTGTAAAACTATCTGTAATATTGTTGAATAAATTAGGAATAAAACCCTTTATTCTTGGCTTATTAATATTTTCCCTTGGAACAAATTTACCAGAAATAACAGTCTCTATTACATCTTGGAAGAAAAAATCACCAGAATTGTCTATTAGCCACCTAATGGGTTCAATCATAACAAATGTTATTATCTTGGGTGCAATGAGTATTATAAATCCAATAACAATTAATTTAGGATATTCATATACAATACTAATAATTTTTGCAGCTCTTATCTTATTCCTTACTGCAATATTTTATAAAACAAAAAAATCTCTAGATAGAATAGAGGGATTATTTTTAATATCTATATATTTTATTTTTATTTATACTATTATCACAATGCAAATTTAAATATAGTTTTTTTATAAAAATAAAAAACGCCTAAAAATAAGACGTTTTTTTAAAAATAAATTAATATTTTACAAAGTATTTAATCTTTGCTTTTGTTTTAAGATTATTTATAAAAGTCTGTGCCTCAGTATTTAATTTTTCATTTTCTAGTGCATTTTTTACCTGTGTATTTATTTCTTGCTCCTGACCACTTTCAATTGTAATGGCATTATCTTTTATATATTTTTCTACTTCTTCATCTGTAACAACTAGTTTATCAGATAACAATTTTTCAATTTGTTTTTGCAGTGTTATTTGTTTCTTTACGTCATTTAATGTCATGCCTTGTGACTCTAGTATTGCTTCAAGCGTACCACCTTGTGCCTTGATTTGATCTTCTACTTTTTTAATTTCTTGATTTATTTCATCATTACTAATAACAATTTTCTTTGCTCTGGCTTCGTTTTCAATTAATTTTTCCGTAATTATTGAATCAAGAACAGAAGCTCCGCCCTGTTGTTCAAGTTTACTTATAAGAGATAAACGACTTATCGGATTACCATTAACAGTAGCAACCACAAAAAATCCCTTTATTAAATAAAGAACAACTAATATGGCTATAATTACCGCGCTTATAATTATTGTTTTTTTGCTAATTTTAATAGATTTTTTGTCTATTTGTTCGCTAGACTCTTTTAAATCTATTATTTCTTCTTTGTTTTGCTCTTCTTTTATTGTTTCGTTTTTTGTTAAATCTTCTTCCATAAAATTAATCTAGAGCTTGGCTCTATTATTATTTAAATTATTAAATTCTTTTAAAAAGTGCTTCTCCGAAAAGTATTTTTTCTCCCAATCTTTGTTTAATTTTTTCTGCAATGTCTGGCATAAATGGCTGTAAATCAAAAGCAATCTGTCTTATGTTTATTATACACCTATCTAAATTTTTTATTAATTCCTCACCCTCTTTAGTCCACAGTTTTTGCATTTCAATAAAACGATTTTCTTCTGTAATTTTTTCTTGAATATATTCTAAACACAAATCCAATCTAAAATTATCAAAATGTTCTATAACTTTTTCTGAAAAATTTTCTGGATATGGAGTCTTATTTTGATAACTTATTTTTTCACAAATTTTTGTAATACGTTGTATTAAATTTCCTAATCCATTGGCTAAATCAGAATTATTTACTTCTTTAATTTTTTCTTTTGAAATATCAACATCATCATAAAGTGGTCCTCTTTTTAATAAAAAATATCTTATTGAGTTTACATCAAATTCTTCAACAAGTTCACTTGGGCGAATTATGTTTCCCAGTGTTTTACTAATTTTCTGTCCATCTATATTTATAAAATCATGAGAATAAACAATATCCGGAGTTTTCAAATCTGCGGATTTTAGTATTGCTGGCCAAAGCAATGAATGCCATCTTAAATTGTCCTTTCCTAAAAAATGAATAATTGTAGTATTTTCATCCCAAAAACCTGTTTTAATGCCAGCTGTATAATAATTAATAAGCGCATCAAACCAGACATAAATAACTTGAGTTTCGTCTCTAGGAACTTTTATTCCCCATTTTATATTTTGTCTTGATATTGAAATGTCCTCTATCCCAGACTTTAAAAAATTAAACATTTCATTATATTTGTTCTGTGGTAAAACAAATTTTTTGTTTTTTTGAAAAAATTCCTCTAAAAATTTTTGGTAACTAGACCATTTAAAAAAGTAATTTTCTTCTTTGTGTTCGATTAATTTCAAAGTTTTATGAATATTACAACAATCACCCTCTATTTCTGAACCAGTTTTAAATGACTCACAACTCAAACAATATAATCCTGTAAATGATTTTTTATATATATCACCTTTATCAAAAATTATTTTCCAAATTTTATTTACAACTTCTTTGTGATCTAAATCAGTCGTTCTTATAAATCTATCATATTTTACACCCAGTGAATCAATTTGCTTTTGATCTTCGCCGGAAACATAATCAACGTAATCTTTTATATCTTTTCCATTTGAATTAGCTATTTTTTCTATATTTGCGCCATGTTCATCAGTTCCTGTGACAAAAAATACCTGCTTGCCTAAAATTCTATAATATCTTGCAAAACAATCAGCTAAAACCTTTTGATAGGCATGACCAATATGAATTACATCATTTGCATAATCAATTGCTGTTGTTATTAAAATTTTATCCTTCATGAATCATTATTTACTTATAATATACTATATAATCTCATATTTGAGCAGAAAAATCAATAAAATACTCATTTTACGAATATAATTTACTTAGAATCTATATATCTCCTCCTGGGGCAAAAAATATAACCAAAACTAAACTTGTTAAAATTAGGCTATAATAATAAATCCATGGCTGTTTTGTTTTGTATAAATAATATATAACACCTGAAATTAATAAAAATCCTAACACAAAAAGAATGGCTGGAAAATTATACAAAAAAGTTTCCATTATTACCAAAACTGTAGCCACTGGAACAATCAAAAAAATTGCCTTAAAAATTGTTTTAAGTTTTGAGCGAAAAATAAAAAAGGTAATTAATAAAATAATTACCATAAAACAAAAACGCATTAAGCTTGGAAACCAATACCAGTTCATTTCTGGATTTATGGTCACGAAAATATTTACAAGCTTTGAAACACTAAAATAAAATAAAGCGAATAATAAAAAAGTGAGATTTAAAAGAATAAAACCAAAAAATGGTATCAATATTAATGAAAAAATATATTTGATATTTTTTTTATTCATATATTATAATTTTCCCACAATACCATAGAAAAGTAAAACAAAAAAATAGTTTTAGTCTATGTTTTTTATGTTGACTTTGTATGATTAAAAATATCAGCACTATTATTCAAAAATAAACAGAATATATCTATATTTCTTGTTTAAATTACTATACTTTAAATAGTTTTAATTAATATGCTTTTCCAAAAATAACTCTTTTTAAAGATTTTTTGCCACAAATTATGCACTTTCCATTTTTTTCTTCTTCATCAAACAGTATACACCTTATGGTTGCTGTCGTTTCTTCTTTTACTTTATTCTCGCACTTAGAATCTCCGCACCAAAAAGAACAAACAAATCCATTTTCTTTTTTACTAAATATATTTTTCATTTCACCATAAGAATCAAGCTCAAAGGTAAATTTTTCTCTAAATTTTAAAGCTTTATTATATAGATCTGACTGTATTGTATCTAATAATTCCTTAATCTTTTTATCTAAACCGATCAATGGGACTTCTATTTTTTCTCCATTATCCCTTCTAACTAATATTGCTTTTTTATTAGCAATATCGCGTTGACCAATTTCAATACGAAGTGGGATGCCTTTTCTTTCCCAATCATAAAATTTAAAACCAGGCCTTTCATCTCTTTCATCTATATAAAAATTATATCCAATTTTTTCTTTAATTTTATTGGCGATAATTTTCACTTTTTTAATTAGACCTTCTTTTTCTTTGTTGTTATTCCAAATAGGTACAATAACTATTGGTATTGGAGCAATTTTTGGTGGCAATACCAATCCCTTATCATCACTATGCACCATAATAATAGCACCAATGATTCTAGTGCTCATTCCCCAACTTGTTTGCCAAGTATACTGCTCTACACCATTTTGATCAGTAAATTTAACATTAAATGGTTTGGAAAAATTCTGACCCAACATATGAGATGTTGCTGCTTGCAGTGATTTACCATCTTGCATCATAGCCTCAATACAGGCTGTATAAACAGCGCCAGCAAATTTCTCATTATCTGTTTTGATACCTTTTATAACTGGAATTGCTAAATAATCTTCTACAAAATTTCTATACACCTCTAACATATCTATAGTCATATTATCTGCTTCTTGCTTTGTTGCATGAGCAGTGTGTCCTTCTTGCCACAAAAATTCAGTAGTTCTCAAAAATGGTCTAGTTCTAAGTTCCCAACGAACAACATTGACCCATTGATTTATTACTACTGGTAAATCACGAAAAGATTGAATCCACTTTGCATACATTGTATAAATTATTGTTTCAGAAGTTGGTCTGACAATTAATGATTCATCCATTAATCCATCGGGTACTAATTTATTTTTATCATTTAATTTCAAACGATGATGGGTCACAACGGCACATTCTTTTGCAAACCCTTCTACGTGTTCAGCTTCTTTTTCAAAAAAACTTTTTGGAATAAATAGAGGAAAATATGCATTTTTAACACCTTTAGACTTAAACATATTATCTAAAACTTTCTGGATATTTTCCCATATAGCATAACCATTTGGTTTAATAACCATACAACCTCTTACAGGAGAATTATCAGCTAATTCTGCTACATCAATAACATCCAAATACCACTTAGAATAATCCTGTGATCTGGGAGTAATAATTTGTTTTTCTTCTTTGTCTTTTGACATATTATACTTATTTAATTAAAAATTTGTATAAATAAAAACTCTAATATATTCGAATATTTCTATTTTCTCATAATTTAAATAAAAAGTAAAACAAAAACACTTTTTTTAATAATGTTTAATCATGGCTCCGTATCGTATGGGACATTAGAACCATAATACAGAATTATGATGAATGTATTTATATTAGTGATTTGAAATAAATTGAGATTTTATTCGGTGTATGCTAAATTTATATTATGACTAGCGCTAAAAAAGATTTATTATTCTATTACGGAAAAAATGGTAATTATCTGAAGGATCATGCATCATTTTTACATTTAGCAAATCTAAAAAAGGATGTTGTTTTTCTTATAAAATCTTTAAATTTAAAAAAGAAAGATACTATTTTAGATATTGCATGTGGTCAGGGTCGCCACGCCAATACTCTAATTAAAATGGGTTATTGTGTAGATGGCGTAGATTTCTCTAAATATTTACTTAATTTAGCAAAAAAAGATGCTAGGAAATTAAAATTAAATCATTTTAATTATTACAATGCTAATGTTGAAAATTTAAATTTCAAAAAAAAATATACTAAGGCTTACTGGTTTTTCTCAGATCTAGCACTTATTAATCTAAACAGGGCTATAAAAAATATAAAAAATATATTAACACCGGGGGGTCTATTTTTATTTGATAGTGACAATTATATCAGATTAATAAAATACCTAAAAAACAACCCCGATGCTCCATATATATTTCATCGTAAAACAATGAACCTAATAGATAAAAAAACAAAAAAAATAATAGTTAAATATTATACTATCCCTGAATTAAAAAAAATTTTTGCAAAAAATAAAATGAAAATTTTATCCATTTATGGCGATTATGATAAAAGTATTATTAATAGTAACAGCAAAAGAATAATAATATTAGCCGAGAATAATGACTAAAATTTTTTAATAAATATTGGTTCTACGTCCAACTTATGGGTATCAAAAGAACCCTTTAAATAAAGGGTTCTTTTCAATGGCTCCCCATTGTTCCTTATCTTCGAACTTATTACTTAACAACAGTAAATTACTAATTTTAAAATTATAAATAAAAAACCGTCCAATTCAGAAAATAAAATTCTGTATGGACGGTCGATTGTCAAAAGATGGCTATGGTATCAGATAGTTTTGTAACCACCACCCTTGCCCCAGCCGAGATTGTTACCAGCGTACTCAATAATCCCAGCCTGACTATAAAAATTTTCATCATGTCCGCCTTTGGCGATGATGAGCTTTGCGCAATCAATGACTTTGTCTGGCGTAAACGAAACTTCAAAAACACCGAGTGTCAATCGCCCCTTGGGGAGACTCAACGCTTCTTCAGGTTTACTTCCGTCTATTAATTTTACATACTTTGCCATTTGTTACCTCCTGTAATTTTAGATTTGCTTGATATTTTTATAATATCAAAAAAGCATATCATCAAACAATTAATTTGTCAATACTCACATAATAGCTCAATAGCTTGGCAACACTTAAGATGTAATAATTAAGTATATATAATTATTAAACTTTTAAAGTGTATGGCATATACTATTAATCCAAATCTACCAAGATTAAGGGCTAAAGCAGTTGAT
>JAQVMR010000024.1 GCA_028703545.1 Patescibacteria group bacterium
AGCTACACCAGCATAACTTTCCATAATAGCATGAATAATCTCTGGTTTTATTTTTGTAATTTGAATATTTGCGAAAATTGGATATAAAAATTTATCAATTTTTTCGTGACCAATGCCGACTCTTATAATTTTAAAATTGGATCTTTTTTCAAGTCTTTTTAACTCAACATCATATAATCCTGTAATAAGAGTTAAATCATAAAAATCTCCAAATTTTTCTACAACTTGTTTAACCATTTGCTCAGCACCAGACATATATGGCTCATAAAAGGCAGACAAAACCACTAATTTTATTTTATTTTCTTGCATAATATTCATAAGTTTTCTTCAAATTTTCATCTAAATTATCATCTAATTTTTCACCCAATAGTTTATACATTTTAGAAACATCTGGACTTCTATATTTTATTTCATAACCACGCTCACCAATAAAAATAGGACTTAAATCTTTTCCTGAAATTTTTATTATTCTTTGTGCCAAATCAAGTATTGTTGTTTGTCTTCCAAGTCCAATATTTATAACCTCCCCATTTGTTTTTTCGCTTATTAATGCTTTTATTGCCATTTTTACATTATCACCAACATAAATAAAATCTCTTGTCTGATAACCATCCCCAAATATTGTTGGGGCTTCTCCGCGTAAAACTTGTTCTATAAAAACCCCAACAACAAATCCATAAGCAGATGATTCTTGTCTCTCTCCAAATACATTAAAAAACCTAAGTGAGCATGTTGGAATATTATAAGTATCATTATAAATTTTCATCATTTTTTCTCCTATAAGCTTTACAAGGGCATATAAACTTGTGCTGTGTGTTTGATATGAGAGTTCTTTGTTATTGTCTTCTTTGAGTGGCAATTCATTTAGAGTTCCATAAGCCTCGGATGATGAGGAAAAAATTACCTTTTTAACATTGAAATCTTTTGACAAGGATAAAATATTTTTTATTCCTATAATATCATCCAACACAAGCATTGGTTGTTCCATAACTCGTTTTACACCTAAGACCGCTGCATAATGAAAAACATAGTCAATTTTATTATTTTCAAAAACTGATTTCAAAAAATTACAATCATTAACATCACCTTTTATAAAGTGCAAATTTAAATTTTTTTGTGCCTCAGATAAATTTTCTAATTTTCCAGTAGATAAATTATCAACCGCAATAACAATGGCTCCATTTGTCAATAATTCATCACACAAATGAGAACCTATAAACCCAGCACCACCAGTTACTAGAACTGTTTTATTTTGAAGTTGTTCCATAAAATAAAAATTATAAATTAGTTCAAATTTATATAATTATAATATCATTATAAAAATCAAATAACAAGCCTTATTATT
This sequence comes from Patescibacteria group bacterium, assembly GCA_028703545.1. Classification (GTDB taxonomy): domain Bacteria; phylum Patescibacteriota; class Patescibacteriia; order UBA1558; family S5-K13; genus STF1-138. The sequence continues at coordinate 1,346 of JAQVMR010000024.1, forward strand.
TGTATATTGATTATTTATAGGGTACCATTATAATATTATTAATATAAAAAATATATGAATAAAAAAATAAAAATCTGTCAAGTTATAACACAAACACATTTTGGTGGAGCACAAAAATATATTTGCGATATTTCAAACAATTTAGATGATAATTTTGATATTACGATTTGCTACGGTGAGGGAAATGAACAAGAATTAAAAAAATATATTACAAACACTCAAATAAAATTTCATAAATTTAAATTTCTAAAAAGAAATATTAATTTGATTTTTGACAAATTCGCACTTTGGGAATTATTTTTTTATTTTAAGAAAAACAAATTTGATGTAATTCACTGTCATTCATCAAAAGCAGGATTTATAGCTTCTATATCTGGAAAATTAGCAGGAGTAAAAAAAGTTATTTACACTGCTCATGGGTGGATATTTAAAGAAAATTTGGGTTTTTCAAAAAAAATAATTTACACATTTTTAGAAAAATTTGGAGCAAAATTTAAAGACAAGATAATTTGTGTTTCACAAAATGACTATGATTTAGCAATAAATAAAAAAATTATAAAAAAAGGAAAATTAGAGCTAGTTTATAACGGTTTTCAGCCCATGACTGAATTTTTTGAAACAAATGAAGCAAGAAAATTTTTGTTTCAAAAAATGAATATTCCTGATAATGGCCAAAAAATAATTGGCACGATTTCAAATTTATACAAAAACAAAGGAATAGAATATTTGATTGAAGCTGCAAAAATACTAAATGAAAAAAGGGATAATCTTGTTTTTATTGTGATTGGATCTGGTCCAGAAGAAAAAAGATTAAAGCTTTTACTAAAAAAATTACAAGTAAAAAACTTTTACTTCTTGGGACAAATTAATAGTGCAAATCAATATCTAAAAGCTTTTGAAATATTTACACTTACATCAATAAAAGAAGGTCTTCCATATACTCTTATTGAGGCTCTATTTGCCCGTATAGGAATAGTTTGTTCTGATTTGGAATCTTTATCAGAAATAATCATAAACAGACAAAATGGGCTTGTTTTTGAGCCAAAAAACACTACCAAATTAGTATATGCTATTGAAAGCATATTAAATAATCCTGAATTTACAGAAAAAATAAAAAATAACAGCAACTTAACGCTTTCTAAATTTGACTTTGATAATTTTATATCAAAAATAAAAGAGAATTACATTCTATAATTCTCTTTTAAAAAATATTTAAAATTCAAATAGAATTTTTTATACTTGCTCTACTTGGTAAATTTCGCCACTCATCCTTGTGTAAATATTTTAAAGCATCTATATCGCAACTCATCTGCAAAATTTTATTATCCCATTTATCAAATATTTCTTCTCTGGTTGGTCTTTTTAATAATTCTTTATCTATATTATCAAAACGTTCATTTATTCTTAGCTCAAACTCTTCAAAACTTTTATTAGTATTTATAGCTATACTTTCTATTACTAGTTCTAAATCATCTTTAGTCGCAAAACTATTTAATTTCTCATCAATCCTAGATAAATCATCTTTAGTTGCAAAACCATTTAATTTCTCATCAATCTTATGTAAATCATCTCTAGTTGCAAAACCATTTAATCTTTCGTTAATCTTAGACAAATCATCTCTAGTCGCAGAATGTTTTAGATCATCTTTTGTAGCAAAATATTTCAAATCTTCTTTAATTGCAAAACCATTTAATTTATCATCAATCTTAGATAAATCATCTTTAGTTGCAAATTGCTTTAAGTCATCTTTAGTTGCAAATTGCTTTAAGTCATCTTTAGTTGCAAATTGCTTTAAGTCATCTTTAGTTGCAAATTGCTTTAAGTCATCTTTAGTTGCGAAATTTTTTAATTTTTCATCAAATTTTATATCTAATCTTTCGTCAATTAGATTTGCAATTTGACATAAATCACTTTTCTTCATAATTCATAAATTAATTGTAAAGTATAGGTATTATATATTCGTTAAAAAATTAGATCAAATACTTTGTCAACACTTTAACAGCCGTCTTTTTTATAAAAAATAAACAAGCCGTCTATTGAGTAGTTTTGATTCTATTTTGTAGTTCAGGATTCATTTCAAGTGCTTTTTGAATATATTCCTCTCCTCTTTTACTATCTCCTTTATAATTATATAAACTACCAAGCATTAAATATGTCTCCCCGTATTTATCATTATACTTTAGAGCTATTTCCAATTCTTTTATAGCTAAATCAATATTTCCCATCATGGAATAAACATTAGCCATAAAATAATAATTATGTAATCTCTCAGGAGATAATTCAATAGATTTATTTAATACTTTTTTAGCATTATTTAATTCATTTAATTTCTCCTTAGATTCTGGCGCAAAAAAATTCGACCTTACAATATACAATCTTGCTAAATTAATTTGTAAATATGCATCCTTATCATTTATTGAAAGATAATGATTTGTTCTATCTATAAGTAAAGTTAAAATATTATACAACGCTTGGGTTTGATTTGGGTCCTTACTATTTACTGTAGTGTACATGCTTGAAACAGTATCAATAAGCATTGTACTTGAATCTTTATTTAAATAATTATTATTTTCATATAATTTTTGCATTTCTTGATATGCTTTTTGAAAATCTCTTTCCTGACCCAATATTTTTTGAATAACATAGTTTTGTTTTGCAATATAGCGATCAGACATATTAACACCAAAAACAAAATATAAGCTGAGTATTCCAAATAATACAATAATTATCCACTGAACTGCGTCTGGAATATCTTTTTCATAAATTAATTTTTTTTCAGTTTCATTTATATAAACTAAATTTATATACGCCAAAATTGAAAAAAAGATTAGGGCAACCGCCAGAGAATCAAAAACAAAAAAATTCTGTATAAAATATGCCATTACTATAAGAGAAAAAAATATGCAAAAAATAAAATTTTTCTCTTTATTTATCTTATATACCTTGTAAAGTGACAATATTGTTATCAAAAAAATAGCCAAATAAGAAATCAGCCCAAGTATTCCATGACAAACTAGGGTCTCCACAAGCATATTATGGGCTCTATCAAACCACGTCTCTGAGGCTGCAATATTATAATAATCAGCCTGTAAATATTTATCAAACGCATAATAATAATTCTCCATTCCAAATCCTACAATGGGTCTTTCTTGAAAAGCTTTTAATCCCCCACTCCATGAAATAAGTCTAGTTCTTACAGTTCCTGTATTAAATGAAATTGTAGCCATTTTACTGAATACAAAATTATTTTTTACCCAATTTGAATTTTTATTTATAAAAGCTAGAGTAAAAGTTCCAACAATTAATATAGCAAAGACACCTAATAATATTTTAATTTGTTTATTTTTTGATTTAAATATAAATGCTAGGGAAAGGATTAATAATACAATCCAAAAAGCTAAATTAGCACCTCTTATTTGAGTTCTTAAAAATAGTGGTAATTGAATCAAAAAAATTGTTCCATAAAAAATCTTCCAGCCCCAATTCCTTTTTCCTATAAAAAAATATAAAGAAAGTATTAATCCCAATAGCAAAACACCTGCTATATAAGCAATATTTCCTAGCAAACCTTCCATTCCCGGCCTAGCAGATAAAAAAATTTTCGAAACCTGAAACATACTCATATAAGATGTGACTGCGATTGTAACACAAAAAACAAGAATAAAATTAAAAAACAAAAACCATTCTTTTTTTGTTTTTAATACGTTTGATAAAACTATAAAAAATAACACCAAGTGTATCCAAGTATTTATTCCCCACATTCTCTCTAAATCACCTTTAAAAGATAAATATGGGTTAATTCCAAAAAGTGAAGTAATAATTGCAATAACTGTAAAAATTAAAACACTATAAAGTATCCATGATTTTTTTGGTCTATATTCTTTGTTTCTTATAGCTAAAATCAAATAAATAAAAAATAGTAATTCTACAAATATTCTAAACAAAATTGTTTTTGAGGTAATAAATGGAAAGATCCAAGTATTAAAAATAAACAAACATGAAATAAAACAAAGAGCTATTAAAGAATAAATTATATATTTTAAATATTTTTCAATTTTATTCATATTTTTATTGTATAACTACACACTATTTTATCATAATATTCTATATTTCTACAATACTGGAATCGCTAAAAATAATTCCAGCCCCCTAGGGGGCTGGAATTTATTATTTATTTAATTCAACTATAAATAATTGAAATTAAGATAAATATTTTACAAACTAATTTTAATTAGTATGTAAACTGAATTGCTGTAGATGGAATATCATTCTTAATTAAATAAGAATTTGTCCAATCTGCAGAAGATGTTGATACATAAGCAGCGCCAGTATTATCAGTTAATCCATATAAGTGATTAACAATTGAATTATCTGACCAAATAAAATTAGCTGCTTCGCTAGCTGTTAAATCAACTTTTCCAAGACCTGCAATATATTCAGCTGCTGTAGCATCCGTATCAACTACATATGTATTACCTGCTGTGACTGCACCAGCATCGCCTAGCATGGCAATTGTAAAGTAATCATCATCAGCACTTGTAGCAAATCCAGCTGGTGTAGCTTTTATTGTATAAGTATTTTCTGATGCGACTGACTCTTCTGAAGTAAATCTAATAACAACTGTAGCACCAGATTCACCTATGGTTGATCCACCAGTTTTTAAATCTGCTGGAGAACCTGCAGCATCAGTAATAGCTACATTATCAGTAATATCTTCTCCATTTCTAAATAATTTAAACGATCCTAGTGTTAATGTATTATTTGTTCCTAAATTATCATTTACAGTAACAGCAAACTTCATTTGCTTAATGGCTACAGGGGCATTTGTATTGGCAGCTACTTTGAATGAATAAACATCCATTTCACTATTTACTAATGCTCCGCTAGTAGTAATCTTTGTAACTGTTGGTCTTGTATTTCTAACATACATTGAATTTGCATTTACAGGAGAATAACCATCAACTGCAACTCCCGCAATATCAGAACCTGAAGCTATATTGTATGTATAATCAGCTAATACAACCTTTAGGTCGTCTCCACTTACTCCGTTTGCAGTAACATCATTTACATCTAAGTATATTCCAATATATTTATTAGAATTTGCTGGTACTGCATAATTAAGACCTGTAAATGTTGCGTAATAATTACCACCGGATAGTACAAATACTGCATAGGCATCTACAGTTCCATCACCATTAACATCTAATCCACCCCTTACAACGCTTCTTGAACTATTAGCTGTTACTAATTTTACAATAACATCTTTAAGATTTATAGGAGCATTCATAGCTGTCATTTTATATTCAGCTACTTTTACATTTGTAGTATTAGCAATAACAATATTTGTATTTGGTGTATTTGGTGACAATGTTACTGTGAATGAACCCCCTGCTAATGTCATTGTTTGACCAGCTTCAGCTCCTACATCAGCATTTGTTCCTGAATTTGCTGTTAAGGCTGTAACAGCTAAAGTTGTATCAATTTCATCTGTTGCATCAGCTGTACTGTTAACATTTGCATAAACATCTACAACTATTTGAGTATTGTTTGTAACGGTTTTATTAACAGAAAAATTGTTTGATGCAGAGACTGTTTTTGGATTTGTCTCAACACCATCAACTACAAGATATAAATCAGACATTGTTGTTGCTACTGTATCTCCATCAGCTGTTGTGTCTGTATATGTCAAAGCAACTGTTAGATTGCTTATATTTACATTCTCGCCTTGAGTGGCTGAAATAATATAAGAACCTATCTTTACTTTATTAACATTATTTACAATTGTTTGATTTCCATAAGCAGTATTTTTTGTTGTAGAAAGAGATCCTGTTGCAACAGTTACTTGATTTGCATCTGTTGTAGCTGCTGTAGGAACATCCATATATGTAAGTGAATTCATTCTTTGAGCTGCATTTGTATACTTTAATATTGAAGCTGTGAATTTATCACCTGCTGATACATCATTTGTTCCATCATTATCAAATATATCTGCTTTTATTTCTAACACTACTGGTGTGCCTGGTACTACGATTAAAGATGATCCCAAAGAATAATCTGTGTATCCTGTAGTAGCATCTTTTTCAATTAAATCGGCTGAACTACCAATTTGTGCCCCATTAGCAAAGATAGCACCATTTCTTAGTTTTGATACATTATTATCGGTACTATCAAATCTAACTCTTAAATTTTCAATCTTAATTGATTCACCATATGCTTTTATCTCATATTTACCAAGTGTTACTGCAGAACCATCTTTTGTAACATTACCAGATGGAGAATCAGGCATTTTATTTACTGTAAGAGTACCATTTTCAATTGTCATAGTTCCACTTGTAGCTGGTAAAGCTGTAGGAGTTACATATGCTCCGTATTCTACATCTTTAAATGCAGCATCGGCAGCTCTTTGGACTGACATTGAAAATGTCTTTGATGAACCACTTATTATATCAGCTCTAACTTCTAGATTTCTAGAACCGGCTGTAAGTAATACTGGATCACTTGAAAAATCAAATAATACATTTTGATCTGAACCAAGTTGCATTACTGATCCTTTTTGTACTCCATCAACATAGAATTTCAAATCTCTCAAATCGCTACTTGAAACAGAACCAATTTGTCTAAATTTGATATATTCTAATTTTACATCTCTGTTCCCAACAGCAATAACATTTTTCCAAATTGTATAATTTGTTTCACCGGCAGCAACGTTAGCTGTTGTTGGATTTGTTGTAGGATTATAGGCTACTGTTGCTAATGTTGCACTAGCAATTGACATTAAATTTCCATTAATTGGAAAAGATCCTGATACTACATTTCCTGTAGTAATATCAGAAGCTGCGTTAATAGAAAATCCAACTAGTTGACCAGATGTACCTGCGGCAATATCTGATTTTACAGTAATTGTCTTTGTTTGACCTGCAGGGATTGTAATAATTCCTGATGCATTTGTCCAACTTGCATAACCAGCACTAATTGAAGCATCATCTGTTAATCTATTTACTCCTACAAATAAATAAACCTTACTTAGTGTTGCATCAGCAGATACTCCTATTCTTTTTAGTTTCAATGATGTAACTTTTACATCACCCTCATTTGAAGCTGTCAAATTAAATGAAGCTAAATTAGCAATAGCTTGCCCTGTAATAACTGTTCCTGATGGAGCTGTTGCTCCTGACAAAGAAACTGTTAATGATCCTGTTGAGATAGGTGCACTTGCACCACCTTCAGCAATTGGGAATAATTCTGTTTCAGATGTTGTTACATCTGTTCCATTTGTGTATGAAACTGTATCAGCAACATTTTCAACTACGAAATCTTCATTGAATTTGTTTGCTGTAAATCCAGCTTCTGTTACTAATCTCTTTGTTCCATTTCCTGCAACATAATAAATGCTGTTTGAATTAGCATATTTGATTAATGATCCTGCTGGATGTGTTGTTGTAATTTTGTTAGAAACTGCATTTGTTGAATTGTAGTTTCCTGCATAGAAAGCATCTGGCATATCATCAATCCAAGATGCCCAGTTGTTTCCCCATAAGTTCTTTGCTGTTTCTTCTGAGTCGATCCATCTTAAAACTCCGCCTTCTTCAATTGCGTAAACTTTTGGATCTGTTGTGATTTTAATTAATCTTGTTCCTGGTCTATAAACAACATTTTTTCCTAATGGGATGTTTCCTAATTCATCAGCTGTTACTGTTACAACGCTTGAAAAATCTTTAAACCATGTAAAGTATGTAGCTGAATTTGGGAAAGTTGCTCTCTTTAATGTTCCTGCGTCATCATACAAATAATATACAGCTTGCATGTCTGGTCTTTTGACTAGCATTCCGGCTGTTAAATTTGCAGCGCTAGCTACATTAAAGGAGAAACCTGATAATGTTAATACTGTTGAAAAAATAACAGTAAAAACAAATAATTTTTTTATTAAATTCATTTGATTTTTTCTCCTTAAATTCACTACGCAGAGGACCTGGCTCTAAATCACCGCCTTAATCATTAGACTCTATAGACCACCAACGCATTGGCATCGATCTTTCTGTCATATAAAGTTAATGGGCCATGAAATAGTCTTCCTAGTCATGATATAGTGAACTTTATAAACTATTTTAATTGATTATATCTCGTTACAATATAATCAAATAAAATTATTTTAATTATTAAATAACTATTTTCTAAATATTTACTGAATCTTTAATTCAGTCTCTGATTTAACTTGAGCCTGATTTATTGCTTTTTCTAATTCCTTTATTTTTGTCTCAAAATTCTGGGAATCAAGGGTAGAATCAGCTAAATTGATATATAAATCTGCTTTTTGAATTTCTACATAAGCCTCTTCGATTTTCCCTTCATCTAAAAATTTTCTTGCCCTTTCTAGTAAAAGAGTAATTTGTTCTGGGTCTGCAACTTTTTTAATGCTGTCTATTGAAAATTCTATTTCTTGTTTATTTATATTTGTAATGGGGTTTATTGAATCCACCTCTAAATCTGTTTGTTCTGTAGTTGTGCTTAATGAGTCATTTTTTTTGATTAATGCCTGCTCGCCTATACTGATTTTCTCACCTAGCTTTCTTACTGATTCAATTTGTAATTTTATCTGATTATCTAAACTTTTATTTACTATCTCTTGGCTGGAATTATCCTTTATCATTATTTCAAGAGCTGCTGTGTTTAATTTCTGAGTTGATTTGATAATATTCTCAATCGCTTTTGGATTACTTGCAACAACTTTATCTCTCAAAGATGTTAGGGTTTCATCACTATTTTTATTTATTGATTTTGCAAGTTCTACTAATTCTTCTGTTTTTATATTTTCTTCTTCGTGGGTAATTGATTCTAAATTATCGCTTGCAATTGCTAAAGTTTTTTCCATATTATCAGTAACTTTTTTAAGTTGATCTTCTTTTCTATTATCTATTAAGTAATTTATTTCTTGTAGTCTTGTTGTTGCGTGATCTAGGGAAATTTTTACTCTCTGTGTATCGCTATTTGCAAATGCTAGTTCCGCTGGTTCAATGAGTTGTGTTTTAACTGGATAAAGAATATTTCCAATCGCTGTTCCTGGCATAGCTGCTTTTGCTCCTATAAATGTTCCTGATATTACAACTAAAACTGACATCAGAACTGAAGCAAATTTCATACTTGGAATAAATGTTCTAGTAAATGCGCTAAAATCAAAAAACAAAGAGTCAAAACTGAATCTTTGGTGTTTATGAGAAGTCATGTCTTTTTCTATCTTATTCAAGAGTATTGATTTTGTAATATGCCAAAACTTCTCATCTGGCTCTATATCTCTAAATTGTTTTAAGTTGTTTTCTAAGTTTTTCATGATTTTTGCTTATAATATATAAGACGATTGAAATTCAAAAATGTTACATAAACCAACCTTCGAGGTTGACAACCTCGAAGGTTGTTATTGACAAAAATTTATATATATGATATTTTTATAAATAAAAAACGTGGGAGGAAACATGAAAAAGCTTATAATGAACACACTTGGGCTAATAGTATTCATAGCCATTGGTGTATTTTTTGGATTAGTTTTTGCCTCGTATTGCGGAACACCCGCTTTTTGGCAAATCAAAAGAGTTCAGGTTAATAATCAGCCGGCGTATTACGTGGAAGATTATTGGGACCAAAACAACCCAGAAAGGTGCGTCATATACTTAGATCAAAATCTATTGTTATGGCGCAGTAATGTTGTGGAAAGTAAAAATCAATACTTTCACAACGATCTCTCGGAAAACATCCGGCTGAATCAGCCCAGAGAACAGTCCTGGGCCAAAAAAATTAAACACCGAATGGTAGAAGAAGGAAATCTTTAAACAACTTTCCTGCTCCTACCATTAACCGGTTCCTCGTGAATCGGTTTTTTTATTCAAAAAACCACCCATTGGGTTTCAAAAAACCCAATGGGCTGAGTGTAATATAAAATTATTCTCCCATTAACTCCTTTAATTTCTCCATAGCACGATGAATAAGAACTCTTGTGTTTGCGCCCGACTCTCCTATGATTTTAGAGATTTCTTTTATAGAATATCCTTCAATATGTTTTAATACTACAACTTCTTGCCACTTACCGTTTATTTTTCCTAATTCTCTTAATTTTTTATCTAATAACTGCCAATCAGAAATATTTTCAACTGAATGAGATAAAAAATCTTCTCCGATTATTGATTCGGCATTTTCTGGCATTGTTAAATCTTTTGTCTTTTTATAAAAATCTGCAATTGCATTTCTTGCAATTTGATATATAAAAGCCTGAAAATTTTTAATTGTATTGTGTTTGTTTATATACTCCCAACATTTTAAAAAAACATCGCTTGTTATATCCTCTGCTCTTTCTTTCGTAGGAACTTTAAAATAAATATATCTATAAATCTGCTTTGAATATATATCATAAAGATCAGAGAAGGCCTCATAATGGCCAGCCCTAATTTTTAACAAAGCTATTTGTTCGTGTTTTTTATATGTCATTTATTAGCAATTAGCTTTTAGCAGTTAGCTATCAGCTTATTAAGATATTACTTCTTGAGTGTTTGTAATTTAACTTTTATCTCTTCTTGTTTTCCGTCTCTTAAAATTGTTAATTTTACTTCTGTTCCTGGAGTATAATCCAAAAGTACTTTATTTAAAGACCTTATTTCGTTTAAATCATCTTCATTAACTCTTTGAATTATATCTGCTTTACGAATTAAAGGATTTGTGCTCTCATATACATAAGCACCCTTTTTTGAAATATCTAATTCTGTAACTACCTCATTTAAATCTATATAACTTATACTCAAACTAGAATAATCAATATTTTTATCATTGTTGAACAATCTTGTCAATGAATAACGTATATAATTACTTGGCAATAAATACGTATTTTCATTAAAAGAATATGTAATTCCTACCATTTCTGCATTTTCATTTACAACTGGAAGGCCTTGTTCTGTGTCAGATGCTAACATACTATATACAACAAAATCAGAAGATTTGTGGATTAAATCAGTTTTATTTTTTATAAATCTTGAATGAATATTTCTTATTGAATTAGAAATTATTTCATTTTGATAATTATATAAATTTGGTCTTATAACATAAACATTTTGACCCACCTCGACAGATGATGAATCAATAATTCCCATTGGATTTAATCCATTTTGTTTTATTTTTATATAAGACAATCCTAAAATATCGTCATTTACAACTGTTTCTATATCAATTATTTTATTTTCAATATTTACAAGTGCAATACTTGAGGCATTCTGAATTTTTTTAGAAACAAACCAACCATCATTTGTGACAACTATAGCTGTTCCAATAAAATCATCTGCAAAATAAACAGAATCATATAAATTATTTGTTTTTATGTTTTTCTTATCAACTATTAACCAAATTTTATTACTTAAACTTTTTGATATTGATCCTGTTATTGATTGACCACTTTTCTTTTGTGTTTCTATAAAATCTACTCTTTTAGAAGTATTTTCTTCTAAATATTTAGGTATATTTTTATCAATAATATAAAGAATTGCTGAACCCGCCACAAAAACAATGATTATTGTAAAAACTAAACTTAAAAAAAATTTTGATTTTTCTTGCATATTATTTTAATTAATATTTTATTATTGCCGTTATAAATGAAACAACTAAAACTGATATAAAAATTACAAATAAATTTATTTTATTTTTAAATAATACTTGTCCTTTTATATCATCTATAAAAAACTCTGAAACTAAATAATACCAAAGCCAAGTAATGAATGTTAAAAAATAAATATTAAAGGGTAAGAGCGCCATTCCAATATAAATTTCTGTAAAAATTATACTTACTATAATTAAAGAAAATTTATATTTTTTCCATTCTATTTTTTCCCAATATAATTTTATATTTAAACAAATAAATGATACTAATAATATAAAAAGAGAGCTAATTATCAAATTCGCCCTTATAAATGTAAAAGTATAAAACATAAAAAAAATAAAGAACAGAAAACAAATAAAATCCATACTTTTAACAATTTCGTTGGAAATTTCCTTGTTCTCA
>JAQVMR010000025.1:0-3937 GCA_028703545.1 Patescibacteria group bacterium
CTCTTGGTGAAGAATTCGGATTAGAACCTGGAATTTCTGTAACCAAACAAATGGTAAGTGCGCTTAAAAAAGTTGGTTTCAAAAAAGTTTTTGATACAAATTTTGCAGCAGATTTAACAATAATGGAAGAAGCCAGTGAATTAATTGAAAGGATAAAACAGAACAAAAATTTACCACTTATAACATCGTGCTGCCCCGCTTGGGTTAATTTCATTGAAACATTTTATCCTGATTTATTACATCATTTATCGAGTTGTAAATCTCCGCATCAAATGTTTGGTTCACTCATAAAAACTTATTATGCTCAAAAAGCAAAAATTAATCCACGCGATATTATTTTAGTAAGTATAATGCCATGCACAGCAAAAAAATATGAATCATGTCGAGATGAAATGAAAATTGATGGAGTCCGTGATGTTGATTTTGTGATCACAACAAGAGAATGTGCAAAACTCATAAAAAGTTTTGGAATTGATTTGAAAAATGAAAAAAAATTACAATTTGATAATCCAATGAGCACAGGATCGGGAGGTGGAGCAATTTTTGCTTCATCTGGTGGAGTTATGGAATCAGCTATAAGAACAGCTCATTATTTTCTCACTGGTCGTGAATATTCAAAAATAGATTTTAAGGTTTTACGAGGTGATTCTGGATTCAGAGAGGCAAGTATAAAAATCGGAAATACAACATTAAATTTGGCTATAATTCACAGTTTATCAAATGCCCGTAAAATACTCGAAATCATCAAAAAAACGCCCAAAAAGTATCATTTTATTGAAATTATGGCATGCCCAGGTGGATGTATAGGTGGAGGAGGTCAACCAAAACCAACAACAATGAAAATAATACGAAAAAGAGCGCAAGCTACTTATGAAGAAGACAGATCTCTAGAATTCAGACAGGCTCATAAAAATCCAAATATAATAAAAATTTATATGGAATTTTTAGGAAAACCTCTTGGAAAATTATCTCATAAATTATTACATACAAAATATTCTGATAAATCTAAATGCGGTTTATAATATTTTCCCACCTACCGGCAAACGGGCAATTTATAATTTAGCAATTTTCAATTGATTTATTATTTGACTATTTATTATTTATTTACAATTAAAAAGGGGTTTGCCTTATTAAATACAGCAAACCTCTTTATTGTTGAAACTCTCTTAACCCCTGGACATACCAGAGGTAAGGTCTCTAGGCTTTTGTAACATTTTGCCAATCTTTCCACAGATAGGACAAAATTTATATATACTATCCTTCTTTGGATTGTTAAAAATCAAATGATATGGCATAAAAACATGAAGTCCAAATACACATCTCGCTCTTTGAGAAGAGCAGATCTTTCTATCTTTTGGTTTTAGATAATATGAAATTTTTCCATCCTGACCCACATTTCTGTTAAATGCTTCACCTGTTATCAGGCGTCTAATTAAATCAATAACTTCTTTTCTCATTATAAACCTCCTTGTTTTTTAATGAATATAAAAATATATAATAAAAAAATCATTATGTCAAGCATCAAACATCAAAATTGAAAAGGGTTTGCCTTGTTAAATACAGCAAACCCTTTTTAATTTAGATTATAATAAGTCTTCAATGTGAGCCTCCTGGGTGATATTTCTTATCACTCTTGTGGTATCTGTGATTTTTTTGTTTGTGAACTTTCATCTGGTTGACCTTTGTTTCATTTGAACTATGGCCAAACACTTTTCTTTGATCGCCCTTTCTTTTGTTTTTCCTCCTGTCTTTGTTCCTATTTTCTCCCATTTTTTCCTCCTTCTGAGTATTGATTACACTCAGTTGCCACTAAAAAACATTATGATAAATTACAAATATGGTCTATAATTTATATCATAACTCTTTTTAAACCAAAAAATCAATGGACCAGGAATTACAAGACAAAATTAAACAATTACGAATTAATTTTGAAAAATTAAAACCATTTTTTGAATTAAAAAAATACGAAAAGGAAATCAAAGAAATTCAAAATAAAATGTCTGAATCTAATTTTTGGACTGAACAAGAAAATGCAAAAAAATCATCACAAAGACTAAAATTTTTAGAAAATAAAATTATAACAATTAATTCGCTCGAAAAAGAAATTAATGGACTTTCGGAAAATATTGAAACACAAAAAATTTATGATTTAGAAAAAAAATTAAAATCATTTGAAATAAAATTACTTTTCATGGGTAAATATGATAATAAAAATGCAATTATAAATATTTTTGCAGGGGCGGGTGGTACAGAATCTCAGGATTGGGTTGAGATGTTACTTAGAATGTATCTAAGATTCTGTGAAAACATGAACTGGAACACGCAAATTATAGACGAAAACAAAGGCGAAGAAGCTGGATATAAAAGTATAACTTTAGAAATTAGCGGTGATTATGTTTATGGATATCTAAGAGTGGAGGATGGGGTTCATAGATTAGTTCGTCTCTCACCATTTGATGCTGACAATGCTAGACATACCTCATTTGCAATGGTAAATGTTTTTCCTGAAATTGAAGATATTGAAATTGAAATAAAAGAAAAAGATTTAAAGATCGATACTTATAGATCATCCGGAGCAGGCGGCCAACATGTAAACACAACTGATTCTGCTGTAAGAATTACTCATATTCCAACAGGAATTGTTGTAACTTGTCAGAATCAAAGATCACAAACACAAAACAAAGAAACTGCAATGAAGTATTTAAAATCAAAACTTGCAAAGTATTACGAAGAAAAATCAGACGAAGAAAAGAAAAAAATCAAAGGAGAAATAAAACAAGCAGCGTGGGGAAATCAAATCAGATCTTATGTGCTTCATCCATACAAAATGGTAAAAGATTTACGAAGTAAATATGAAACAAGTGATGCTCAAAGAGTTTTAAATGGGGAAATACTGGATTTTATTGAAAGTGTTTTGAAAATGAAATAAAAAAGTAGTCGACTATGAATCGACTACTATTAATGTGTTTTCTTAAAAAAGTGGTTATTTTTTTAGTTCTATTCTGACTTTGAACTCTGATAAGAATATACCTAATTGAATAACCGAATTACAGATCTCTGCGATAAAGTATGCAACCAGGGCTTCTAGGATCAAATACTTGAAACCAAACCTTCCTATAGCATAGCCTAACGATAAACAAAATATTATAACTATAAGCATGGCTAAATTTGGATGTTCTTCAAAGTACTGATTACGAGCTTCTATACTTTTCATATTTCCTCCTATGAAATATTAATTTTTTATATTAAGACCATATAATTAATTTGTCAATAACATAATTTGACTTTTTAAATAAAAGTTTTAATATTTAATTAGGTCGCCAACGAGCGATTTTTTTATTTTGGTAAAGAAAAGCGAATATGAGCAAAACCTCAAGAAATATATTATTGTGTGCTAGTTTTTTAATTGGAGTTGCGATTTCATGTTTTTCAAATATTTCAATTGAAAAAAACTATATTATATGTGCGATAATAATATTTTTCATATTATTTGTAGCCCTGAACAAATTTAAAATAAGTATTATTTTCTTAATATTTATTTTTTTAATTCTTGGGTTTTATAGAACTAATATTTTAAAAATTGATAGAAAAGATAATACAAGAATCTGGTTTTACACAGGAAGAATTTTAAAAATAAGAGGAGTAGTGGGGGCGCTTCCAGACGAAAGAATCAATTATCAAAAATTGACCATAGAAACAAATGAAATCACCGAAGAAAACAAAAAAATCTCTGGAAACCTACTTGTAACAACAGATTTATATCCGGAATACAACTACGGAGATGAGATAATCTTTGATTGTGAACTGAAGCGCCCCGAAAAAATTGAAAACTTTAGTTATGACAAATATTTAATGAAGCAAAACATTTATTCAATTTGTTCATCAAGAAACATAGAGGTCGTATCGCGCAACAATGGAAACAAAATCATAAGTTTAA
>JAQVMR010000025.1:3947-12388 GCA_028703545.1 Patescibacteria group bacterium
CCATATTCATCTTTTATAAATGGACTGCTTTTTGGCAAAAATATTGTGTCCGAGGGAATAAAAAATGATTTTAAAAGAATAGGTATTAGTCACATAATTGTTGTCTCTGGAATGCACGTAAGTATAATTTCCCTGCTTTGTCTAAATTCGCTTATATCAGCTGGGATAAATAGAAAAAAATCATTTATAATAATTTGTTTTATTATAGTTGGGTTCGTGTTTTTATCAGGACTCGGTGCTTCGACAATAAGAGCTGCAATTATGGCGATAATTCTTATGTTTTCTCAAAATATCGGGAAAATTATGAGAAATTCACTCCTTTTGTCATATAGCACATTTATAATTGCATTCATAAATCCCTATACAATTTTTTATGATGTGGGATTTCAACTTAGTTTTTTCGCAACTTATGGATTAATTTATATAACCCCACTCATTGAAAAATATTTTGAATTTTTACCTGAATCACTTGAAATCCGCTCATCGCTTACATCAAGTATTTCTGCAATAATTACAACTACTCCGATTTTAATTTATCAATTCAAACAACTATCAATTGTTTCTCCCATATCAAATCTTCTAATTCTGCCTCTTATTTCAATAAATATGCTTGTTTCATTTTTTGCTATTGTTTTTTCTTATATAAATTTAGATTTTGCAAAAATTATTGGATTTTTTAATTATGCAAATTTGCAATTAATGATAAAAACAGCAAATGAATTATCAAAAATCACTTTTGCGAGTGTTTCTATAAATAATTTTTCATTGTTTTTTGTGTTATTTTCTTATATTTTGATTGTTTATTTTATTTTTAAAAAATCCAAGAAACAATATGACTAAAAAAATAATTTTTACAATAATTACAATTTTTATCTTGGGATTTTATTATTTCTATGAAAAAAATGATAAATTATTAAATATTGTTTTTATTGATGTTGGTCAAGGTGATGCAATTTTAATTAAATCTCAAAATGGGAAAAATATTTTAATTGATGGTGGGCCAGATTCAGATTTAGCAGAAAAAATGAGTAAATTCATGGCTTACAGAAATAATAAAATTGATTTAATAATTATTAGCCATCCACATCGTGATCATTATTATGGATTAATTTCTGTAATTAAAAAATATAAAACTCAAAAAATAATTTATTCAGGAATTGATGTAAATTTACAAGATTATAATTACATGAAAAAAATTATAGATGAATATAATTTAGTATTTATAAAGCCAAAATTAGCTGACAAATATGAAATTGATGAAGGTTTATATTTATCTATTATTTATATGCCAAAAACAAAAACCGTGGATAATTTAAATGACGCAAGTGTTTCAATAAAATTAACTTATAAAAATTTTGATGTAATTTTTAATGGAGATGCATCTTGTGAAATTGAAAATATAATCTTAAGAGATAATTCAAATTTAAAATCAGAAATTTTTAAGGCGTCTCATCATGCATCAAAATATTCAAATTGCGATAATTTATTAAATTCAATAAAACCCAGAATTACCGTAATTCAATCTGGTGCGGATAATAAATTTGGTCACCCACATCAAGAAGCAATGGACAGAATTATAAAAAGTGGTTCAAAAATTTTAAGAAATGATGAGCTGGGGGATATTATAATAAAATCAGATGGAGACAATTATCAAATTTACTCAAGCAAATAAAAATACCTAAAACAATAAAAATATACCGACAAAATAGATGCAAAATTTCTTTATCTCGTAGTATAAATTGACCTTTTTAATTGATTAATATATAATAAAAATAATCTCTAATGAGATTTTTTAATGTTAAAATAAAACTATGGCAAATAAAAAAATTAAAGTTTTAATAGTGGAAGACGAAGAAATGTTGGTAAATATGTATATTTCTAAATTTGAAAAAGAAGGATTTGAGCCAATGAAGGCATCAAATGGAAAAGCTGGTTTAGAGTTGGCACAAAAAGAGAATCCAGACATAATTTTACTTGACGTAATAATGCCTGAAATGGATGGATTTATGGTTTTAAGGGAATTAAAATCGGGCACAAAAACCAAAAATATTCCAATTATAATGCTTACAAATTTGGGACAAGATGAAGATATTAAAAAAGGAAATGAATTGGGCGCAAAAGATTATTTAGTCAAGGCAAATCTTACCCCAGCTCAAGTTGTTGATAAAGTTAAAGAAATATTAAAATAATGCTGAGCTAATCGAATTTAACTCGACCAAGCTCCAAATAAAATCATGAAAAACGAAAGAACATTAGTTATTCTAAAACCAGATTCAATACAAAGAAGTTTAATGGGTGAAATAATTTCTAGAATTGAAAAAACTGGTCTAAAAATGGTTGCAGCAAAATTTATAGTAGCAACAAGAGAACAAGCACTATCTCATTATAACAAAGATGAAGCTTGGTTTTTAAAAGTTGGCACTAAAACAGTGGAAAATAGAAAAAACAAAAATTTAGCAATTGAAAAAACAGAGCTAGAATATGGTAAAGATATGTTAGAAGGAAATGTCTCTTTTATAACTGCTGGACCAATATTAGTAATGGTTTTTGAGGGAAACAAGTCCGTTGGAATTGTTAAAAAAATAGTAGGTGGTACAGAACCTCTTACATCAGATGTTGGAACAATAAGAAGCGACTATACAATCGATTCATATGAGCTAGCAAATATTGATGCAAGATGCGTAAGAAATTTAATCCATTGCTCAGATGAAGCAGAAGAAGCACAAAGGGAAATAAATGTTTGGTTTAAAGATAATGAAATTATAAAATACACACATTTAAATGAAAAAATTCTTTATGATGTAAATCTTGATGGAATTTTGGATTAATTTTATCTTTGATAAAATAGTAAACAGGTTTTCTGGGCAGGAAATCTGTTTTTTATTTATTTTATATTTCATGGTATAATTAAATTGTCTGATGGTTCAGAATTTGGAACTTTACATCTATAACGTTGGGAGCTCGAGTAGTTTTAGCGCCCGTGGTGCTAATCTCAGAACTCAACCCAAAATTAATGTTTGGAGTCTTTCCACACTGGACTTTCAGATATTGCAAAAACTGGGTTTATGGCCTGGTTTTTGTTATACACCACTGAATTATTTCCATATAAAAATATTAAAAGTATTAAAAAAATACTAATATTTTATAAAATTTTTTTGGAGCAGGATGATTTCTCGAAATTCAAATATTTTGCTATAATAGTATTAGTTTTAGAAACTAATTTTATTTATTTTATGAAAAAACACTTTGATATAATAACTTTTGGCGGTGCAACTCAGGATATCATGTATTATACAAAAGAGGGGCTAATTATAAAAAATAAAAAGAATATTTTAGCTCCAGAGCTTTTAGCATTTGAATATGGAGAAAAAATAAATTCAGATGATGTCTGCATGACATTTGGGGGAGGAGCGATGAACGCAGCAGTAAGTTTTTCAAATTTAGGACTTAAAACATCAATAATTACAAATTTGGGTGATGACTGGTTTTCTGATGCAATTATAAAGGAACTTAGGAATAAAAAAATCAATATATCAAATATTACAAGATCAAAAAAAATGCATGCGGGATTCTCTTTTATTATCAATTTTGGAAACCACAATGAACACATTTTATTTACTCATCGCGGAGCAAATTCATTGCTTAACATTTCAAAACAAAAATTACTTAACATAAATTCAAAGTGGTTTTATATTACATCACTTGGTGGAAAACAAAATTTATGTACAAAAAACATAAACACAATTTTTGAAATTGCAAAAAATAAAAATATTAAAATAGCCTGGAATCCAGGAATTCCACAATTAAATCTAGGTTATAAATTTTTCAAAAAATATTTTAAAGATACAGAAATTTTTTGCTTAAATAAATCCGAAGCAATCGATTTAGTCAAAAGTGTTGGTATAAAAACTGACAACATAGAAAAACTATTAAAAACAATTTATTCTTGGGGTGTAAAAACCTGTATTATAACTTATGGACACTTGGGTGCGTATATCTATGACGGAAAACAAATATATTTTGAAAAAGCTTCAAAACAAAAATCAATAGACACAACAGGAGCGGGCGATGCATTTAATTCAAGTTTCTTAGCGGGACTTATTATTTACAATAATGATATTAAAAAATCTTTGAAGCTGGCGATACTTAGAAGCGGAAATGTTGTATCAAATATTGGTGCACAATCTGGACTTTTAACAAAAAATCAAATTAAACTTTAATCATAAAAAACATGAGAGTAAAAATAGAATATTCAAACAGACACATTCATCCAACAAAAGAATTAATAGAACAATTATATGGGGAAGGCTACGAGCTAAATTTCTTTAAAAAATTATCACAAAATGATGATTTTGCAGCTCAAGAAACAGTAACAATAATGGGACCAAAAACATCAATAGAAAATGTAAGAATCTTGGGACCATACAGAGATCAAACTCAAATTGAAATATCTAAATCTGATGCATATAAATTAGGAATTAATGCTCCTATAAAATTATCTGGTGACATTGAAAACACCCCCGGAATTAAAATTATAAATGAATTAAATGAAGTTAATATAGAAAAGGGAGTAATCATAGCAAAAAGACACTTACATATTTCTCCTAAAGAAGCTAAAGAATTAAATTTAAAAGATGGGCAAATTGTAAAAATGCAGTTTGAGGGTGAAAGAGCAGGAATACTGGATCAGATAATTGTAAGAATAGATGAGGGTTGTCAATTAAAAGTTCATGTAGATATGGATGAAGCCAATGCGTTAAATATTAATCAAAATGACGAGGGCGAACTAATAGTTTAGTTTCAATTCACTATTTTACAATTTTCAATTGATTTACTATTTAATAATTTACTATTGAATTGAAAAATAAAAATAAAAAATAATAAATAATATGTATTTAGTAATAAATAGCGGAAGCACATCATTAAAATTCAAAATTTTTGATAAAAAATATCAAGAATTAGATTTTGGCATTATAGAAAAAATAGGAGATAAATATTCAATTGTTGAATTTAAAAATAAAAAAGAAATTAAAAATATTTCCTCTCACAATGAGGCACTAAAAATTGTAAATAATTATCTAGATTCTAAAAAAATAAAAATCGAATCAGTAGTTCACAGAATTGTTCACGGCGGAGATAAATTTCAAAAACCAATAAAATTAAATTTTTCCATTATAAAACAAATTGAAAAATTTAGTCCACTTGCTCCACTTCACAATCCCATAAATTTAAAAACCGTAAAATCTGCGATAAATTTATGGAAAAAATGTGATCACATAGGGGTTTTTGATACAATGTTTTTTAAAACACTAGATGAGAAAACATATTTATATCCAATAAATTATGAAATTGCAAAAAAATATAAAATTAGAAAATTTGGATTTCATGGATTTTCTCACTATGGAATGCTAAAGGAAGCAAGTGAAAAATTAAATAAAAAAATAAATGATTTAAATTTGATAACGTGTCATCTTGGTGGAGGAGCAAGTATAAGTGCTATAAAAAATGGTAAAGCAATTGAAATTTCAATGGGATTTTCACCAAATTCTGGATTAATGATGATGAGTAGATCTGGCACAATTGACAGTGAAATAATTTTTTATCTTTCTGGTCTTGGATTAAAAAATCAAGAAATAAAAGATATTTTAAATTTTGGTTCAGGATTATATGGAATTACAAAAATAAAAGACTTAAGAGATGTAATGATTTTGTGTGATTATAAAATTCCTGGGTATAAATCAAAGATAAAACCCAATAAAAATCTCAAAAAACAGGCTCAATTAGCATTAAATATGTTTATTTATAGTATTCAAAGACAAATTTCAAGTTATATTACTTTATTTGATGATAAAATTGACGCAATAATTTTTTCCGGAGGAATTGGAGAAAGAAATTCTGATATTAGGAATTTAATTCTAAAAGATTTAAAAATACTAAAAAATGTAAAAACCTTGGTTGTTAAATCTAATGAAGAAAAATACATGTTAATGTTATCAAAAATAAAATGAAACAAATAAAAATAATAATTTTATTGGCGTTTGTAAATATATTTGCAATAAATATTTGTTTTGCTGAATACCACAAAGTAAATGAGGATGAAACAGAAATAGCCACAAGCACAGCACAAGAACTTGAATTAAAATTTCCGGAGCGTGAATCAGGAAAACTTGCAAATGAAATAAGCGGGATAGATGATGAGGAACCCGCTTCAATAAATATAATAAACTACAAAAAACCTTATTTTTGGGCCCTACTTTTTTCTTTAATCTTAATTCTAGGAATTTTGATAAGATTATTTAAAAAATTATCACACATGGACAGGGAATTTAAAATATATGAAAATAAAATAAAATTAAAGGACAAAGAAGTATCTGAAAATGATGAAATTATTTATTCAATAGATGACACAAAAAATATAAAACCAATTTCTGAAACTGAAAACAAAATTCCAAAAATAAAAATAACAAAAAATATTGAAGAAGAATTGCCAGACACAACTAGAAAAAAAATTAACGCAGAAAATGATGATGAGGATGTGGATAAAAAAATAAATATAAAAGAACAAAACGAAGAAGATGATGATTATATATTTGAAGAATAAAATAATTAATTAATAAATTTTAAATAAAATGAAAAAGGAATTATTAACAGGAAACGAAATAGTGGTTCGTGCCGCACTAAATGCTGGATCAACCGCTTTTTTTGCTTATCCAATTACTCCAGCAACAGAAATAATGGCAGAATGGGACACATATTACGAAAAAAACAAAAAGAATTTAATATTTCTACAAACAGAAGATGAAATGTCTGCTGGATTTGCAACAATAGGCGCAGTTATGACAGGAAAAAAGGCATTTACGGCCACTGCTGGGCCAGGAAATATTCTAATGCAGGATGCGTTTTCAATGGCTGAAGCGATGCAAATTCCGATTGTTGCTATAATAGGTCAACGTGGAGGACCATCAACCGCTTCTGTTATTTATTCACAGCAAGAATTAACATTAACAGCATTCGGTGGAAATGGCGAAGGTTATAGAATTGTTTATAGTCCTTCAACGATTCAGGAACTATATGATTACACGATAAAAGCATTTAACACTGCATGGAAATATACAACTCCAACTTTTGTTCTAACTGATGGTTATACTCTAAAAACAAGAACAAATATTGAAATAAAAAAACCAAAAAATTTAGAAAAAAGTTTTCCATTAATTTTAAAATCGAGTAAAAGAGGAAGGAATGAATCAGAATATATAAATTTAAGAAATACTTATTCAGTTGAAGAAGAATGTTTTGAAAATAACAAAATTCTAATTGAAAAATGGAACAAAATGAAAGGAGACATTGAGGAACACGAAGTATATGAATTTGATAAATCCAAAAAAGATACTCTTATAATTGCTCATGGAAACGTTGCTTCATCAGTTAAACAAGCGCTAAGCGATACAAAGAAAAAATCAGTAAAATTATTTCGTCCAATCACAATAAATCCATTTCCTAACTCCGCACTCAAAAAAGAATTAAAAGGCATTAAACAAATAATTGTAACTGAATCAGCATACAATCAACTATTAAAACTTGTAAAAGAAAATTTATACGGATTAAATATTCCAATAAAAACTTATAATAAACCGGCACTCGGAATAACACCTGAAGAAATTATTGAATTAATTAAAAAGAATAAATAAAATATATGGAAAATAAAAATAATTTAGTCTGGCCAAAATGTTGGAAACATTCTTCTAAGCCTCACAATTTTTGTCCTGGTTGTGGCCATCCAATACTACTCAAACAATTGGGTTATGTAATTGATGAATTAGGAATTCAGAGTAATACACTATTTGGAATTGATATTGGTTGCTCACTCTTGGCTTGGAATTTTTTTAATGTTGATACAATGCAAACTCATCATGGAAGAACAATTCCCGTTGTAACGGGCGCAAAAAGAGCCCGTCCTAATATGATTGCAATTGCATATTTAGGAGACGGTGGAGCTTATGCAATAGGAATGCAGCATTTGATAAGTGCAAGAATAAGAAATGAGAATATTACTGTTATTATTGTAAATAATGCAAATTATGGTATGACGGGTGGTCAAGAAGCACCAACAACTCTTCCTGGACAAATTACCGCAACCACTCAATCTGGTGCTGATGAATTTTTTACAAAAGGTCCTGAATTATTATCAAATGCAAGTGAATTACCAGCTTACATTGCTAGAGGATCAGTGGACAATCCAATTCAGCTCAAGGAATTTATTAAAAAAGCAATTGAATGGCAAATACAAGGAAGGGGATTTTCATTTGTTGAGGTGTTATCATTTTGTCCTACAAACTGGAAAACAGACGCAAAAGCTACAATTAAATTTATGAATAAATTAAAATCAATATATCCAGTTAAGGAATTTATAAAGGAGAATAAATAATATGAAAAAAATTCTT
>JAQVMR010000026.1 GCA_028703545.1 Patescibacteria group bacterium
AAATTGCGGAAAAATACCATGCCGAGGCGCTTTGCGCCGAGGCAAATTCTTTCAATTTCGCTGAATGTAAAACTTGGCGGTGTTTTTTGGACGAAGTTCGAACATTTTTTGCCGAAAATCCGAATTCCGAATTTTAAAATCCAATCGCTCGGGCGGGCAAAAAGGAAGGGGGTTGGGGGGAAGGAATTTTTGCCCGCCCTCGCTTTCCGATTCCAATTTTTTTCCGCCGCCGCTGAATTTCGTATTTCGCTTTGCGAAATGCGCCGCCTATAAAGAAGTTGTGTTTGCCCCACCCGCCCGTGCGCACACAACAAAAACTCCCTTGTTAAAATTAAAGGAAAGATGTATTCTAATAATATGATTTCAATATAATGTAGCATGTCTCTATTTTATCAATAATAGTATTATAATACAAGTATGGCACAAGAGAATAAAATCAGCAAGAACATAAAGAAACTAAGACAAGCCAAAGGTTTGTCGCAAGATCGCCTCTCAAAAGCGGCGGATGTTTCATATAATTCAATCATTAAACTTGAAACTGGTGGAATTACCAATCCGACGATTGAAACTCTACAAAAAATCGCCAAAGCGTTGGATGTTTCAGTTGAGGAGCTAATAAAATAATTATGACACCTGACGAAGCAAAAAAAATAATAGAAAAATTTCATCAAGCCATAAAGGATTTGCGTCCCAATGCCATTGTGCAATCCAGCAAGGAACTCCCTTGTACTTCCGCTAGAATTAAGTATGCGCATTTTGTTTATGTGGAACATTTTATTAAAGACGGTTTTTATATTGAAGCAAAAACAAAGGAAACAAAAGAAGAAATGCTAAAATCTTTTGAGAAGAAATATCAGGCATTAATGGAATCTTACGGAATAATTGACTCCCTTTTTAGCGAAGACCCAGAACCAATAAATGCTAAATATGAGGAATATTTAGAGGGATTAAAAAACGGCATAATTACTGATTTTCGTTTACCCAATCCTTTCGGTGAATGTGAGCCAGTAAATGAATTCCATAACTTTATCGGTGAATGTTGGTTTTTGGAACATCACACAAACTTGTTCAGCGATAATCCACTTGGTGCATTTATTTACGACGCTGTCCGTAATAAGGCGATGAAAGAAAAGGATATAAAAACACTTATTGAGATTGTTAATACTGGTCTCACAAGAACAGTTGACTACCCAAATAAAACAAATAGTAATAAGTTCATTTAATTATAAGGATATGAAAATTTTTAATTGGCTTTCAAATAAAAAAAACGGACAAACTTCAAGCGGTGGCAAAATTACCGCCAAACAAGTTTTAGATTTTTCTAAGACATACGAGGAACTAAAGCCATATTTTGCCCTATTTGTACATTTCTTTAAATCTGTATTGGGTAGCGAAAAAGAAATTGAACAGAAAGTAAAAGAAGTTCAGACCAAGACACAGCAAAATCTAAAAGAAGACCAATTATTTAAGGAATTATGGATATTACGATATGTTTGTTTGCACGAGTGGTTTTTTGATCTCAAGCCACCAAAAAATAAAACAGAATTATCTGATGAGCTTTTGGTTATTAATAGTGCGCTTAAAAGTGCTTTAAAAGAAAAAGATAAATTGGACTACTTGCCTTGGCTTAAAAATGGATTATCTGAATTTGCTGATGGTGAATTAAACTTTAGCAGTCTGAAAAATTTTAGGAAAAATTTTTCAGACAAACTGACGGACAAGATTCCGCATATTGCGTTTGAGTGCACAGAAGGAAGATTGGGTGGAGAATTACACGACTTTGTTATTGAGATGGTTATGACAACAATCCAAAAAGATCAAAAAGTTTTTAGTATGGCTGATGGCAATGCCTTAACAGAGGAAGAAGCTCAAAATATAAAAAATGCGATTGCAGAAATGAGCGAAGCCAGACATAAAGCAGCAGAAGATTTTATGAATTCTCTTGGTAAATAAACTTATTTTATGGATACAACATTATTACTTATATTAGTTCCAGTAATTGTTGCGGTAATAAGTTCGTACTTAACTTATTTTTTCGCCATAAAATCGAAAAAGAATGAAGCTATTTTAAAATTTAAAGAAGAAAAATATTCAAATTTACTTATTCTTTTGCAAGGTTTTGTCGGAAAGACAACATCAGGAGAAATGAAAAGAAAATTTTTTGAGGAACAATATAAATCATGGCTTTACTGTTCTGACGGCGTAGTGAAAGCAATAAACGAAATGGTGCAACTTGTTATTGATTCAAGAGGTAAAGAACCAGAGAACGAGAAGGGCAAGAAAGCTGTCGGCAATATTGTTTTTGAAATGCGAAAAGATTTGTTAGGAAAAACAGAATTAACAGCAGATAATTTTAGATATACAGATGTGATAGAATGAATCGGCGCGCCAATTTTCAACTGGCACGAAATTCAGCGGCGGCGGAAAAAAATTGGAATCGGAAAGCGAGGGCGGGCAAAAATTCCTTCCCCCCAACCCCCTTCCTTTTTGCCCGCCCGAGCGATTGGATTTTAATGTTCGAACTTCGTCCAAAAAACACCGCCACCTCGTGCTAGCACGAGGATCTATAAATAACCGCTATTTTAAAGGGCGGTTTTATGTTACTATTTTAATATGAATCAAAAAGAGAAAGAAATTATTTCATTTAAAACATTTTTTAGTTTAATATCTAGGAATAGGTTTATTGATGATTTAATAAATGTTAATTGTCCAGAACCAGCCGATATTATATACAATGAACA
The DNA here is from genome assembly GCA_028703545.1 of Patescibacteria group bacterium. Classification (GTDB taxonomy): domain Bacteria; phylum Patescibacteriota; class Patescibacteriia; order UBA1558; family S5-K13; genus STF1-138. The sequence continues at coordinate 2,742 of JAQVMR010000026.1, forward strand.
GGGCTATCAAATTACAACAGGTGATGGCCAACATTTTGGGAAAATACTAGCTACTACAAAAAGATTCAACATAAACGATATAGAAAATAGAACCGTAAATAGTGTCTCTAATATAAACGAGATAATTAATATTGTTTTATTACCTATTTTAAAGCATAAAAAGTTAAGTGCTGATAAAGCTATAATATTGTTGATATTTGTATATAATTCAATTCCTTTTACAGACGATCAGCTCAAAAAAAGATTAAAAGATTTTTCTAAGTTAAATCAAAATTTATTAGATATTTGGAAAGAAGTTTGGTGCATTTTTCCAAACAAAGCATTAATAATTTTTCCATAACCTACTTACTAAAATTAGAATCTAAATAAAGTATTAAAGACTTTTTATAGCGTTTGTGAGTTGCCACTACATAGTTACTACATTCTATTAGTACAATAATCTATAAATAATCGTCATTTTAGAGGACAATTTTTTGTTTTTGATTAGATTGATTTTTAAGGTCAAATGTGCAATTATTAAGATATTAAATTTACCTTTAAAAACGTGAATTATGTCAAAAATTTTTAATAATAAAACTGAAAAAGCAGGAGAAGAATTAAAGTCTGATATTAAAAAGGGTAGTAAAATAGATGTTGCGGCCGCTATTTTTTCTATGTATGGATTTGATGTATTAAAAAAAGAATTACTAAAGATTGATAGGCTTCGTTTTATTTTCACAGATCCAACTTTTGTAGAAGTCAGTAAGAACAGAAAAGAACAGAGGCAATTTGAAATTAATTCAAATTTAAGAAAAAAAGCTATAAGTGGTTCAGATTTTGAAATTAATTTGAAAAATGAATTAAAGGGAAAAATTGTTGCCAAAGAATGTAAAAAATGGATTGAAGAAAAAGTTATTTTTAAATCTAATCTAGAGAATAATTATATACAACCTCATCTCAGCTTAGATAATGGAAATAAAAAATTCGTTTATACGGGTATTAATGAATTTAGTAGTGCTGGGTTTGGCTATGAAAAAGACAATGCTATATTGAATCAAATAGTGAAAATGGACGATGCTCAAACTACAAAACAGTATTTAAATAATTTTAATGAAATTTGGGATGATCAAGAATTATTAAAAAATGTAACTGACGATGTAGTTGAATATATTTCCAACTTATATAAGGAAAATTCCCCAGAATTTATTTATTATTTAACACTATATCATATTTTTAGTGAGTTTCTAGAGGATATATCTGAAGATGAACTGGCAAATGAAAAAACCGGTTTCAAAGAGACTTTAATATGGAATAAGCTTTATGATTTTCAAAAGGACGCGGTTTTGGGCATTATAAATAAATTAGAAAGACATAATGGTTGCATCTTGGCAGATAGCGTTGGTTTAGGTAAAACATTTTCTGCATTGGGTGTTATAAAATATTATCAAGAAAGAAATAAAAGCGTTTTGGTTCTTTGTCCAAAAAAGCTTGGTGATAATTGGTTAACATATCTAAACAATTATGAAGACAATATTTTATTTGGTGACAGATTTAATTATGATGTGCTTTATCATACAGATTTATCTAGAGACAGAGGAGAATCAAATGGTATGGATTTGTCTAGAATAAATTGGGGTAATTACGATCTTGTGGTAATTGATGAATCTCATAATTTTAGGAATAATGACCCAAGAAAAGATAGGGAAACGCGCTATAAAAAATTACTCAATAGTGTTATGAAGGCTGGTGTAAAAACAAAAGTGTTAATGTTATCAGCCACACCGGTAAACAATAGATTCACAGATCTAAAAAATCAAATCGCGCTTGCTTACGAAGGAAAAACTGATTTAGTAGATGATAAAATGGATATAAGCAAATCAATTGATGTAATATTAAAAAACGCTCAGAAAACTTTTAATGATTGGTCTAACGCGCCACTTGAAGAAAGAACTGGTAAGGCATTACTAGAAAAACTTAATACTAATTTTGATTTTTTTAAATTGCTAGATGGTATTACTATAGCTAGAAGTAGAAAACACATAGAGAGATATTATGATATGACAAAAATAGGTAAATTTCCAAATAGATTAAAACCAATAACAAAAAGAAGTTCAATTACGGAAATACAAGGGTTCATAGAAATAGATGAGTTGTACAGAAGATTATCTATGCTTAACCTTTCTATCTATTCTCCGTTTGATTATATATTACCTAATAAATTAGATTTTTATAGTAGTTTGTATGACACCGAAATTAATGAAAATGTTAGATTACAACAAATAAACCGTGAAAAGAGTTTACAAAAATTAATGCGAGTTAACTTTCTTAAAAGACTAGAAAGCTCGGTTGAATCTTTTAGAATTACCTTAAATAAATTTATTAGTAATGTTGATGGACTTATTCAATCTATAGATAATTATGAAAAAAATGGAAAAGAATTAATAGTTGAAGCATCTCAAGTAAATAATATAAATACAGATGTTGAGAGTGATGACTGGTTGGATGATATTTTTAGTATTGGTGATAAAGTAAAAATAAATTTAGCAGATATGAATATTTTAGGTTGGAGAGAAGATTTAAAAGCGGATTTAAAAATAGCAGCAGAGTTACTAAAAGAAATGAAAAAAGTAACACCGGACAATGATAAAAAATTAGAGGATTTAAAAGAGTTAATTAATTATAAAATAAATCATACTATAAATTATAATAATAAAAAGATACTTATTTTTACAGCCTTTGCAGACACAGCTAATTATTTGTACAAAAATATATCTAAGCATGTTAAAGAAAAATATAATTTAGAAGTTGCTAAAGTTGTAGGTAATGATCAAAATGAATGCACATGGAATATTAACAAACAATTTAATAATATTTTAACTAATTTTTCTCCTATAGCAAAAGAGAGAAAGCATAGAGAAGATAAAGAAATAGATGTTTTGATAGCTACCGATTGTATTTCAGAGGGACAAAATTTGCAAGATTGTGATTATTTAATAAATTATGACATTCATTGGAATCCAGTAAAAATTATTCAAAGATTTGGCAGAATAGATAGAATCGGTTCTCACAATAAAGATATACAGTTAGTAAATTTTTGGCCAAATATACCACTTGATGATTATATTAATTTAAAGAAGAGAGTGGAAAATAGAATGATTATGGTTGATGCGGCCGCTACAGGAGAAGATAATGTTTTAACTAATGAATCAATTGACCTAGAGTACAGGAAAAAGCAGTTAGAAAAATTACAAGAAGAAGTTGTAGATATTGAAGATATGAATGCTGGAATTTCAATTACAGATTTGGGTCTTAATGATTTTAGAATGGATTTGGTAAATTATATCAAAGAACACGGAGATTTAGATTCTGTCCCAAGTGGTATACATTCAGTATGTAGGAAGTCTTTAGAAAAGGATATTAAACCGGGCGTTATATTTGTTTTAAAAAATAGAAATAATAGTATTAATATAAATAACACAAATCAATTGCATCCATTTTATTTGGTATATATAAATGAAGATGGGGAAATATTATCAAATCATTTAAATGTTAAAAATACATTAGATGTTATGAGGATAATTTCCAAAGGCAATAGCGAACCTATAAAAGACGTATATGAGGTTTTTAATAATGAAACAGATGACGGTAAAAATATGAAAAAATATTCTGATTTACTTGGTCAATCAATAAAATCTATACTTAGCGTTAAAGACGAAACTGATATTAATAGTTTGTTTTCTGGTGGCGGAACTACGGCTCTAGAAAATGATATAAAGGGATTAGAAGATTTTGAATTAATTACTTTTACAGTCATTAAATAATATGAAACTTCCTGATAGTGCAAAAGTTGATAAAGTAATACCAAAAAATCAATTTTATAATCGTTTTGTTATAAATAACAAATTAAAAAATGAATTTATAGATAAAATTCAAAAAATAATTTGGTCTTATAAATTATCAGAAAGCACGATAGGAATAAGTAAAACTAAAAAAATAGAGGAAATACAAATTTTCACAGTTGAACTAAAAGAAAAACTAATACCAAAAAATGTTTTAAAATTAATAGATAAAGCAATTCCATATCCCATCTTGTTTATTTTCAAACATAGAGATGATGTTGCGTATGGAATATCACTTAAAGATGATGGGATTTTAGAGAATTATTATTTATCACAATGGAATGAAAAGATTGAGTTTGATTTTATAAGTACTAACTTGGAGAGAGTTTATCAAAAAATTATTAAAAAGTTTATAAAAAGTATAGAAATTACTGATAAAGAATTTGATGAAATTGTTGAGACAGATGATAAAATAAAAAAAACAGAAATAGAAATAGAAAAGCTTAAAAATAAATTAAGACAAGAAAAGCAGTTTAATAAAAAAGTTATAAAAAATCAGGAATTAAATAAACAAAAAATATTATTAAAAAAATTACAAAATAATTAAATAAATATATGGATAAACTAAAAATGCAAACCCCAGATTTAAGTGAAGAAAATATTAAGAAAATTGCCGAAATTTTTCCAAATGTAATAACAGAACAACAAGACGAAAATGGGGATATAGTTAAGGGTGTTGATTTTGATTTGTTAAAACAAGAATTGTCAAAAAATATCGTAGAAGGCGGAGAAGAAAGATATCGTCTTGATTGGCCCGGCAAAAAATCATCAATATTAAAAGCAAATACTCCAATAACAGATAAAACGCTTAGACCAATTCCAGAAGAAAGTGTTGATTTTGAAAATACAGAAAATCTTTATATTGAGGGAGATAATTTTGAAGTTTTAAAACTTCTTCAAGAAAGTTATCTCGGAAAAATAAAAATGATTTATATTGATCCACCTTATAATACAGGAAAAGATTTTGTCTATAGTGATAATTTTACACAATCCAAAGAAGAGTACGATTTAGAGACTAAAGCAGTGGATGGAGAAGGTACTAAATTATTTAAAAATACAACAACAAATGGAAGATTTCATAGTGACTGGCTTTGTATGATGTATGAAAGATTAGTTCTTGCAAAAGATTTACTAAAAGACGATGGTGTAATATTTATCTCAATTGATGATAATGAAGTTCATAATCTTAGAAAAATTTGTGACGAGGTTTTTGGAGAAGGAAATTTTATTTCTTCTTTTATATGGAAAAAAACTGAAAATATAAAAATGGATAGTCATTTTGTTTCAATTAATAAAGACTTTGTTTTATGTTATAAAAAAGGAAAATTAACCGCGTTTAATAAAGAGATGTCTGACGAAGATAGATTTAAGTTACTTGACAATAAGGGAAAGTATTATTTGAGAAAATTAGATAGTCTAAGTAGTAGTTATTCCAAGAGCATGGACTACGTGATTGAATATGAAGGAAAGAAATACTATCCAGGTGGATCTTTTGAAAAGTGGAAAGACAGACAGGATAATGGAGCAAATAGAAAAGACGCAACATGGCTATGGTCAAAACAAAAATTTGAAGAAGGGGTAACAAACGAAGAAATTATTTTTAAAAATGGAAACGTGTATAATAAGATTAGGTTTACTGGGGAAGCAAAAAAACCTTTTACCGATTTTATAGATGCAGATTCTGGACAATCAGCACAAAAAGATTTAAACGAATTATTTGATGGAAGAAGAATCTTTGATCATCCTAAACCAATAAATTTAATTTCCTGGATATATAATCTTATAGGTGAGAACAATTCTTCGGATATAATTTTAGATTTCTTTTCTGGTTCAGCTACAACAGCTCATGCAGTAATGCAATTAAATGTTGAAGATGGGGGGAAATAGGAAATATATAATGGTTCAATTACCAGAAGAAACAGATCTAGATTCAGAGGCATACAAGGCGGGATATAAGAATATATTTGAAATTGGAAGAGAAAGAATTATAAGAGCCGGAAAAAAGATCAAAGAAGAATTAGAAAATAAGAACAAACAACAAAAATTGGGAGAAGGTAATATAGATGCTTCAAAACTAGACTTTGGATTTAGGGTTTTCAAATTAGACTCTACAAATATGAAAGATGTTTATTATAATCCAAAAGAATTAAGCAAGGACTTATTGTCAAAAATAGAAAAAAATATTAAAGAAGATAGAACCCCAGAAGATTTATTAATACAAGTAATGCTTGATCTTGGTTTAGAGTTATCACATAAAATTGAACAAAAAGATATTCTCGGTAATAGAGTATTCTTTGTAGAAGATAATTCATTGGTTGCTTGTTTTGATGAAAATATTAATTTTAAGATTATTGATGAAATTGCAAAAATTCAACCACTTAAGGTTGTATTTAGAGATTCAAGCTTTAAAGACGATAAAGATAAAATAAATATAGAAGAGAGATTCAAAAGATTATCATCAGAAACAATAATAAAGGTATTATAAAATATTAAAATATGAAATTAAAATTTAAACAGCAAAAATATCAAAATGATGCCGCACAAGCAGTAGTTGATTGTTTCATTGGACAGACAAAAGGAAAAAGAAAAGAATTATTAGGAAGGGGTGTAGATAAAGGACAATCAAGTTTTATTGAAGACATTGCTTTTAGCAATAAATCTATTGAGCTTACAGATTTTGATATATTAAAAAATGTTCAAAATGTTCAAAAATCTCAAGGGCTAGTTCCTTCTAAAAAGCTAGCTGGAATGGATTTTACAATAGAGATGGAAACAGGTACTGGTAAGACATATGTTTATACAAAAACAATGTATGAACTTAATAAATATTATGGTTGGAGTAAGTTTATAATTATGGTTCCATCAATTGCTATTCGTGAAGGCGTAAATAAATCTCTACAAATTACAGCTGAACATTTTCAAGAAATCTATGGTAAAAAAATTCGTTTTAATATTTATGATGCAAGAAAAACAAATAACATAAATAATATAAAAACTTTTGCATCTAGTTCTGCAATAGAAGTTATTATAATGAATTATCAAGCATTTGCTGCTAGAAGTGAAGATGCTAAAAGAATTTATATGAGATTAGATGAAATGCAATCTAGAAAACCAATAGATGTTTTGAAAAGCACTAGACCAATTTTAATAATTGATGAACCTCAAAAATTTGGAAAACAAGCAAATGAATCTATTGCAAAATTTAATAGTCTATTCAAACTAAGATATTCAGCTACACACAAAGAAGATTTTAATAAAATATACAGACTTGATGCAGTTGATGCATTTAATCAAAAATTAGTTAAAAAAATAAGTGTAAAAGGAGTTGAAGTATTGGGAGATGTTGGTACTAATAGTTATTTATTCTTAGATAGAATTGATATTAGCGATAAAGTATATCCAAAAGCCAAATTGGAATTTGAAGTTAAACAAAATTCTGGAATAATAAAAAGAATCTTAAGAATTGTTAGTGAAGGTGACGATCTGTATCAATTATCAGGTGAACTAAATCAATATAGAGGATTTGTTATTAATAGTATTAATGGTCTTACCAATACAATTAGCTTTACCAATGGAATTACTATGGATGTTGGACAAGTAAGTGGTGGCTTAGATGAAAAACATTTACGAAGAATACAAATTAGAGAGACCATTAAATCTCATTTAGATAAAGAAAAAATATTATTTAACAGGGGAATTAAAGTTTTGTCTTTATTCTTTATAGATGAAGTTGCTAAATATCGTCAGTATGGTGAAAATGGAAAAAGAATAAATGGAGAATATGCTGATATTTTTGAAGAAGAATATAGAAATGCACTAACAGAATATAGAGATTTATTTAATCCAGAATACAATAGATATTTAGACAACTCTTCTGTTTCAAAAATTCACAACGGATATTTTTCTATTGATAAAAAGGGTAGGTTCGTAGATTCTTCTGAAAAAAGAGGCGAAGATGGAAGTTCAGATACAGACGCCTATGATTTAATAATGAAAAATAAAGAAAAGCTTTTAGGTTTTGAGGAGCCCACTAGGTTTATTTTTTCACACTCTGCTCTTAGAGAAGGTTGGGATAATCAAAATATTTTTCAAATTTGTACATTAAAACACGCTCAATCAAACATAAGTAAAAGACAGGAGATAGGTAGAGGTCTTAGAATATGCGTTGATAAAGAAGGTGAAAGAATGGACAGTAATTATTTAGAAGATGAATTCTTTGATATTAATAACCTGACAATTATTGCTAGTGAATCCTATGATCAATTTGCTAGAGATTTACAAAAAGAAATATTAGATTCTTTATCTGATAGGCCAATTATTCTTTCCTCAGATATTTTAAAAGATAGAGTTTTAAGAAATGAAAAGGGAGAGGAGTTTGTTTTTGATAGTAAGGATGCAATGGATTTAATATTTCTTTTTAAAGAAAATAAATATATTGATGAAGAATATAGAATAACCGAAAAATTAATAGAAGACATTGAAAAAAATGTTGTAGTATTGCCGCAAGGATTAAGTGGTTTTAAAAAAGAAGTTAGTGAGCTTATGAACAAAATTTATAGTACATCTAAGTTAAAAGATGAAATTACTAATGATGAGAGAAAAAATAATATATCAGAATTTAAATTAACAGATAACTTCCAGAAAAAAGAATTTCAAGATCTCTGGAATAAAATAAAAGTTAAAACTGTTTATGAGGTTGATTTTGATAGTGAAGAATTAATCAAAAAAAGCATTGATTCTATTAATATAAATTTGAAGGTAAAAAAGGCAAAAGCAATCGTAACAACAGGAACACAAGAAGAAGAAATGAATGAAGAAAATTTAAAAAATAGTAGTAATATAAAAAAAATAGGAGAAAGAGTTGAAAGAGTTGAGTCTCTAATAAGTGATAATATAAAATATGATTTGATTGATGAAATTACTAGAGGTACTATTTTGACAAGGAAATCAGTAGTCAAAATTTTACAAGGACTGAAAGAAGATATTTTCTATCAATATAAAATCAATCCAGAAGATTTTATCAAACAAATTTCTAACTTAATTTCAAACGAAAAAGCAGCAACACTAATAAATAGTATTATTTACTCCAAAACTGACAATAACTATAGTGATGATATTTTTACTGTAAATAATTTAAATGGTTCGTTAGGGGATAATGTCATTGAAGTAAAAAAGCATATTTATAATTATTTAAAAATTGATTCAGATATTGAAAAGAAATTTGCTAACGATTTAGAATCAGGAGAGGTAGTGGTTTATGCAAAACCGCCAAGAGATTTTAAAATACCAACACCAGTAGGAAATTATAATCCAGACTGGGCTATAGTTTTTGATAATAATGATTTTAAATATATATATTTTATTGCGGAAACAAAAGGAACTATGAATACTCTTGAATTTAGAGAGGTAGAAAAAAG
>JAQVMR010000027.1 GCA_028703545.1 Patescibacteria group bacterium
TGGTGTAAAAAATGTTTATTTGCATTTATATACTGATGGTAGGGATACTCCTCCAAAAAGTGCAATTAAGTATATTGAGGATATTGAGGATTTCATGAAAATGGAAAACATTGGAAGAATCGCAACAATTGGTGGTCGTTATTGGGGAATGGACAGAGACAATAACAATGACAGAGTTGAAAAACATTTCATGGTGATGACTCATGCTAATGGACCTAAATTTAAATCGGCCAAAGAAGCCATTGAATATAATTATTCAAAAGATATAACAGATGAATTTATAGAACCAGCTTATATAGAAACAGAGCCCGGCGAACAAGGATATATTCAATCAAATGATGCAGTAATTTTTGCAAATTTTCGCTCCGACAGAGCAAGAGAAATTACAAAAAGATTTTTAGATGAAAATATTCCAAATATGAAATTTGTAGCAATGACTCGATATGACGAGTCTTTGGATGTTCGTGTTGCTTTTCCACCAGATGAAATTAAAAACACACTGTCTGAAGTGATTGCAAAAAACGGATTAAAACAATTAAAAGTTACTGAGACTGAAAAATTTACCCATTTAACTTTTTTCTTCAATGCACAAAGATACGGGGAAGAAAAAAATGAAAAAAGAATTTTAATTCCCAGCAATAAAGACGTTGCAACTCATGACATAAAACCAGAGATGAAAGTGCATGAAATCGCAGATGAAATTATAAATGCTATCAAAAATGATGAATTTGATTTCATAGCAACAAATCTAACAAATTGTGATATGGTTGGGCATACTGGAAATTTTGATGCGATTGTGAGTGCTACAGAGCATGTTGACAGCGCACTTGGAAAAATTGTAAATTGTGCAAAAGAAAACAATTATCATGTTATAATAACAGCAGACCACGGAAATGCAGAAGAAACATTTGATAAAAGCTCAAATCAAAAATTAACATCCCATACATTAAATCCCGTTCCCTTTTATTTAATATCTCCAAAATATAGTTCAATAAATAGAACGAGTGGTTGTTTAAATGATATAGCACCAACAATTCTAAAAATTATGAATTTAGAAATTCCTGATGAAATGACAGGAGAAACTTTTATATAAATATGTTAAATAAAAATTTAATCTATGCTGTTGTTGGAGCATCTTCAAATGAAGAAAAATACGGATATAAAATATTTAAAGATCTTATAGAGAAAGGATATCGGACGATACCAATAAATACACACGGTGATTACATTTTAAATCAAAAAATTTATAGATCTCTAACAGAAGTAAATATAAAACCAGATGTCGTTATATTTGTTGTTAAGCCAGAAATCACAGAAAAAGTATTAGAAGAAGTAGAAAAGCTTGGAATTAAAAAAGTTTGGATGCAACCAGGTTCTGAAAGCACCAGGGCCATAAAATACTGTGAAGCAAAAAATATTAATGTAACACACAATGCCTGTGTAATTATAAAAAACAAAAACTAAGAAAATTTATAATATATAAAATATGTTTTTTATATGTATAATAATATTATTAATGTGCTCTGCGTGGTTCTCTGGAATGGAAATAGCGCTTTTTTCACTGACCCCGGGAAATGTAAAATCCTTTATTTTAGCAAAAAAAAGAAATGCAAAATTACTTCAAAAAATATTAAAAAATAAAAAAAGACTACTAGTCATTCTATTATTGGGGAATAATTTGGTAAATGTAAGCATAGCAAGTTTATCTAGTTTTTGGGTAGTTGAAAAATTTCACAATGATGTGGTTGGATTAGTTACTGGAATAGTAACATTATTAATTTTAATTTTTGGTGAAATGCTACCAAAGGCTTTTTTTCAAACAAGGGCAGAAAAATTAGCATTATTTTTTACGCCAGTCGTATATTTTCTTGAAATAATTTTATACCCAATAGTTTATTTACTGGAAAAATTTTTGCGCCTAATAACTGGCAACAAAAAAAGAGACACGGTTTCAGAACAAGAATTTAAAGCGCTCAGTAGAATAGCTGTAGAAAATGGGGTCATAGAATTTAAAGAACATGAAATGATAATGAATGTTCTAGAATTTGGCGATATAAAGGCAAAAGATATCATGACACCACGTTATAAAATGTCTGTAGTAAATGAAGATGCAGAAATAGATCAAGTATCCTACTTTATGGCAAAAGAAGGATATAGTAGATATCCAGTTTATCACAATCAAGAAGACAATATAGTTGGCTATGTGCATTTAATAGATATCATGAGGGTTTTAAATAGCGATAACAGAGAAGATGAGTTATCAAAATATGTAAATCCAATTATCAAAGTTGACGAGAATACAAAAATACACAGAATATTCAACAAGATGATAAAGAAAAGAATTCACATGGCACTTGTATACAGAAAAAATGAACAACTACTAGGACTTTTAACACTTGAAGATATTTTAGAAGAAATTGTTGGAGAAATAGAAGATGAAAATGATAGAGACATAAGGGAAATTCCTGATGATAAAATAATTTAAAAAATTAATTTTAAAAAATATGAGAAAAGGATCAACAAACTTTTTACTAATCTCAATAATATTAGTTGTTGTTTATATAATAATGCTAATACTAAAAGATAAAAAGATATTTAGTATTACGACGCATAAAAGAATTTTAAATATTTCACTTTTTATTTCTTTTATTGCCGTTTTATATTCTGCTCTTGTCTCAATTTTTTGGAGAGATTTTGATATATCACTACCATATATTTTCAATCACACATTCTTCGGAATTATAATGATTTGGTTGTCTTTGTTTCACTTTTTTGAAAGATTGTGGTTTTTTAAACCAATGTTAAAATTTAAAAAGAAGGAAGTTAAAACAGAAACCATAGCACAAAGTTAATTACACACAAATAAAAAAGAGAACAGTAGGCTCTCTTTTTTATTAAAGGTCTATAAATCAAAATGTTGTTTTATAAATCTTTATAATAATCAGACTCTTCCCTGCTAATATCACCAAGAATTTTTAATGTATCAATACCTGACGCATCTTCAAAATCATTGAAATCCTCAAACTTGGAAGCAAATTCTGAACTCAAAGTTATCTGTTTATTTTCCATATTTTTATTTAATTTATTGTCCATTTTTATTATACTGTCGACAGTATTGACATCAGTTTATAAAATAGTTTATAATTAATTTAGGTTAGAGTAGTAAGAGAATGGTGTTGAAAACCATTTCAACTACCGCTAATACTTTTACCAGCACTTAGACCTATCAAAATACCTCTGAATTTTCAGAGATTTTTTGATTATCACAATTATTAGGCTTCCAATACCAAATATTAAATTTTGGATAATATTCTTCAACGTATCTTTTAGAATATTTATTCCAATAGTCTGGCAACAAACTATCTACACATAACTTTTCTACTAAATATTTTCTTAAATCATTTTTATATGGCTTTATTGTAGGCACAAGATTATTCAAAACACATCCCAAAAGTAAATCATTAATTTGATTAACATGATAAGTATCAATGTGTGATTTTATATCTGCGATATGTTTCAATGTTGGCTTATTTTTTATATCGCAATATTTACCATCTGGAAGACAAAAATCTTGTTTCATTAATTCAAGAAAACGATCCCCCTCACACCTAGTTAATTCATCTGTTAATAAAACACCATTGTAACTATTATCTGAATTATGAGATATTAAATATTCTGCAAATTTTTTATAGGCACGAGCCATTTTTATACTTTTATTTTCATATTTTTGACCAAAATAATCTAAGTCTAATATATTTTGATCAATAACAATACACCTAAAATAACTAGTACTTCTGAAAAATATATCTATTGCTTCCTTGTATATTTTTAATCTAAAATTATTATTACAATTATTATATTTTATTTCTCTAAATCCTCCAATTGGGTAAACATAATTATACTTATCTTTCAAATTATTTAATTCTCGATGTAAAAATTTTGGATGAGGATTAAAAAGAGCCCCTAATAAAAGGTACCTGTGTTCAGAGTCGTATGATTCGTCAAAATATATTAACATAATTTTATAATTTTTATCTTACATATTACCATAATCATATGTTTCTAGTATATTATATTACGCTAGAAGCGTAAATACCCCGTTTTTCCTTTATTTCAAGCCTTTTTCCCTAGTATTTATTTTTTAGCCGTACTCCACAGAAATAAAAATATTTGTTTCATAAACCCATATAATTCTTTGCTCTCTATTATAAAAGCATAGTCTTCTTTTTCTGATGCGATGATTCCAATTTTATCCGCATAAATCTGTATTATGGTATCGCAGTCTATGTTCTCTGGCAAAATCTTAACTTCTCTAAAAAACTTTTCTCCAGTTCCAGAATCCCAAGTTTCACTATTATTTTTTTCTAAAAAAGGACGAAGTGATAATCTTTTTATTTTATTTTGCACTCTTCTTTCCATATAGTGCCTCATATAAGTTTTCCCAAATTGTGACAACAAATCATCTAAAGGAGAAAATGTATAAATTGTGCTTTCTGGAAAATTAAATATATCTTCAAATACTTTTTTCTTAGCATTTTTACCTTCATAAAATTTCATCTTTGGCTTAAATTCTTTCGTTGAAAACATACCCAAAAGTTCTGGCAACAAACTTTCTGCTAGATTCTTTTTGTTTTCCATTAGATCAATTAGCTTTGTTGGATGAAGTGCTGTAAATTTTTTTACTTTTTCATGGGTTTCTTCAACTAAACCGCTATCAATAAAACTCTCTATTATCTTATAAATATATGTCCTAACTATACCTGATTTCCTAGCAATATCTGATGCCGTAGCCGTTCCAAGAGACAAAATAGCCAAATAAACACTCACCTGATTGTTATCAAATCCCAGCTTTGATAATATTGTATCTATTTTCATACATAATATATTAATGTTTATATATCATATATACCTTATTTTATTATATATGTCAACATATTTTAAGTAGTAGTTTTAATAAATTTACAAAAATGTATTATATACTTTACGATTTTACACATTTATTATATATTAAATAGTTCCAAAAAATAATAAAAATTGCACATTAACAAAAAAATAAAGGAGATTTATCATGAACACGAAAGAAAAAGAAAACCTTAATATGGTTTTGAATATGAGCGTTTCTCAAATATTAGATATGTTTTTAAATAGTAGAAGCGAGCATATAGAATTAACTACTGCCATATATTCAAGACTAAAAATCGAAATAACAACTTCTTTTAAATTAACTGTTAACTACAATTTAGCTTCCAAAAATATCATAAGGGCTGGTCATTATGATAACGAAGAATATATATTCTCTAATTCCTGGTATTTGCCAATAACAAAATATAAACTGGCGGAGAAAATAAGTAACAAAAAAGAAGTGGTGGGACAATTATTCAATTATACCGCTAGTGAATTGACCATAACTGAAGTAATCTCACAGATGGAAAAAGCTGGTTTTTATCCAGCCAACATACTAGAATTACTAACTTTTGGAGTTCAATATCCAGAGATTCAAAGAGTAATAAATGTAATTTCTATTCAGTCAGTATTAGAATCTCATGAACTTGGCCCTTTCCTGGCGTGTTTGTATGGTAACAAATACTCTAGAGAACTAAGTTTTAAATTGTTTTCGCGCGAAAATGGTTTCTGCTGGAATACCTCCGGCCACTTCAAAGACTACGCACTTGGTATAAAACAAAAATAAAGGAGATTTATCATGGGTAGACATAAAGCTATTAAATGTAAAATTACAATGATAGTAACAATACCTCAAATGTTGAATATATTTTTTAAGGGCCAATCAGCATATTATGATATTTATCATGATAATCAAAAGTATGGTTCCGAAACCTACTTAATGATTGCCCGGAACATTTTTGAAGCTTTAAATATTCAAATTGAGTTTAATGATACAACTCAATTTGAGCGAATTGAAAAAATCGTTACCCACGGGCATTATCATGATACAAGATATATAATACATGCTTTAGAAGAGATGTTTTATAAGCCAAAAGAAAGAAATCTTATCTAGGAGGATAAAATGCACAGTGAAGAAGAGTATGAGGAAATAAAAAAAGAAAATTCAAAACTATCATATTATTTATACGCGTGTAAACTTATATCGATTGGCGTCTCTTTAATCCTAATAATTATAGCTGTGTCGATATGCTATACCTTTCTAGATTCAATTAATAAACTAAAAATCGATTTAGAGTGTGAAAGAGAAAATTGGTATCTAGCTCCACGTGACTACATTTCTCTCTCAATGGGGGCAAAGAATATTCAAATTTCAAACGGACTTGTCTTTATACAATACAAAGACAGTCTAGAAATTAGACCATTAAAATCAAGGGATGAGGAATATAAAAGTATTGGCGTTTCTATAGACAAAATAGTCAGACAAGATTGGCTATTTAGAAAACTTAAAGATGGAAGAGTAATTAGCTATCCAATCAGAGAAAACTAAATAAAAAAATGGCTCTGAACCAACAGAGTCATTTTTTATTTAAAAAATAATTATTTATCAAACAATGTCTTAGCCAAATCCCAATATTCAGAATTCCCTTGAGTTTTGCGTAAGTACCACCACTCTACTCCCCATAAATAAATTTTATTCAAATCACTATTAATTGCAAATTGCAAATTAGCTCTAAATTGATTTATATCAAAAGATTTATTTGATTCCTCGTGAACTATATCTTTTAATGTTCCATTTGGAACCCATGGTTCAGCCTGAAGTTCACTTACATTCATTTTGTATTGTGACATTCCAATTAATTTTGCTTTCCATTTATAAAAACCAGCTGGCCATGGATATCTGAAATAACCGAAAAACTGATTCCACACAACTCTATACATTGTTGTTCCAAAATAATCTCCAATTTTGCTCTCTCTTCTCCATGTGCTTAATTCTCCTGATGCGGTAATAAGTATTGGCTTTGAATCAAGGTTTCTGACAAGCGCAACTTCTTTCTTCAAAAATTCTTCATCTCCATTTGGACACTTGCCAAAAGAATTTAAAAGTGGTTCATTTTCAAGCTGCCACATAACTATTTCACCACGATTCTTATATCTATTTATAACTTCTTCTAACATTGTCATGGTTCTGTCTTTTGTATAATTTACTCCTTTTACACTTGCCCAAACTGGCGCATGACATTCTGGCCAACGAGGAAGTCGCCAACCAACATTTGCAATAAATTTTACATTTCTTTTTGCGCCCTCATCAAAAATAAAATCATAATCAGAAAAATTAAATTCCTGATAACGGGGTTCTATTTCATCCCAATAAATTGGTATTCTAATTTGACGAATTTTCAAATCATCGAGCATTGCAATGTATACCTCTTTCCAAGAAAGTCCCATTTCTTTACAAATTTTTGTTGAAAATGTAACTCCCCAATATTCAGAAGATACATTTAAATCAATATTCTTTGGATAATGTTTTGCAAATTTTAAATACCATAACAAAAATACAACAACTATAAACCCCAAATAAATAAGCATTTTTTTCTTAGTTAATTTCATAATTTATTTTGCCACAAAAAACAACCCGATTCCTATTAATAATATTGCAATGATTTTTTGAATTATAATTGATTTTGAAATATCTTCTTTTATCGCTCGTGGTTTAAACATTGTAATAATAAAACCAAGAACAATTAAAAAAACATACTGAATTCCCTGCATTGCATTTACGAGCGCAACAGATCCAAGCGCTATAGCATAATTTTGTAATACAAATCCTACTCCAGCTAATCCCTGATTTCCAAAAAATAGTAATTTATTTTTACCCTTCATTAAACTTTTAAAACTATTAAATATGGCAATTCTGTCAGATTTATTTATCAAAAATGTTAAAACTGCAATAAGTGTCCCGAGCCTTATCCATATAAATCCAGACCAAAATGGTTGAATTGAATATAAATATTTTGTTCCTATAAAAAATAAGGCATAGAAAAGTGCTGAAAGTATTGCTTCAATAATTCCTCTTTTTGGATTATCGTCAGTCATGCCAAACATTACAGAAATTTTATGCCACAATGTTTTTTTATTTGGAAGCCATGCAATAATAATTGTTCCAACAATAAGCAATGCAATTCCAAGCCACTGATTTTTAGTAAAAACTTCTCCTAAAATAAAAATTGACATAATTACTGTAAAAATAGGTATTGTTCCCCCCACCAGAGTTATCATTTTTGATGTATCCCCTATTTTTAAAGATCTATACATAAAGGTAAGGGCAATTGGAAAAAATGCTCCAACTAAAATATTTAACATTAATATTCTCCAGCCACACCATACAAGAAAAAATGGCGATAAAAGCACTACCGCACAACCCAAAACTCCTACAAAAAAAGTATAGGCCTTGCTGTTTGGAATCATATTTCCCAAAATAAATTTGTCCGCCAAATTTACAATAGCCAAAATAAAATACGAAACTATTACGATTATTAAAAAATTCATAATTTTTTTATTCCAATAAAAGGAATTTTTTACTTATTAAATTATAACAATGAAATAACTTCTCTTATGTTTTTCATTTTTGGTGAATTAAATTCTGTTTCTGTAATTAAATTTACAGCATATAATGCACTTAGCGCCTTACTATCATTTCTTTGATATTTTTTAGGGTAATTATCTTCTAAAACCCCATTTGGAAAAATAAAAATTCCATTTTGTTTTAACTGTGCTGTGTCCCTCAAATTAATATTTAAATTAAGACGATTAATTAAACTTTCCAAATATCCGCCTTTTAACATATCTCTATCAAAAACCATTATAAATGGGATATTAAAAATTTTTAATAAATCCGAGTAAACAACAGCATTTCCCTTTCCATATGTTTGAACAACTTTTATATCTTTACCCCCCTTATAAAATCTATTTATAAGGCCCCTGAAAAGAAGTCTATCTGAAATTCCCTCAACTATCAAAACCTTGTCTGCAAAAAACATTTCCATATTATCTGAATTCATTTCCTCTGTTAATCTTTCTTTATTAAACTTTGCCCCAGTGTAATCATATGCTCTTGTTGATTTTTCATCACGAACAACTCGAACTAAATTAGGAATAGTTTTTGCTGATATAAAAAGAGAAGTGTGTGTTGTAAAAAAAACCTGAGCCAAACTTGAATTTTGTATAGCGTTTAATAAATTTTTTATAAGTGCTGGATGTAGATGATTTTCTGGTTCATCTATTAAAACAATATGATATTGTGGATGATAAATATATAGTAGTATTGTAAAAACTCTTATAAATCCAGAACCCAAATGATCAATAGTTGCACGTCTATTACCCTCATATAAACCAGCGTGTTCAAAATGTAGATCCATGGCCTCTTCATTTGCTGTAATTTTTGGAAAATGTTTTTTTAAAGCATTTTGAAATAGTTTTAAATTTTCTGGATAATTAAAAATAGATTTAAAATCTTTTTCAATCGATTTTATGTCCAAAAAAGATTCTTCGTTTAATTTTTTAAGCTTTTTTGAAAATTTTTCTGCACATCTTAAATAATCAACCTCTCTATTCTTAAAAATTAACGTTCTTTTATTTACTTCTAATTTTAGAATTGCATTATTTTCTGGAAAATTAAATTCTTTTTTTTCTTTATCAGAAAATTCTATATTTAATTCAATATTTGACTTATTATAAAAAACATAAGTATTGTCGAGTTCTGGACAAAGAGCAATTTGAATTGCATTTAAAATGCTTGATTTGCCACAATTATTTTGACCAATAAAAGTATTAACATCTGAGAAATCGAGATGCATTTTATCTTTTATGCTCTTGTAAAAATTTATTGTTAAATTTTTTATTCTCATAATTACAATAAATGAATTTCATTTGCCTCAACAATTTTTCTCTTGAATACAATATCCTCAATATGATAAGCACCGAGCTTCGGTGCATTTAAAAATCCGTTCATAGCCGCCTCTGCTAACCATCCAGATTCTAACCAATCAAAAAGCCACTCATCTACATACTCTGGATTTAAACTATTAACCCCGGCTCCTATATACAAAAGCCAGTCTCTGTTATAATCTTCCTGGGAGCCAACCGGATCTGAAATAATGATTGGAATTCCTAGTCCACTAAAAAATGTTAACTCAGATGGTTTTGTCCATAATACATCTGTTGTTCTCAGTGCCAAATTAAAATCTCTAAAATATTCAAATTTATTTGTACTATAAATAATATTTACATTTTTTGTTTTATCTAATTTATTTTTTATTAAAATATTTTGATAAAATAAATAAACATCATTTCTATTCCCTGCAACCAAATTTAATCTTAACTTTCCCGTTGTAATTTTCCTTTGTAATTTCTGTAAAATTATTGCTCCTATTTCTCTCTGAGCACCAGCACCACCAACCGCAAAAGTAATTGTTAGTGGATGTTTATTTTTCTTAATTTCTTTAACTGGACAGACGTAATCCTCTATTAATTTACGATATTTTTTCCTATAAATACCACATGGATCTAAATTAAACAATCTTGCTCTCAGGTCTGTTTTTATTGTTTTTAGTGATTCTCCGCCAATATTCTCCTTTGGTAATGGAAATCCTGTTATATATATATTTTCCTTTTTTACTCCGTATAAAATTAACCTTTCTTTCACGCGTTTATTTGGAACTAAATATTTTATTCTGCTTTCTTTTGGTTTTGGTGGTGCCCAGGCACGAGCCACATCAGCATCACAAACAATACAATAAATATCATTTTTATATCCCCAGTATTCAGCAAAATAAGCTGGTACAAAAAAAGTCGTTACAAATGGCAATGGATTTTGATTTAATTCTTCTATTAGTCTTTTTCCGAGCCCCCCCCTTACTTGATTATAAAACCATTTTTGTTGAGAAGAATTTTTTGAAAGATCTCTTTTTGGATAAAAAGGTTCTATTTTTTGAAAACTATCCATTATAGCAAATGCTACCCTACCTATCATTGAAATATTTTTAAACCTTGAAATTATTTCATACCAGTATCTTCCACCACTCCATTGTTTTTGCTCTTTTTTACTTATTCCTTTATATTTATTTGCATTTATAATTCCACCCTCTGAAAAATCAAGTAATGGAGATGCTGCTCTTTGGTGACCATAACCCATATCAACAGCAACAACATACATTTTATATTTATTGTTATTTTTGTTTTGAACCATTATATTATTTTAATTAAATTCTAATCCGCTACACTAAATACTTCTTCTATTGATGTAATCCCATCTTTTGCTTTTAAAAGCCCGTCCTGAATCATTGTAACCATTCCATTTTTTTGAGCCAGATCCTGAATTATATATTCAGAAACCTTATTATTTAAAACAACTTCTTCTATTTCTTTTGACATTATTAATATTTCATAAATTCCTATTCTACCCTTATATCCCAATCCATGACATTTATCACACCCCCTACTTTTATAAAACTTTAAATTGTCCAATTCTTCTTTGTCTAATTTTGAACCAGAATTAACTGGTATTTGATTTAAAATATTTAAAACTTCCGTAGTCTTAGTATTGTCTAATTTTTGCTCTTCTTTACAATAAGGACAAAGCTTTCTAACCAATCTCTGACCTATTATGGCATTAAGTGCCGGGGAAAGTAAAAATGGTTTCACTCCCATTGCTAAAAATCTTGGAATGGCTCCTGATGCAGAATTTGTATGAAGAGTTGAAATAACTAAATGTCCGGTTAAGGCAGCATTTATAGAAATATCGGCTGTCTCTAAATCTCTAATTTCTCCAACCATAACAACGTCTGGATCTTGTCTTAAAACTGACCTAAGACCCATTGCAAAGCTATAATCAATATTTTTATCAATCTGAGACTGATTTATACCCTGTAATTTATATTCAATAGGGTCCTCTAGTGTTATAATTTTTTTCTTTGGGGAGTTTAATTTAGTTAAAATCGCATAAAGAGTTGTTGTCTTACCGCTCCCAGTTGGACCTGTTGTTATTATCATTCCATTTGGTCTATCAATTTGTTTTTTTATATCAACAAA
>JAQVMR010000028.1 GCA_028703545.1 Patescibacteria group bacterium
ATTGAAATATCACCTGAGCGCATTTTTTTTGCCATGATTTTTCTTACTTTATCATTTCCATCATTTATTAAATGAGGAATCTTTGATTCAATTGTAGACTTTTCAATTCCATCATTTATGTTTAGTGATAGAATTTTTTGATTTGCATCCATTTTTATTTTTATCCCATTTCTTTCTACTTCAACAGTTTCTTGAGATAAAATATCTTGCATTTGTTTTGCCTGTGATTTTAAATCTTTGATTTGGTTTAGTTTTGAAAATAATGATGACATATTTTTTTATTTTAATTTTTATTCTGGCATTGGTATTTGTTCTTCAAGTCCCTTACTACCTCTTTCTAAATTTTTGAAGCTTACAGTGTGTTCATCAAAGTATAATTTTATAACTCCAGTTGGACCATTTCTATGTTTTGCAATATGAATTTCTGCAATTCCTTTTTCTTCGGGATTTAAATCTTCTATTCTATAATTTCTATCTGCTGATTTTCTATAAATAAACATTACAACGTCAGCGTCCTGTTCAATAGTTCCGGATTCTCTTAAGTGTGCAAGTTTAGGAATTGCTGGTTTTGTCTGTTCTACAGCACGAGATAATTGTGATAGAGCAATAACTGGAATGTTTAGTTCTCTAGCAATTCCTTTTAGACCACGAGTAATTTTTGCAACTTCTTGGACACGATTTTCTTCATCAGAATGCGATTCCATAAGCTGCAAATAATCCACGACAAGACAGGACAAATTATGTTCAAGTTTTAATCTTCTCGCCTTTGTTCTAATTTGCATTATATTTAAACTACTTGAATCATCAATAAAAATTTTTGAATCTGCTAGTGTTCCCATTGCATGACCAATTCTTGGAAAATCATCATTTTCTTGTCTATCAGATAATTTACCAGTTCTCATCTTCCATAAAGATACCCCTGCTTCAGCGCATAAAATTCTATCAACAAGTTCTTCTTTGCTCATTTCAAGAGAAAAAACACCAACACATTCTTTTCCGCGCACTGCAATATTTCTTGCAATGTCTAGCGCAAAAGAAGTTTTTCCAACCGAAGGACGAGCAGCTATAATTATTAAATTTGAATTTTGAAGTCCAGCAAGTAGGGCATCTAGATCAGTATAACCAGTTGGAAGACCACGAAGTTTTCCCTTATTTTTGTGTAACTCATCAATTCTTTCAAATGTTTCATTTAATATATTTGAAATTCCAACAAAATTTTCTTTTAAATATTTTTGTGAAATTCCAAATAATCTTTGTTCAGCTCTATCGAGCACATCATCAATATTTTCTGCTTCTTGAAATGCATTATTTGTAATATCATATGATGCTTGAATTAATTTTCTGAGCGTTGATTTTTTCTGAACAATTTCCGCGTAATACCTTACATTTCCAGCTGTTACAACTGAATTTGCTAAACTTGCTAAATAACTTTTTCCACCAATGTTTTCAAGTTCACCGTACTCAGAAAGTAAATTGCTTACCGAGAGTAAATCAATGGGTTCTCTTTTGTCATATAATGATATACAAGCTCTAAAAATTATTTGATGTGACTTTTTGTAGAAATCTTCTTCATTTAAAATATCAGCAATTTTTGAAATTGCTTCTGTGTCAATTAAAATAGAACCCAGTACATTTGATTCTGCTTCTAAATTATGGGGAGGAATTCTATCTCCCGAAATATTTGATATATTAAGTTCGTCAATCATAAGAGTATTTTATCAGAAAAAGATTTTTGAGCAAGTGTGTTATGGACATGTTATGCACAACATTGACCTATTGTTTATTATATGATATAAATATAAATTAAAAATATGGTTTTTAGGGGGACTAATGATAACTTACATAGTATTGGGATATGGATGTCATCTTACAGATATAATTAAGAGATATTTACACCATGCTTGTTTGTATATTAATCAGGGTGATAATGTCATTGTTAGTGGTGCTTATACTAATAATAAAACAGCACCAAATATGAGCGAAGCAATTTTAATGGAAGATTATCTGAGGGATAATTATTGTTTAAAAAATATTACTAAAGAAGATGAGTCAATTACAACCCTTGATAATCTTATTAATTCAAAAAAGATTATTTTCAAAAATAAAAAATTCGAGAAAGCAAAAATTGTAATTTTTTGCTCTTCATCGAGAATTTTAAAAGTCTGGGTGATGTCATTATTTATATTTGGAATTCCTGTGCCAAAAATTATAACATTTGATATGGAAGATGGTTGGCTTGAGAAAATGAAACAAACTTTTGTTGCCGCTCCACTTGATGTGGCATCCATGTTTATTCCATTTCTTCGCAAGTTACAAATTCAAAGAAAACAGAGAATTATAAGGATGAGTTAATTCGCTCGGCATTTGTCGAGCTTTTTTATTAAATAAAAAATAGACTAAAAGTCAGTTTTAAAATATATTATTTATTTAGATTTATTTAATTTTTTAATCCAATATTTTAGCCATCCAGCTATGTGCCATGCAATATCCCAAATAGTCCAAAATTCAGCAAAATAATCAGATATAATAAATCCTAAAATAAATTTTTCTTCAAAAATATTTTTAGAAATTTTTTTTACTCTTCCTATGTGATCAAACGAGGTTATGAATAATACTGAATTAAAATTATTTTTTTCAATTATGTCTTTTGATAATTTAATATCTGTAAGTGTATTGATAGAATTAGAAACTATAAAAATTTTTTCACTTGAAATATCTTTTTCAATTAAATATTTTTTGCAAGCTTCTGCAAGAGATATATCTGTATGATTAAAAAATCCAAAACCCCCAGTAGTTATAATATAATTGATTTTTTTATTTTTATATAATTCAATAGATTTATCTAGTCTTTTCTTCTGTCTAATTGATAATCCGTGTTTTCCAAGAAAATGTCTCAATACAACCCCAACATCATAATTCATAAAATTTTTTATTCATTATTTATATTTTATATGTTAATACAATGGATTTAGTGTTGCAATAAAAAAACACTCATTTCTGAGTATTTCATAGTTCTTGCCATGACAAGGCATTGAGGCCTCTTGAATCTCTCAAAAAATTATGCTTTAGAATTTTCTATCTTTTTCCAAATACCCAATATTAAATTAACTTTCTTCTTTCTAATCCAACCCTTAATTTGCCTTTCTCTTTTTCTAGCTAATAATAAGGAATAGTATTCTCCATAATAAACTAATTTAATTGGTAGTCTTCTTGACGTCCACAAAGATCCTTTTTTATTATTATGATATTGTATTCTTTGTTTTATATCTCTTGTAGATCCACAATAAAAACTTTTATCACAGCATTCTAAAATATAAATAAAATAATGCCCTTCGACAGGCTCAGGACATTCTCGTTTTTTAAATTGTAATAAATCACTTTTCATATATAATGGTAAAGTACCATGAGTGAGGAGTGAAACGACGAATCGGGTGGTACGCTGGCGTGCTCTCGAAGTATTTATAACCAATGTCCATAGGCTTTCTTTAGGTCTTTTTGGCATTATAAATTAGGCACATTGGTCAGGGTTTAAAAGTAAATTAATATGAAAGATTATGCTAAATATATTCTTCAACAAGGAACTATACTGGAGAAAAGAGAATTGATGAGTAATTTAAAAAATAGATTGGTGTTAAAAGATAGAAAAATAGAAATTATTTAAATACTTACACAAAAGAAAAGAAGGTTACCCACGGTACATTGTGGATAACCTTCATATTTTGCGACCGCCTTCGGCGGAACTCAAGAATCAATTATTCAAAAGATCCAAGAATTCCAGCTATCAAGTGGTCATTACTGCGAAAGGAACAGAGACGACGAACCGTAGTCCTCGTAGGCATTGCTAACACAGCCCGCGTCGAATCCAACCCAGCCGCCATCGAACCTGAAGTACGGAGCCTTGCTGAAATCGTCATCACCATCGGGAGCGTATTCATCGCCAGCACAGTCGATCCAAAGATCATCATAATGTTGGAGACGTTCGGGATGGGTTAAGATCATTATTCCATTAGCAAATGATCCGAGACCAGATTCACTGGAATTCATTACTTCACGTGCCCGGCGAACTGAACGACCTCGATGACGAATGCCGAACTGGGCTTGAACGACGAGAACGTCGTGATCCTTTTGCTCGTCGCCAAGTTTTTGGAATGCCTCAGTTAACTTTTGGGATTGGCGAAGGTATCGTGGACCGAGTTGCCCTTCACGGTAGTTATAAAACGCACCGTTACGGGTTTGCTTGATCAGGTCAAGTACTTTCTGAACCGCTTCTCCGTATGTAGGGGCGATCTTCTCCCATCTTGGAATTAAGAATAAACCCTCGGCATTTGAAAGAGGTGTTTTGGTAGCAAATGCTTCGTCAAATGTGCCAAGTTCAGGAAATAGCTGATGTAAGATAGTATCTTGTTCAGCGAGACTTTTGGGTTTGTATCCTGACAGATATCCATAATTGGATTTCAGTTCTTCATCAGCATACTGATTGGTGATTGAATGTTTTTGAAGAAGTATGGCAAGGTCTTTCTTAAGCTGACCGCCATTTTCAATCAATCTTTGAATCGCATCTTTATCAAGATTTGATTCATCCAGCACAAGTATCGCGGTGTCTTCCACGAACCTAAGGTATTGCTTTTTTTGTCCTTCGGTAATCGATGCATCCATCGTTATCCTCCTGTTATTTTTGCTTGTTATTTCTCACAAACGTGTGAGGTCGTCTTACCTCACTATGAGGTGAGTGTGATAAATACAATGATTCTATATTCAACACACTCACTTCATATGTCTAAATACTAACATAAAATATATATTTTAAAAGAACTATTAACTATCATAATAGTATATCATATTTAACACAAAAAGTCAAGGATTGGATAATGGGCTATTTTAATATATAATATATAAAAGTCTAGGCTTATGAATAATAGTTTAAGGACTATTATCGCCGAACTTTCTCATCAAGAGAAAACAACCAGAATATTAGAGATCAAGATTTCTAATAGCGTGTTGCATTGAGGAGATACTGCTTGCTTTTATTTGAGGCAGGTTTTTTTAAATACTGCCAAATTAAATTCAAGATCAAGAATATATAATTCTTTTTGTTTTAGAAAGTAAAATTCAAGATCTGGTGACATAGATGAATAAAAGCAATATTCCTGATGCCGATGGTGATTTTTCCAAGTCTCCAATCCTGAACTTCAACAATGACAAGGTCAAGTTCGACACGAACTATGTTGACAATGTCAACAAGAACTTTGGCTCAGTGTCTGGTTTTGTCCCGAAGTCACTCCTCTTAATTTTGAGAAGAGCACCTTTATTGGTGCTCTTTCTCTTAATCTATTTTATAGATCTAATCCACCCACCAAGCATTCTACCTATTTCGTCAACTGCATTTTCAAGTATAAGATATTTTTTTGTATCAATTGTCTTTATGTCTTTCATGAGACGAATAAATATTCTTAACATGTTTAGTTTTGTACTTGTCTTTTCTAGTGTTGATAATTTATCTTGTTTTGATTCGCTACTTGCCTGCATAATGTTTTCTAAAACAAAAAGAATTATATTCTCAGATCTTTCAAAGATAGTATATCTATCTTGTTTTGGAATAAATCTTCTGTAATCATTAAATAATTTGTATAAGTCATAGCTTTTCTTAAATATTGGTATATCAAATTCATTCATAGTGTTAATTTAAATTTATGAAAATATATAATAATTTATTTAAAGAAATAATTTCAATTCCTAATATTTTTGTTTCATGGAATGAATTTAGAAAAGATAAAAGTAATAAGTGAGATGTAATAGATTTTGAAGTTAATCTTGAAAAGAATTTGTTTAATCTTTGTTATGATTTAAAGAGTAAAAGGTACAAACACTCTTCGTATACAGGATTCTATATCTATGATCCAAAAGTTCGCCATGTTCATAAAGCAACAGTTCGTGATAGAATATTACATCATGCAGTATTTAGAGCATTAAATCCACTCTATGACAAAACATTTATTGATAATTCTTTTTCTTGTAGAGTTGGAAAAGGAACACATAAAGGAGTACTTACTGTTGAAAAGATGATAAGAGCTGAAAGCAGAAATTATACAAGACCTTGTTTTGTGTTAAAGTGTGATGTTTCTAAATTCTTTAGCAGTATTGATCATAGAATACTAGTAAATATTTTGAAGGAAAGAATAGCAGATAAAGACACGATGTGGTTATTGGAAAATATTATTGAAAGCTTTTCTACTGGATATACTAATTTATTTGATAGACATGGACTACCAATTGGAAATCTTACATCTCAACTTTTTGCTAATATCTACATGAATGAGTTTGATATCTTCATGAAACATAAACTTAGGATCTTTAATTATGCTCGATACACTGATGATTTCATTATTGTATCGATCAATAGAGAATATCTTAAAGAAATACTTATTCCAATTCAAGAATTTCTTAATACAAATCTAAAGTTATCACTCCATCCCAATAAGATATCAATTTGTGTATGTCATAGAGGTGTTGACTTTCTAGGATACACTATTTTACCCCATTACAAATTACTTCGAACTAAAACAAAAAGAAGAATGTTCCGTAAATTAAAAGAACGAACTAATCTTTTTAAGCAAGGTAAACTTAGTGAAGATTCTTTCAATCAATCATTACAATCATATTTAGGAGTACTTTCTCATGCCAACACCTACAAACTTTCACAAGATCTTAAAAATCAATATTGGTTCTGGCTACATGAATGAAGTGGTTATTTATCAATCTTGTAAAGTTATGAAAATATCTTAACAGAAAAATATTGTTTAGTAGAATTTTAGAGTTGAAGATATTTGGAATGTAAGAATTTTAGATAACAAAAAATACCTGTTTTAACAGGTATTACAGCCCCAAAACATGCTGAAGCATTGAGGTCTCTTGAACCTCTCAAAGAGTGGTACGCTGGTGTGGTCTCGAAGTATTTATATGCAATATCCATAGGCTTTCTTTGGGTATTTTTAATATTATGAATTAGGCACATCGGTCGGTCATTTTTTAAATAATTTAAGAATCTTATCATAAAACAGAATCATTAAAATTGCTGATATAACCGGTATTATAAAAGCGTTTTTTCCTAATATAGGAAATAAAATTATTAGGGAAATAAATCCAATCAAAATCGAATAAAAACTAGCATTAGAAGACGTCTTCTCAGAATAAAGTACGGCAAATATTGCTGGAACAAAAACTAAAGCCATATAAGAAACCAATAACGAAAGCGATACTATACTTGGAACTGCTAAAACTAAAAGACCTGCAAGTACTCCAAACGAAGCTGTTGTGATTCTTGCAAATAACATCTTCTTTTTTCCATTAAATGAATCTTCTTTGAATACTGTCTTATAAATTATTGTTGAGCCCGCTACCAAAGAACTGTCTACGGAAGACATTATTGCTGCAAGAATTGCAGCAAAACCAAGACCCGCAAAACTCTTAGGAAGTAGACGACTCATTAAATTAAAAATCGCGAAATCTTGTGAAATGTCTTTTAATAAAACAGAGGCCAACAATCCAAAAAATATAACCATTAATCCAATTACTAGTAAAAATGGAATCGCTAAAAAATAGGATTTCTTGGCTATCTTTTCACTTTTTGCAGAAAGTGTTCTTTGCCAATGATATGCTGTTCCTAAATAAATAAATCCACTTAAAATAATAGTTCCTAAAAACCATGCAATTCCTCCAAAGGCAAGTGGATTAAGGTGTCCCTCTGGTAATTTAGAAATTAAATTATTTAAATTCCCTATTTCAAAATATCCTATAAAAGTCATGAGAACGAAAGGAATTAAAATTATCCAAAATTGAATAAAATCAGTAATAATATCAACCTTCAATCCACCTATTGTTGAGTACAGTATGGTAATTAGAATAGAAATCCATATTGCTAGACTATAATTTACATCAAGAACTATTGAAGATATTGCAGATAACCCAGCTAAATTGACAGCAATCCAACCAATTAAAACAAATAATTGTAATACACCCACTAAATTTTTATTTTTCCTATTAAATCTTTTATAAAATATATCTGCTATAGATTGTGCTTGATATTTATCTCCTACAATTTTCATTCTTGTCGATACAAGCCCTAATATAAAAATTCCGATTGTAAATGATAAAATTAATGCTAATCCATAAGAAATACCAGAATTATATACTTCTGAAACAACCGATATTGTAGCACTCGCACCTATAACTGTTGAGATCGTTGAGAAAGTCATTAACCACAGACTTGTTTTTCTCTTATTAATAAAATAATCCTCTATAGATGTTTTTCTTGAAAAATAAAAAGCAATAGCGAGCATCAATGCAAAATAAATTAATAAAATAATTAGTGTTGAATTCATTTTAATGGATTAATTGTTAATTTAATTATATTTTAATAATATCAATATTATTAATTTGTGACAAACAAAAAACACCTATTTCCAGGTATTTCATGGTTCTTGAGAGGACAAGGTATTGAGGTCTCTCGAACCTCTCAAAGAATGGTACGCTGGCGTGCTCTCGAAGTATTTATATACAATGTCCATGGGCTTTCTTTTGATCTTTTTGGCATTGTGAACTAGGCACATCGGTCGGGGTTGAAATATGAAATACTGTAGTTATTTTTTAAAATTCAAATTTGATAATATATAATAATTAATGTATTATAATAATAGATAAAATATTCTAAGGAGGTTATGATGAAAAGTCCAGAAGAACAAGGACAAAATAATGAAGCCAGTGTCCAAGAAAATCCAAACGCCGAAACACGATTGTCGTTCAAATTTAGCTTCAATAATCCAACGGATGGCGACCGAATTTTAAACGACACAATTGTGGTGTTTGCAAAAGAACATCATTTATCTGCTTCACAAAGCACCTGCTGTGGTGCATCAAAGGGTAGGAGCCGATAAAACTATTAAAAAAGAAAAAAAGAGGTGTGAATTTATACACCTCTTTTAATATCTATATTATTAGTTTAAGTTATCAAAATACAAAAATTTATTATCAAATAGAATAATCATTACATCGAAATATTGAGGTCTCTCGAACATCTCAAAGGGTGGTACGCCGTGAGGGAATCGAACCCACGACCATCAGCTTAAAAGGCTGCTGCTCTACCAACTGAGCTAACGGCGCATATTGTATGTAAAATATTATATTATAATATGTGATAAAAATCAAGGGCGAAATAGCACTTTAAAAAATTCGGTTAAAAGCCGATTTTTTATTTTGTTTAAATAGAAAAGCTGTTCTTATTCAGAACAGCTTTAATTTTAGGGAAATTTGAGTTTCATGATTCCTCCTTGAGAGTGAAACCGGGTTTTATGGGTTTGAGCTGGTTCTGGGCGTGAACATTATTGTTCATCTTACCCTAGAATATATTCAGCTCTAAATTAAAATTTTCAGTAATCAAAACAGTGTAGAGAATAGAGTTATGTTATGACGTTGTTTTCCGCTGTTACCATAAATTATCATTGCAATAAAGTTTTGATAAGGTAACTTTGGTCTACATATAATATAATTATTTGTCATTTATAACACTATTTTTAGGTTAAATCCATGCTTTAGGGCGCAGATATAACCAAATAGTCCCTCCACACTATTTTGAACACTGAAATCTATTTTAAATGTACTCTATGTACTTATACTAATCATAGCATATTTTAATATATTTGTCAATAGTTAATTTAATATATTGAATATTGACTTATTTTTGTATTTATTTTATAAAATAAGTATTGTATATATATTTTTTTTATGTTATATTATTGAATAATTATAATTAAATTTATTAAAAAATAATGGAAAACCAAAACCAAAATCAAATTTCAAACTTTGAAATAGAGCCAAGAATAAACAAGTGGAAAGATAGAGCAAATTTTGCTCTAGAAATAATAAAAACAGTGATAATTTCTCTTGCTATTATATTTCCAATACGATACTTTTTAATTCAACCATTTATGGTTGATGGAGCATCCATGGAACCAAATTTTTATAATTCAGATTATTTAATTATTGATGAGATTACATATAGATTTGAAAATCCAGAGAGGGGACAGGTTGTTGTTTTTAAAAATCCAGACAATAAAAAAGAATACTTTATAAAAAGAGTAATTGGATTACCAGGTGAGGTAGTAAGAATTCAAGATGGGGGAGTTTTTATAAGGCACATTGGATCAGATGATTTTATAGAACTTAAAGAAGATTATTTGCCAAAAAATTTATCAACAATGAGTGTTGGTGAAGATGTAATGGTTCCAGATAATTCTTATTTTGTTTTGGGTGATAATAGATCAAATAGTCGCGATAGTAGGTATTTTGGTGCAATTCCAGAGAATTTTATAACAGGAAAAGTTTGGTTAAGGGGTTATCCATTTAATAGAATTAAATTATTTACAAATCAAAATTAATATATGTCTAAGAAAAAAGTTAAAAAATTTTATTTAGTAAAAGGATTTAAAGATATATTACCAGAAGATCAACTGCATTGGGAATTTGTAAGATCTAAATTTTTCAATGTAGCAAGGTCATATGGTTATGATAGAATTGATTTACCAATCTTAGAAGACAGTAAACTATTTGTGAAGGGAGTGGGAAATTTAACTGATGTTGTTTCAAAAGAAATGTTTACATTCGAAACTCTTGGAAATGAAAAAGTAAGTCTAAGACCAGAGGGAACCACAGGAACAGTTAGAGCATACATAGAACATGGAATGGTCAATAGAAAAAAACCGGTAAAAATGTTTTATATGGGACCAATGTTTCGTTATGATAAACCTCAAGCAGGAAGATATAGGCAGTTTTATCAATTTGGTTTAGAGGTTTTTGCGGAAGAAGACCCAATAATTGATTCGCAGATGATTTATATGACTTATCAATTGTTTGATGAATTAAAAATTCCAGTAGTAATAAAAATAAATAGTATTGGTTGTCCGAAGTGTCGTGAAAAATTTTTGAAAACATTAAAAGATTATTTAAAGAAAAATAAATCAAAATTATGTAAAGATTGTCAAATTAGATATAATAAAAACATTTTAAGAGTTTTAGATTGTAAAGAGAAAAAATGTAGAGAAATAGTTTTAGAAGCCCCACAAATTTTAGATCATTTATGTGATGATTGTAATAAACACTTTGTAAAAGTTTTGGAGTATTTAGAAGATTCTCAAATTAATTATGAACTTGATCCATTTATCGTAAGAGGACTTGATTATTACAACAGAACAACATTTGAAGTTTTACCAACAGAAGAATTTTGTGGAGGAGATTCTGGAAGTCAAAATGCTCTTGCTGGCGGTGGAAGATATGATTATTTGGTTAAAAATCTAGGTGGTCAAAGTACGCCTGCAATTGGAATGGCTTTTGGAATGGATAGAATTGTAAATGCACTTAAAAAAGTAAAAGATTTAGAACTATCAAATATAAACACAAGTGACGTTTTCGTAGCTCAATTAGGAGACAAAGCAAGAAAGAAAGTTTTGGTTTTATTTGAAAAATTAAGAAGAGCTGGATTTTCAATTTCTGAAAGTATTTCAAAAACATCCCTAGGTCAACAATTAGAAGAAGCAAATAGATTAAAGACAAGGCTTGCTCTTATAATTGGTGAGAAAGAATTATTAGACAAAACAGTTTTAATAAGAGATATGGAAAGTGGAAATCAGGAGGTTGTTCCAGAAAATAAAATAGAATCAGTTTTAGAATTAAGATTGAAAAGTCTAGATATTAGTGTTAAAAAAGTTAGGATGAGGTAATTATTTCAGTCTCGCTAAATGTTATAAAATAATAAATAATAAATTATATAGAAAGGAAGGTGAATAAAGTGGTAGAAGTAAAAGTAAAAACCAATGAGTCTTTTGAAAAACTTGTAAGAA
>JAQVMR010000080.1 GCA_028703545.1 Patescibacteria group bacterium
TATATATAGGCCAGAATTTGTAAATTTCAAAAAGATTTGTGATGCTGAAGGAAAAAATGTGAATGCAAAATTGCGGGAAATGATTATCAAAGAAATAAATGAGAAGTTGGGAGGAGTTTTGGGATGAGCGAAGATAGTGATGATAATTTAATTAGTGCATTACTTGGAGGTTTTGTTGGATTAGCTTTAGCTTCACCAAGTAAGGAAGATAAACAAGCCTTAGAAAATTATAATGCATTTCAACAACAAATTAATTTAAGGTTGCAAAAAATTTCTTTAAGTCAAGAAATATTAAGTAAATTAGGGAAAAAACCAGAATACTATAATGCTTTTATTGAATCATATAGAGCATATTCTTATGGTTTATTTAGAAGTTCTGTTGTTGTTTCTTCTGCTCTTATTGAGAATATTTTAAGAGAAAAATTTGAGGGAAGTTTAGTTAACTTAATTATCAAAACTGCATCAAAAAAGAAAGTTAAAAAAAATAATTTTTATGAATTAATTGAAAGTGCAAAAGAATTAAATCTTATAAATAAAATTGAACACTCATTTTTACATGGACTTAGAGGGCAAAGAAACGATTCAGCACATGAAATATTTAAAGAAGTTAGCGAACAGGATGCAATTATAATTCTTAATATTACAATTAAAATGGTTGGTAAATTATTGTAAAATGAAACAAGAATGGAAAGAAATTGAATTGGGGAATAAAATGTTTTTTGAAATAATTGGAAGCGGAATTAATAGATTTGAAGATTCTAAAGAATACCTTTCCACAGAATGCATAAAGGAAACTGAAATTAAAAAAACAGAAGGCGAGATAACCTTTAATGAAAGACCATCTAGGGCAAATATGCAACCTAAACTAAATAGTGTTTGGTTTGCTAAAATGCAAAATACTCTAAAAGTTTATTCTTTTAATAAAAACAATTCTTTTTTAATTGACAAATATATTCTTTCAACTGGTTTTGCAGGAATTAAAGTTTTGGAGAATATTGATGAGGATTATATTAGAATCTTTTTTTTATCCCCAATTTTTAATAAAATAAAAGACAGTAATTGTAGTGGAGCTACTCAAAAATCAATAAATAATAATGCAATATCCAAAATAAAAATCCCTCTTCCTTTTTCCAACGGAAAACCAGACTTACAAAAACAAAAACAAATTGTAGCCATTTTAGAAAACTTAGAAAGATTAAAAGAGAAAAGAAAAAGAGCAATATTACTTTTAGATAAATATTTGAAAAGTGTTTTTAATGAAATGTTTTTTGAGAAGGGTTTTAAGGAAAAATTGTTGGACGAAGTTTCTGAAATAATTATGGGACAATCACCTTCTGGCTCATCATACAATCAAAATGGGAATGGGATTCCTTTTTTTCAAGGAAAAGCAGAATTTGGAGAAAGATTCCCCACGGTAAAAAATTGGACTACAGAACCCTCAAAAATTGCAGAATCAAATTCGGTATTAATATCTGTCAGAGCTCCTGTTGGTTCTGTTAATGTTTGTAATATTAAGTGTTGTATTGGTAGGGGCTTGGCTTCAATAAAACCCAATAAAGAAACAAATTTAGAATATTTGTACTCGACCTTAAAAATATTAGAAAATAAAATTTCTGAAATGGGAACTGGAAGTACATTCAAAGCAATTACTTCTAAACAATTAAGAAACTTCAAAATACCTTTACCTCCAATAGAACTTCAAGAAGAATTCGCTTCTATCGTGGAGAACGTCGAAAAATTAAAAGAAAAACAAAAACAGAGTTTAGAAAAGATTGAGGAATTATTTAACAGTTCATTAAGTAAAGCATTTGTGGGAGAGTTGATATGAGCAACGAAAAGGCGAAGTTAATAACACAAGAGAAAAATCTTCCAGATAAGGGATTGTTAATTTCTTCTATTATAATTTTTGCTGGATTGCTTCCAGAGATAACAATCGGAATTATAAAAATAAGTTTTTTTGATTCTTGGTCATTAATTCTAATCGGGATTTCTATGTTTTTTTATTTTGCATCTTTAAAGGTCAATCAATATGATGAAGTAGACAAGGAAGGAATAGTTTGGACAAAAACCCCTGTGCATTACAAATGCAAATTAAGTGAAGAACTATTTTATATCTCAATTATTTCATTATCCTTATTCTTCTTCAGAGGATTTTATATTTTAATTAAATTAATATTGCAATCATAATGATGAATAAAAAAGGACAGATTCCATATATGCAAGAGATTTTTGCTGTAATAGTTTTACTAGCATTAATCCCAGTATTCACCTCTTTATTTAATCAAAATTGCCCAGAATGTGATTGTTCATCTTATCAAAATCAATTAGAGACTTGTAATCAAAAATTACAAAACCCAGAAATTATTTATGTTAATCAAACCATTGAAGTTCCAGTTGAGAAAATTGTGGAGAAACCAGTTTATTTAACAGATGAGGGAAGGACCTCAGAAATTATAGTTTCCATATCATTAATCCTTTCCTTTTTTATTACTTTGTTCTCATTTAAAATTAAATTGCCCAGGCATCTAGAAGAAAAATTAAATAATCTTGAGGAAATAATAAAAATAATTAAATTTGGATCTTTAATTTTAACAATACTTATATTTATTAAATTACTAATTGTATTCAATCTTATAGGGGTTTAAAATGTTACACACAGAAATAAAATCAAAAATTAGAAATTTGTGGAATAAGTTTTGGAGTGGTGGAATTTCAAACCCGTTACAGGCAATAGAACAGATTTCATATTTAATTTATATGAAAAGATTGGAAGATAAAGATACTCAAAGACAACAAGAAGCGACTCTTAGAGGTGAGAACTTTGAATCTGTTTTTGATAAATGCGATAATTGTAGGTGGTCTAAATGGACACAGTATCCTGCAGAGAAAATGTTAG
>JAQVMR010000081.1 GCA_028703545.1 Patescibacteria group bacterium
GTGCTAATTTAAAAAAAGATATTTTATTAATAGATGCAGATACTAATAGTTTTTATGTCTCTGACAAAGATAAAGCTACCGAACTTTTATTTGGTGATGCAGGCTCTGCCAGTATATTGTCATATAATGAAAATGCTGAACAGATAGATTTTTGCTTTTTCACTGATGCAGAAAAAAGAGATGCTTTAACAATGCCGGGATTTGGTTTTAAACAACCACTAAGTAATGATAGTTTAATTTATAAAACATTTGAAGATGGGAGTATAAGAAGAGATATTGATATGTTTATGGACGGTGAAAATGTTTTTAACTAAGTCGTAAATAATGTGCCAAAACATGTCAGAAAATTTTTAGATGATATTGAAATGGAACCTGAGGAATATAGTTCTTTGATTTTACATCAGGCAAATGCTTTTATGCTTAGAAGACTGGCAAAAAAGATTGGATTTGAGCTTGAAAAAATTTCATTTTCAATTCAGGAATATGGAAATACCAGTTCTGTCAGTATTCCTTTAACCATTTGCTCACAAAATGAGAAATTTAAATTCACAGGATTAAACTTACTACTTGGTATGGGAGCTGGGTTGTCAACAGGAATTGTGTCGATAAATTTATCTGCTTTACAATGTTCTAAAGTTTTTCTAATGGACTTATAGGATTTACAATGGCTTTTTTAAAACATAACAACATTAAAATAAGAGGTATTGCAACGGCTGTACCTAAAGATAAAGTGGATAATTTAATATGTAATGACAATTTCACAAAAGAAGAAGCTGAAAAATTTGTTAATTCAACAGGGATACGATACAGAAGAATTTCTGCTGATAATCAAACAACATCAGATCTTGGTCTTATTGCAGCTGAATCGTTAATTTATTCTTTAGGAATAAATAAAGAGAGCATTGACGGATTAATTTTTTTATCTCAATCGCCTGATTATATTTTACCAGCAACATCAATAATTTTACAGGAAAAATTAGGATTATCCAAGTCAACATTTGCTTTTGATATTAGTCTTGGTTGTTCTGGTTATGTTTATGTACTTTCTGTCGCATCTGCTTTTTTAGCTAATGGTCAATTAAATAATATACTATTTATCTGTGGTGATACTCCAAGTAAATATATATCAAAAAAAGATAAATCAGCTGTTTTGTTACTTGGAGACGCAGCTTCTGCTACAATTATCAGTAAAGGTAACAGCAATATATATTTTTCTTTAAATTCGGATGGAAGCGGTAAAGATATTTTAAAAATTGATTCAGGTATGTTTCGAAATCCTGTTAGTAGTGAAACTCTCATAGCTAAACCAGGAGTTGATGGTAACATCAGATGTGCAAATCAATTATTTATGGACGGTATGGAAGTTTTTAATTTCACAATGAAAGAGATTAAAAAAGATACTGAAAAACTATTAAATTTTGCAAAATATGATTTATCAAGTATTGATTTTTTTGTTTTTCATCAAGCAAATATGTTTATCAATAGTTTTCTTGAAAAAAAAATGAAAATACCTAAGCAAAAAGTTTTGTATTCTTTAAAAGAATTTGGTAATACTAGTGCAACTACGATACCATTAACTGTTTGTTTGAATAAAAATGAGTTAATAAATAAAAATACAACTTTGCTTTTATCAGCATTTGGAGTTGGGCTGTCATGGGCAAATTGTATTATAGAATTTAACGAAGACATTTTAATATGTGAAATAATAGAGGTGTAAATGGATAGTCCTTTTAGTTTGTCAGGAAAGAATATAATAATTACAGGTGCATCTTCAGGTATTGGGAGACAGTGCGCAATCTCATGCTCTTATCTGGGAGCAAAGATAACATTGATTGGAAGAAATATAGATAGATTAAAAGATACTTTGATCTCACTACATGGTAAGGATCATCTAATTTGTCCTTATGATATTACAAATTTTGAAGGTATTGAAAAAATTATTGAAAATACAGTTAATGTAAATGGACAAATCGATGGTCTAATTTATTCTGCCGGGATAGAGATGACATTACCTTTAAAATCAATGAAATCAAATTATTATCAGGATATTTTTAATATTAATGTGATTTCTGCTTTTGAATTTATAAAAGTAATATCAAAAAAGAAAAATCTTAGTAAGAATGCAAGTTTTTTGCTAATATCATCAGTAATGAGTATTGTTGCAAATCCTGGATTATCTGCTTATTGTGCATCAAAAGGGGCATTGATTTCTGGAGTAAAGTCAATAGCATTAGAATTAGCATCAAAAAATTGTAGAGTAAATTGCGTTAGCCCGGGGCATCTATTTGATACAGAAATGTCAATAGAAAAAGAAAAAAATCTTAGTCAAGAAGCAAATCAAAAAATCTTAGACGCGCATCCATTAGGTTTAGGGAGTAAAACAGATGTCGCAAATTTATGTGTTTTTTTACTCTCTGATGCTTCAAGATGGATAACAGGTCAAAATATTATTATTGATGGCGGATATAGTATAAAATGAAGAATATTCTAATTATTGGTGCAGGAGGCTTAGGTAGAGAATTAGAGTTTTATTTAACAGATAATCCTCTTAAAGATTTTAAATTAAAAGGATATTTAGATGATAATTTAAATGCTCTTACAGGCTATCCATCAAATTATATAGTTTTGGATCAAATTAATGAATATAAATTTACTAATGAAGATTATGTATTATTAGCAATTGGAGATAGTTTTATTAGAAGTAAGATTAAAAAAAAATTACAAGAACATAATGTAAACTTTCTTGACTATTTTCATCCATCATCTCAAATAAGTCAATTTTTCAAATACCAAAACCCTTGTTTTGTATGTCCAAACTGTATAG
>JAQVMR010000082.1 GCA_028703545.1 Patescibacteria group bacterium
TCTCTTTCAATTAAAAAACTACATAATTTTGTCTTTTCATCACCGAAGGTGATATCTCTTTCCATTTTATAAATGATGACATAAATATCTTTTGTTTTTTTGTTAAACTCAAATTCAGCCTCAAAAAATTTGGAGGTAAAATTATAAGTCTCACTTATTTTTTCTATCATATTTTTATTTTAAATTATTAAGTTGATATTTTTTTATTGCTTCTTTTTTATTTTTTGCTAAATATGCAGAATGTTCGTCAAATGCGACATAACCAGTTTTTCTAAAATTTCCATTATGATAAAAGCAATAAAAAGCCTGTTGAGGTGGATTATTGCTAGTATTATATCCGCCATTATCTCGCCATTCGTCATATCTTTTTGAATAGCGTTGTAAATCATACTCGTTATATTTTTGTACTTGTAATATTTTCATATAAATTTTAATAATATATAAGCGGATAGAATGAGAGAGAGGGGAAATAGGGCTGGGGATATGTTTAATGTTGTCATAGTTTTATTTTAAATTTATATATTTTCTACTGATAATGTTTTGTTCCAATATTTAAACTCTGCCTTAATTTCCTTTTTTGATAATTTTAAAATGTTTAATCTATCATACCCCCTAATTATAATTAAATGGTTTATCATTTTTTCTATCTCTTTTTTTGTCATAGTGTGTCATTAAATTGTAATACCTCTTTTTTGAGTAGTGATGGCTTATAATCGCCATTAGCGATACATACTAAGATGGCAATAGCGTCTCTCTCGGTGTTATCACTACCTATCCAGTTTCTCATTTGATTATCTGTTATTTTTTTTGTCATGTTTTTATTTTAAATTGATAATGTTTTCAATTACTTCTCTTAATCCCTCTATGGTTTTATTTCCCCACGAGGTTTTATAAAGTCCTTCTTTATCCTGCTCTATAAATAAGACTTCTATTAGTTTTTCTGTTTGTTTTATTGTTAAAAATGTCATATTTTTAAAATTATATAAACTGATAAAATGAGTAAAAAAGGAAAAAGTATTTCTAGTATTTTTTTCATATTTTTATTTTAAATTATTAATTTTCTAGTTCTCCTATAAAACTATTTTCTCCCACTAGATAATCCATTATTTCTTTTTCGCCTTTCGCTGGTCTATCAGTAAAATTGTAGTAAAAGTTTACTGGTATTCCATTATCAAAAACATACTTTACTATTTGAAAAGGGTTTTTAAATTGACATTTTTTGTCATAATTCCAATATTTTTCATATTCTTTAGTAAATAATGGATATACTTTTCTAAAGTTTTCAGTAAAGTTAAACATTTTTCTAGCGTCTCCAAATTTTAGGTGGATATAATTATCTTTGTCTCCGTAATAGTCTATTTTTTTTATCATATTTTTATTTCTTTTTAATTAAATTTTTAAAAGTTTCTTTAGTTCCTAGACAGTAGAGGCCGTTCCATTCTATTACCTCAAAATCATTGATGGTCAATTTTTTCATTTTTGTATTAATTAATAAGCCGATGATGGCCTGTTTTGGTTTTCTTCAAATGTCGCCTCCTCCCATTCGTCGCCTTCGTGATTAGTTAAGTTGTGAAAATACCTATTAAGCTCATCAGTAATTTTTTCTAGCAGTATATTGTCAGTCTTGCTAAGCTCTGATGGGTCAAAATTATAATCGTTTTGGATACTGCCAAGCAGTCCACCGCCCAAGTAATTTTGATAAGCGGTCATTTTATAGCCATCAGTATCAAGTAAAGAGTCTAGCGATATTTCAATTCCGCCTCCTCTATAACCTGCCTCACATCTGATGATGTTATCTTCAATATATTCTAAAAAGCTCACTTTTTTCATATTACTCCTTTATAAAATTAATAATTTTGTTTAGTCTTTCCTCTTTTTCGTTTTCAGTCAAGTTTTCCCAATCCTCTGGTATTTCCAGCCCTGTCAATCCTGCTTTTAGCATTCTGGTTTTCCAGTCGTTTTTGTCTTTTTGATTGGTAGTAAACACCTCGCCAAGACTGGCCACCATTCCAACTGTTTTAAACATTTCTTTTACTCTTTTTTCCTCTCTCTTGCCACCATTGGCCAAGAATTGCTTGATAATTGTTTTATAATGTTTTGATAGGTGTTTAGCATTATGAAAAGCTTTTGTCATCGCTATGTCATAATCAAATGACTGCCACGGCCTATTGCTCCAACTATAACTGCCGTGAGAGATTTCCTCACCATTTATAACTAGTCTTGCTCTTTCCGTTGTTCCATATTTTCCGTGAGTAGAACAATCAAAAAAGACATTTTTGTTTACTGTGTTTTCCATATTTTTGATTATTAAATTATTAATTGTTTATCTATCACTAATAAAAAGTGTGTTAGAGTCTAGCACCTCCACCATTATGGCGTCCTGTTCAAGTGCTGTATTCAATTTTTTACATACTGCTTTAATTTCTGTAAAGTTTACTGTCTCACACACGATTGATATTAAGGCCGTTTTCTCTTGATTGCCTTTCCAATAGCCTATTAATTCAGATACACTCATTCCCTCGTAGAATTCCGCTAGAATTTCAAGTGCCTTTTCAAGCTCCAATCTGTGAGTTTTGTTATTGCTCCCAATATAGTAGTTTATTTTTTTCATATATTATTTATTATTAAATTTTTAATTGTTAAGTTAGTTTACCAAATTATTAAATATTTGTCAAGGATATATATTATTCCTCCTTTAGTTTTAATTCAAACTTTAAAACCTCCGCCAGTTCACTTTGGGCATTTTCATCTAATTCATTTATAACTTCAGGGCTGGAGAGGTCTAGCTCCTCTATATTAAATATATTTTTATATTCTATAT
>JAQVMR010000083.1 GCA_028703545.1 Patescibacteria group bacterium
AAACTTTTTTATACTTTTATCATCTTCTGTGTCTTCTTTTTTGTTTAAACCCAATCCTCCTTCATTATTATAGGATGTGTCACTACATGGTTTTATAACATACCTAGATGGATTATTTTTTACAAATTCAATTGCTAATTCACATGAGTCAAATGTCTGATATGGCAAAATAGATACTCCACATTTTTTTAACTCTTCTTGACCAAAGGCCCTATCATCTTCTAACATATCTGTATATTTTGTTCCTCCAATTACATATTTTCCTTTATTTCTAAGATCTTCGGCAATTGCACCCTGACCCAAAACATCATCAAAGACTATTACATCTGCCCACTCAACTTCTTTTTCCCAGTTAGTTATTTTTGGAACAAATCCGTCACCAATATCTTGTTGTGTTTTTTCAGAAATATAAAATTTAACATCATTACCCTCATTAAAAATTATTCTTGCGGTATCACAGATTAAAGCATCAATTGTTATAAATAAAAACTTTTTCTTTTTATACGGTTCTAGGTAGGCCCCATTACCATTAGTATTTCCATTTGACATGTTATTTGTTCCAGTTAACTGGATTTTAATTTTTAGTTAAATATAATTGGTATATAAATTTTTTCATCATTCTCTGGCAATCCAGATGGATTATCTTTCTGAAAAACAATGAAACCTCTTTGGGTCTTGGCTTTTTCAAATTCTAAAATTGATTCAAAACTTACAAAATCTTGTGTCATCCAATCTGACTGAGCCTTCGCTGTTATTGTAATTATTTCTTGATAATTCTGATCTAATAATTTAATAGGAAAACTCCCTTCAAAAAACCACATTCCTCGTGCCTGCCCCTTTATTAAAAGAGGGCTATTAATTTTCTGATTGGGGGTTATATTACACACAATACCTTTTTCTTCAGCGTCTAAATTTTGATTTTTTATGTCTTGTTTTTTTTCTTTAAAAATAAAATGATTTTCTGTTTTGTCTAAAAAATACATACAAACAAAATAAATACAGA
This sequence comes from Patescibacteria group bacterium, assembly GCA_028703545.1. Taxonomy (GTDB): domain Bacteria; phylum Patescibacteriota; class Patescibacteriia; order UBA1558; family S5-K13; genus STF1-138. The sequence goes on from JAQVMR010000083.1 coordinate 1,004, forward strand.
AGAGAAGTATTACAATTATAACTATTAAAATGCGGTTCTTATTTTTCATTAAAAAATTTATTTGTATATAAAAGAATTATATAATAAAAATAAGTATTGTTCCAACAATTTTTATATTAAAAATTCATTAACTAATTCTTGTATAAAGTATTAATAATTGTTATATTAAAAATATAATCAATTTATTTTTAGTAATTTTAAAAATTATGAAAATACTACAGGAATTTAAAAAATTCGCTATAACTGGAAATGTAATGGATATGGCGGTTGGTATAATAATTGGCGGCGCTTTTGGTAAAATTGTCAGCTCTTTAGTAAAAGATATTATCATGCCACCAATAGGAATACTGTTGGGTGGAATAGATTTTTCAAGACTAAATATTGTTCTTAAAAACTCAAACGATCCATCTAAAATCATATCACTAAACTATGGATCATTTTTAAATACCATTATTGACTTTCTGATAATTGCTTTTTGTATATTTATAGCCCTAAAACAGGTAAATAAATTAAAGAAAAAAGAAGAAGAAAAACCAGTCGAACCAAGTGAAAACATTTTATTATTAAGAGAAATTAGGGATAATACAAAAAACAATAATAATAGAGCAAAAGATGTATAAAATATTAATATAATAAATAAAGCATATTATTGACACAAACTAAAGGATATGCTATATTTATATAGATGGATAAAAATCCATAAGGTAAATTAACAATTAACTGTACGAAAATGTCAGACAAAGATAAAGACTTTTTAGAAACACTTGTTAAATTCCTTGTTGACAAGCCAGAAAAAGTTTCTGTCGCAAGATCAGTCGACGAAATGGGTGTTTTATTAACACTTAACGTTGATCCAAGCGATATGGGACAAATAATTGGCAGACGAGGCAATACAGCAAGAGCTATAAGAGCATTGCTAAGAGTGGTTGGAGCAAGAAATAACGCAAGAGTTAACTTGAAAATCAACCAACCTGAAGGAACAGAAAGACCTTCAAGATCTCACATGGACGAAAGTCGTGGAGATGATAACGTAGAAGATTTGAAATTATAATCTCAACATAAAAACAAAGCCCCGTTTTCAAACGGGGTTTTGTTGTATATAATTAAGTATATGGAATTTAATATAATCACAATTTTCCCACATATTTTAGATTCTTACTATAAAGAAAGTATTTTGGGTCGTGCACAAAAAAATAAAATTATAAAAATAAATTATATAAATTTACGAGATTTTACAAATGACAAACATCGTAGCGTTGATGATTCTCCATATGGCGGAGGAGCTGGGATGATTTTGAAAGTAGAACCAATTATAAAAGCCATTAAATCAATTAGAAAAAAAAGAAATAGCAAAATTATTTTACTCGATCCAAAAGGAAAAAAATATAATCAAAAAAGGGCTACTGAATTTTCTAAACTAAATCAAATAATTTTTGTAAATGGCTATTATGAAGGAATTGATGCAAGGATAGATAAATTCGTAGATGAAAAAATATCACTCGGGGATTTTGTATTAACAAATAGTGAGTTAGCGTGTGCCATAATAATAGATTCTGTATCACGACTCATTCCAAAAGTACTTGGAAATAAAGAGTCGTTGAAGTATGAATCTCATAATGATGGATTAGAATATCCTCAATATACCAGACCAAAAATTTTCAAGTATAAAAATAAAAATTATAAAGTGCCGAAAGTTTTATTATCAGGAAATCATAAAGAAATTGAAAATTGGAGAAAATCAAAAATAAAATAGGATATTTTAAAAAGACAAAAAAATACCAGTTGGTAT
>JAQVMR010000029.1 GCA_028703545.1 Patescibacteria group bacterium
ATTATATATCGAAACGTGATCCATGTTAAAGCATAGGCTACTAGAACTATTGCTAATCCATATACAGAATTTTTTATTCTATTTTTGGCTTTAGAAATTGTTTCTTCGTTTCCCCCAGCCATCATCCACTGCAGTCCAGATATAATTATAAGTATTAAAAATATTATTCCAAGAAAAGAAAATGCTGTGTTTATTATTGTAACTGCGGTATCTGTCATTGTCGCTCCTGTATTATATCCAAGTGTTGTAGCAGAATTATTAATGTCTGTTTGAACATTATCTATTGCTGATGTTTGTTTTTTAGCCCCAGCAGAGTGAGCAAAGTTAAAAAAATAAAAATTAAAAAATACAAAAATAATTAATAAAATAGAAACAATATTATTTTTATTGTGGTTCATTGATAACATTTTTTACTGCTGAAAATAGATTAGAAGTTATTAAATATGCACCAATTATTATTATAAGCCCAATAACAGAATTTTTTATTCTATTTTTGGCTTTAGAAATTGTTTCTTCATTTCCTCCAGCCATTATCCACTGATATCCAGCAAATATTATATTTATAAACACTATTATACCTAAAAATCCAAGAACATATCCTAAAATATTTGTTACCATATCCTTTGGTGTTGATCCGTTTTGAAGACCAGCGGTATTTGCAGTTACATTTAGACCATTTATAACTATATTCCTCCCTGATGACGCATAGGCGTTGGCAGGAATTAGAACAAAAGAAAATATAAATATGATTAATATAGTAAAAATTATTTGATTTATTTTTCTCATTTATTTAATCATGTAACATTTATAATATATTCACATCCCTCCTCACCCTTAAAAAAGATGAGGAAAGTGTGCATACATTATTTATTGTTCTCCAACTTCAAATTCAGTATTTGTTGCAGTAGCCATTGCATTGAATACAAATGCAGTTATAACATATGCGAAAAGAACAATTATTAAACCAACCACTCCAGCACCCATCATTTTTTTAGCTGATCCTATTTTTTCATCATTTCCACCGCTTGTCATCCATTTAAATCCAGCAATTATAATGATAACGAGTGCGACAAATCCTAAAAATCCTAACACCAAGTTTATTATACGTTGTGCTGTTGCCTCTACATCAGTATCAGTACCAAGTCCTACGTCAGGAATATAACCAACGTTATATGTATTCAACTGAGCGGAACTGATTAATGGCAAGCATATTACCATTGCCATTACCCCTAAACTAATTAGGTTTTTTGTTAGTTTTGACATTTGTTTTTCTCCTTTCTGTTTAATAACAGAATTAATTTATTTATATTAATTAAATTATGTATAAATTATACTATTTTTTAATAAAATAAACAATTGATAATTTATTATTTCGCTATAGCATCTATTACAAAATTAAGGATTCCATAACTTGCAAAGACTATAACAATTCCAAAGACTGCCCATTTTAGTGTTTCCTTACCCTTTTTTACATTATCTTCATTGCCCCCAGAAATTATCCAAAGTATACCACCATATATAAACATAACTAGTGATAGTGAGCCAACTACACCTAGTAGAGTTGCTATAATTGTACCCATTAAATCGGGTATTGATGTTGTACCAATTGGGTTTGTTATTGTGCTTTCTTGTGCGTGTAATTTAGTTATAAGCAAAAGAAAAGCCAGAATTATATTAACACCAAGAAGAGCTGTATTATTTTTTTTATTTTTCATATTATATAAATTATTAAATAAAATTTTAAATTAATTATTTTTATTTTGTTTAGAATTTATCAGGCTTTATGACATTACTTATTACGTAATTCCCCTCTAATCCTATGGCATTTTGAACAAATTTTACTATAACAAAAGAACACAATGCTATTGCTATTCCTATAATTGAATTTAACATCATTGATTTGGCACTAGATATTTTTTCTGAATTTCCTTGTGATATTATCATTTGTATTCCAGCAACAACAAAAAATAAAAGAGCTACTCCAGCTATAAGACTAAGCAATAGGTTTGCTGCGTTTATTGCTATTGTAACTAAATCTTTGGTTGCACACTCACCCTTATCTTTACATTTATTAGTTATTCCAGTGAATATAATTCCAGGTTCATTGGTGGATATTGCGTTTTCGTCTTTTTCTTCTGCTTGTGTTTGTGTTGTGCCTTGTTGTTTAGGTGGACAACATTGTACGTAGTCGCCACCTTGGCATGGCCAGTTTGGACCCCTACCAGGATAACACCCCGCACAATTAGTTGCTCTGCAATCTATACACTCCCAGTTTGGATTATGCTCCTTACAAGACTCTGCAACTACATGATTAAAAGGAATTATAAAAGATATTATTAATATAAAAAATAAAATTGCTTTTTTCATATGCTTATTTAATTGTTTGATTTATTTTTGACTGATACGATTCTATTATAGCATTTATGTCGCTATCTGTTCCAGCGCTTTTAATTCTATCTGTTAATTCTTCTAGATATCTTTTTGCTAATTCAGGACTCGTGCCTTTATACCAAGACTTAGCACTTAATATTTGATTTACAAAAGGAGCGATTCTTATATTCTTACTCTGTTCTTTGATAAGATCTCTTAGGGCTGTTGGTTTTTCAGATTTTTCTAAATATACTTTTACATTTTCTTTTTTTGTAGCAAAATCTATAAATCCCCAGGCGATATCAGATTTTTTTGTTCTGTGGGACACTGTCATAACCCAGTAATTTGCAATGTTTACTGGATTAAGAGCTAATATTTCTCCATCTTGAGATATCCGATATTGTAGTTGTGGAATTGTAGAAATTCCATAATTTATTTGATTTTGCGATATCTGATCTTTGTGATATGGGTATCCAAAGAAAAATGCTGTTTGGCCACCCTTAAAAGCTTCAAGTGAGTTAGATTGATCTTTATTCCACGAATAAATGTCTTTCACTGGATTAGAGAAGTCATTATAAAAATTTATAGCTGCAAGAGTTATTTTTTTATTCGATGAAAGATTTATTGTGCCACGAGCATTTGCAAAATTAGTATCAGCCTGCATTAAAAATAAAGCTATTATATCAGAAGCATTTGTTATGTTATTTATTGTTCCAAGTGCCGTTCCTGATTGTTTAAATGATCCATCTTTCTTTAATTGAGTTATTTTTTTAACCTGATCTACAAAATCATCAGAGTTTTTTTCATCAGACCATACTATTGGTGGTTTTGGTATTCCCGCATCGTCTAACATATCTCTATTATAAAACATTGCAAGAGTCTCAAGACTCAAAGGAAGTCCATAAATTTTGTTATCTATATATACATCACCAGTTACTACATTTGCAAATTTTAAATCCAAATCATCTCTTGATATTAGATTAACATTTTTTAAAGAATCTATTATGTCTGTTTTTTTCATAAAAGAAATTCCAGATATTTTTACCTGTCTAAGTGGAAGTTTTACAGATGCGGGCATTGCTGTTATTCTTCCTTTTTCTTTGTATTGACGTAGTAGTGTATTTGGTAAAAAGTAAATATCAGGACCCCTGTCATCTGCCCACGCATTTAATAATTGATTCTCATATTCTTCTGCTGAGAACTGCCTATATTCAAATGTTACAGTTGGATATGAATTAGTAAATTTATTAAATAGTAATTCTAGGGCGTCTCTGTCTTCATAAACACCCCAGACAGTAAGTGTCACGGGTTTGTTTACAATTTTTTTATTGGCTGTGCATTGAAAACCAGATGTTATAAGAAGAATAAATATTAAAAGTAGAATTAATTTTTTTGTTTTCATAATTGTTTATTTATTTTAAAATTTGTTTTAAATATTTTTTAAAATCATTTTTTAAATCATTTCTGTCGAGAGCATATTCCACAGTTGCTTGTAAAAAATTTAGAGGATCACCCGTTGTTAACCACTTTCCGTTCTCAGTTTGTTTCGCATAAGCATTACCACCATTTTTTATATAAGTATCTATTGCGTCAGCTATCCAGAGTTCATTATTTTTTCCTAGAGTCTGATTTTCCAAAATTTTAATTATATCATAATTTAAAATATATCTTCCAAAAATTGCTAAATCAGATGGAGCCTCTTCAATAGAGGGCTTTTCTATAATTTTTTCTATTTGATTTTTTGTGCCTTTTTTGATCCCAACTATTCCATATTTAGAAATGTCTTTTTTTGCAACTTTTTGAACACCCATTATAATGCCTGGATTTTTTTCATATTCTTCTATTAATTGCTTTGTAAATGATTTTTTTGATTTTACTAAATCATCACCAAAAGCATAAATAAATGGCTCACCCCCCACTACTGATTCAGCACACAAAACCGGAGTTCCGTTGCCGTATGGTCCTTTTTGTCTTATATAGATATAATTTGCTAAATTTGCAATGCGTTTTATTTGTTCTAGATAATCTAGTTTTTTTGTTTTTAATAATTGTTGTTCTAATTCTAAATTTATATCAAAGTGATCTTCTAGTGGTTTTTTGCTACCCGTTGTTATCATTATAATATCTTTTATTCCTGCGTCTACAAGTTCTTCTACTATATATTGAACAATTGGTTTATCAACTATTGGTAACATTTCTTTAGGTTGTGATTTTGTTACCGGTAGAAATCTTGTTCCAGATCCAGCCACAGCGATAACCGCTTTTGTAATTTTTTGCATATAAAAATAGTTAGTTTATAACTAAGTTTATTATACTATATTTTTGTTTTTATTTTAAATGCTTTATGTATGGAATTCTTTTTATTTATTTGCTATTCTAATTATTATGAGAAAGAAATTTATATGCGATGAAGACAAGGTACGACTTGATCAATTTTTGACAAATCATTTGTCGGAATTTTCACGTTCAAAAATTCAGAAAATTATTGAAGGTGGTTTTGTTTCTGTAAATAATAATATTACTAAATCAAAACATTTTTCCATATTAAAAAATGATGAAATTTTATTAGATTACAAAGAAGACACAACAATCAAAATTCCAGAAGAAATTAAAGATATAAAAATTATTGAAGAGACATTAGATTATTTAGTAATAGAGAAGCCCGCTGGAATTTTAACACATCAAGTTGAGGCTAAATATGAATATTCGCTTTTAGATTGGATCCTGGAAAGATACCCAAAAATAAAAAAAGTTGGAGATAACGATAAATTACGTTCGGGAATAATTCACAGATTAGACAAAAAAGTTTCGGGAATTTTAGTTGTTTGTAAAAATCAAAAAATATTTGATTGTTTAAAAAAACAGTTTAAAGAAAGAACAATTACTAAAAAATATTTTGCATTGGTACATGGAGTTATAAAAGATGATTATGGCGAAATTGATTTTCCAATTTCAAGATCAAAAAACTCGGGTAAAATGGTTTCAAAGCCGCATAATTTAGAAGGAAAAGAGGCTTTAACATTATATAATGTGATAAAAAGATATGGTGCTTATACATTTTTAGATATAGAAATAAAAACAGGAAGAAATCATCAAATAAGAACACACATGCAATCAATCGGATATCCAGTTGTGGGAGATGAATTGTATAAAATTAGAAACATAAAAGATAAATTGAATTTAAATAGAATTTTTTTACACTCATATCATTTAGAATTTGATGATTTAAGTGGAAACAGGAAAATTTTTGAAATTCCCCTTCCAAATGAATTAAAAAAAGTTATTAATAATTTAAAATAATATGAAAAAAAAATGTTTTTTAATTTCCGGAGTATCTGGGGTTGGTAAAACAAGTATTGCCTATGAAATTGTTAAAAGAGACGCAAGAATTGAAAAAGTAATAACATCAACAACTAGAGACATGAGATTAAATGAAAAAGATGGTATAGATTATTCTTTTTATACAAAAGAAGAATTTGAAGAAATGCTAAATAGGGGAGATTTTTTTGAGCACGTAGAGGTCTATGGAAATTTATATGGCTCAGAGAAAAAAGAAGTTGATAAAATTTTTAATTCTGGACGTATTCCTCTTTTTGTATGTGATGTGCAGGGTATAATAAATCTATCAAAAAATATTGAAAATTTAGTAAAAATTTTTATAGTCCCTGATTCAATAGATAATTTAAGAAAAAGAATTGAAGAGAGAGATGTTTATTTTTCGGATGATACAGAAAAAAGATTATCTTATATAAAAGAAGAAATGAAAATGGCAGACATTTGTGATTATAAAGTTGTAAACGAACAAGGACAATTAGAAAAAGCAGTAAATGATGTTTTAAATATAATAAATAAAGAATTGAAAAACTAATTTTATCTAAGAATATTTTTAATTTCTTTAAAAGACTATAAAAAAATTAAACAATATGATTTATAACAAAAATAAAATTTTATTCATTGTTTTTTGCTTAATATTTTTTTGTCTAGGTATTTTAACAAAATATTATTTTTTAACACAAAATATCACAGATTTTTCTGAGCTTAGGAGATCTGATGTTGTTAACAGGGAATTTAAATATATAAATCCATTGTTAGAATGCGAACAGACAAATTTTCATTTAAATAAAAATTTAAGCGATTTAAAATCAAAAATTCAAGAAAAAATAAATAAAGAAAGGGGAGATAAAAAAATTAATTTTGCCGCCGTTTATTTTAGAGACTTAAATAATGGACCATGGTTTGGTATTAATGAAAAGAGTTATTTTGCTCCAGCAAGTATTCTTAAGATTCCAGTTATGCTGGCATATTTTTATGCAGCACAAAAAGATTCAAATATATTACAACAAACAATGACAATTGAAGAAGAATATGATTATTCAGTTCAAGGAACAATCCCAGACCTTATGTTAGAAAAAAATTATACCTACACCATTGAAGAATTAATAGAGAGAATGATAATATATTCGGATAATTATGCATATGCACTTCTTTTAAATAATATAGATATTAATAATATTATACATGTTTATGATTCAATTGGTATTGATTACAAAGCCATCAACGATTCATTGAATTTTAATGTTTTGAGCGTAAAAGATTATTCAGCTTTTTTCAGAGTTTTATTTAACTCTTCATATTTAGACAGAGAATATTCAGAAAAAGCTTTGTCCATTTTAGCAAAATCTCAATTTTTCAATGGAATAAAAAAAGAATTACCCATAAATTTAGATATTGCTAATAAATTCGGAGAAACCATATCTACAGATTTAAAAGAGTTTCAATTACATGATTGTGGTATAGTTTATATACCCAAGAAACCATATTTATTGTGTATAATGACAAGAGGAGACAAAAGAGAAAATCTTACTAAGACTATTTCGAGCATATCCAAAATTATTTATGAATATGTGGTTGCCATAGATTAATTTAATTTATATTTAAATATTATAATGAGTCGAGCTTTAAAAAAAATAATTGACAAATTAGTATATATAAAATAATATAGTTTGTTTGCACTCGTAGCTCAACTGAATAGAGCGCCTGGCTTCGGACCAGGAGGTTGTGGGTTTGAGTCCTACCGGGTGCACCAATATAATTGATTTTTAAAGTAATTTTGATATAATTATAATTATTTTTACAATCTATTATTAAAATGTTATCTATAATTAAAAATAGTATTAAGTATAAAAATCAGTTTTTATTAATTATTTTATTTATCATATTTTTTTGTTTAGGATTTTTAGTGAGTAGTTATTTAAATAAAAAACCAGAAGAAATCACTGAGAAAAGATACAAAAATATAGATTACAATGAATTTAAATATATAAATCCACTTTTTGAGTGCAATAATTATAATTATAGGCCAAATAAAGAAATGGCTAGCACAAAGAATAAGATAAAAAAATATGTAGAAGAGAAAATAGAAGAAAATAAAATATCTTTTGTTTCTGTATATTTTAGGGATTTAAACAACGGCCCATGGTTTGGTATAAATGAGGGGGCTGATTTTTCACCAGCAAGTTTAATAAAAGTTCCAGTAATGATGGCATATTTTTATGAAGCAGAAAAAGACCCAGAGATACTAAATAAATCAATAACAGTAAATAAAAATTTTGATTATAGTTCGCAAAATATCCAGCCAGAGGTAAAGCTTGAAATGAACAAATCTTATTCAATAGAAGAATTAATAGAAAGAATGATCATTTACTCCGATAATTACGCCTATGATTTACTTTTAGAGAATATAGATAATAAAAAAATATTCGAAGTTTATGCAAATCTTGGTATGTTTAAAATAGCATACGACACATATGATTCAGCCGGAGACATTATAAACGTTAAAGAATATTCAAGTTTTTTTAGGGTTTTATTTAATGCATCATATATAAATAAATATTACTCCCAAAAGGCCTTATCTATCTTAACAAAGTCGTCAATGAAAAATGGAATTATGGCTGGAATTCCGAATAGTATTGATTTAGCACATAAATATGGAGAGCGAACTTATAGTGGAAAAAGGGATACTCAATTCCACGATTGTGGCATAATTTATTATCCAAATCATCCATATTTATTATGTATTATGACAAAAAATAGTGGACGAAATTTAAATAATTCTTTTAGTATTGTTAAAAATATATCTAAAATGATTTTTGAATATGTTAGTTTAAATAGTGAACAATAAATGCAATATAATCTCAATTAGGTCAATTATTATATATTATTATTTTAATAAACATCTTCAATTTTTGGTTTAAAATATTGGCATCTGAATTTTGTTAGGCCAGCCCCTTCCTTGATATTATTTTATAATATTGATAGTATATTATTGTTTTTATAAAGTATAATAATATTTATATTATTTTTTATGCGCTGTTAGCTCAGTTGGTAGAGCAGTTGCCTCTTAAGCAAACGGTCGCAGGTTCGAATCCTGCACAGCGTACCATTCTTTGAGAGATTCGAGAGACCTCAATGCCCTTGTTGTGACACATAATAAAAACACTCAGAAAAGAGCGTTTTTTATTTATATTGACTATGTTTAATTTTATAAAATATGATCTTGGTAACTTGCTGTAATTCTATTTAATGCTATATTACTATATTCTTTATTATTATAGATAGATATAAAATTTCTTCCAAGATTTTTTGCTACTAAGGCAGTCGTTCCACTTCCAGAAAAGGGGTCAATAATAATATCATTTTTTTTGGTTGCGCCAACTATGAATCTTTCTAATATTTCAATTGGCTTTTGAGATGGATGTTTGCCAAATTTTTTTTCTCCACTGGGGGTAGATGGGACATTCCACAGATTTCTTAATTGTAATTTTTTAGTTTTAAATATATTTTTGTCCTTCTCCCACCGAATAATTTTTACAGCAAAAAAGGGAACAAATTAATGTTCCCTTGTAACTTAGTTCAGTTCATTTCTTAGCAATGTCCACATTTGCAGTTTTGACATTTGCAAATGCAATTTTTGCAATTCGTGGCATTCGATGTGTCAGCATGAGACTGTTCTCCAATGGGTGTCTCTGATGGAGCAACACCTGTCGCATGGCTGTGCTTATCGAGGACCTGATCCAGTGTCTTCATTTTACACCTCCTTATTTAATTTATTTGGGTTGAAAATTAGCCAGTTTAATGGACATCCACCTCCGCAAACAGTATAATTTTTACATTCTGCACAGGATTGCATTGGGTAAGATGTCAATTTATTGTATGTCCTGTTCATATTTTCACTATACCAAAAAGATTTTAAAGATTCAACGTCATCAAAATCTTCGCCATATTTGCCAAGAGGAAATTCATATAGGCAATTACATGGGATCAATTGCCCCTTTTCATTAAAGACCATTCCTTGTCTACCAAAGATATGGCATACAGAAAATATTTGATTTCGCTCTCTTGCTTTAGTAATAAATTCTTGTGGCCAAATACAATAAGGTAGTGATTGTTGGAATGAAAAGTTTGAGCCAACGAGTTCATTTATTTTTTCATAATGACTCGTTAAACATTCTACAGTTTCTTCTGGGCTCATCATATACCCTCGTTGAGGTGTTTGCTCAAAGAATACTGGTGCACAAAAATCTACCAATATTTCTTTTGCACCATTTATCACAGCTGTTTCTACTATTTCGCTTAGATTGTAAGATATAAGTTTACTTACGGTTATTGAGACATTGAAATTAACATCCGTAAAAACGCTTAAGTTTTGGATTCCACTGAGAACTTTTTGGAATTCTTTATTTCCAGTTAATTCCTCATGTTGCTGGGCATTACCAGCCTTCAAGGAGATTGAAACTGAATCCGTTTTAGAATCTTTAAACTTTCTGAGGAAGTTTTCGTCTGAGAACATGTACCCATTTGTTACTAATGCAACTTTCATACCATTTTCATGGACATCATTTATCGTATCGAAAATATGGGGCCAAAGCGTTGGTTCTCCCCCGATTAGGATTATAGAAGACACTCCTATATCTTTTGAAAGTTTGATAATCTTCTTTGCCAATTCATACGGCATATCCACATCTTTTTTATAAGCTGTTTCTTCCGCATAACACCACTTGCAACGAAAATTGCAAGCTCTATTAACCGTAAGCCAGATGCCACCAACATTTAAGTTCTTCATAAGAACCTCCTAATATTTTTTTATTGATTTATCATTTAAGTTAAAATAAATATGGGTACAAAATATTTTTTTATTGATTTATCATTTAAGTTAAAATAAATATGGGTACAAAAAAAGAGAGTTCCGAAAATATAAACAATACGATGGTGCTTCACCATTGTGTTATTTAATTAAAACCCCCATATCACATATTTTATATAAGATAAAATATTATTAATTAAAGAAGAACCATTAATGTGGTGATAACACCGTATTAATACCTCTACTCCTTGACAAATTGCCTCCTATGTTGTATTATTAATTTACTATTTTATCCTAATTTAAACATATCACTTCCAATTTTCTTGTCAAATGGAAAAACTGTTATCGTGTCTCATTTGTCTCATTTTGTGTTTAGGACCCCGACCGATATGCCTAGTTCATAATGCCAAGAAGACTCAAAGAAAGCCTATGGACATTGTATATAAATACTTCGAGACCACGCCACAGTACCACCCGATTCGTCCCGCAAAGCGTGACCCACTCGTAGTCTTTGATCACTAAAGTATCCTCAATATATCCGAGGATTTTTTTGTTTGAGTTAATTTCGTATTATTCTAAATAGATATGCGACATAGAAATGATATAATTAGGTTACATTACTAACTAATTAAATATCATAATCTATGCCACAATATGATTCTATCACAAAAATAAGGGTTTGTTGGAGCCTTT
>JAQVMR010000084.1 GCA_028703545.1 Patescibacteria group bacterium
TGCAAATCCTCTTTAGCTAATTTTTTTATACCATCAATTAAACCAGAGGTTGAAACAGAAATCTTTCGAGCACCAATATTAAACTTATTTTTATCATTTAAAACCTTAATAGCCTTAATTACATTATCATAATTCATAAATGGTTCACCCATACCCATAAAAACAACATTTGTAACCCCCTTGCTTTCTGTGTCCTTTTTTAAAATTCTAGAAAAAAGTAACACTTGCTCTACTATCTCGCCTACTTCCAAATTTCTTTTCAATCCCATTGTGCCAGTAGCACAAAATTCACAACCCAGGGCACAGCCCACCTGTGACGAAACGCAGACCGTGTTACGATCATCCTTGTGTCTCAATAATACAGTTTCAATCTTTTCACCATCATTAAGGGTGATTACTGCTTTTTGAGTTTTGTTTTTGGTCGTAAAAATCTGAAACACTGATTGTAAACTACAATTGAGCGCCAATTCCTCTCTAATTTTTTTTGGCAGACTAGTAATATCATCCCAATTTTCAATAAAATCAGCATAAATAGCTTTCTCTACTTGTTTAAATCTAAAACTCGGCTCCTTAGACAAAATCTCGTTCATTTTTCTCAAATCCATACATCATTTCTTTAATACTTATTATAAGTGTTATTATATCACAAATATTTTTTTTCCAAAAATATAAAAAATTAGGTCCATATTTGACCTCTTTATTGACTATTTCAACTCTAGATTAAGGTCTTTTTTTATCTAATTTTAGCATATTATTAATTATCCACAATTGACTTTTTCACCTCAATGTGCTATACTTGATTTATAAGTGATTAGCCCTTTGACAAAAAATATTATTTGATAAAACTTTATTAAAAAAAGCTATTTTGATAAATTTTCATTCAATAATATATATACATAATTTAAAAAAATAAAAATAAAAACAAAAATATGGAAAATCAAACATTAATTTCAGAGGTTCCAGCAACTTCTGTAACTGAAGTTGTTCAAACTTCAGCTCATAAGCATGTATTTAATACTGATTTCGCTATAATTGCTTTAGCAATTACCTCTGTTTACACCTATTTAATAGTATTTACACTTCAATTCCTGTCTTAGATAATATAATAAAAAGCAGATTATTCAATTAATCTGCTTTTTATATTGACTTTTTAACACATTTATGCTAGCATGTATTCATAATTAAATAAAAATGTATAGGAATTAATAAATTAATTCCTATATAAAAAATTAATGTACGATCAAAATAACAATTTTGCTGACAGGCAAATGTATCAAGGCGATTGGAGCTGCTCACAATGTGGCGCAAAAATAACTGAACTTCCATTTCAACCAGATGGAGACAGACCACTTTATTGTAAAGATTGTCACAAAGCAAAAAATCAAAACCGTCGTCCAAGACAGTTTTAATTAGAAAAAATATTAAAAGACTCATCAATTAATGAATTTCTATATAAAAAATACCACACTCAGGGTGTGGTATTTTTTATATTGCTACATTTCCATATTTCATATATATTTACAATATGACAATGACTATTTATATTTTTGGAAATTTATTACTAGATTTCGACAACACTCCATTACTTCTTCAACCAGCTCTAAGCAATAAGTTTCCGAACTTGAAATTTATAATCCAAGATCCAAATGAAAACTTGCATCCAAAAGATAAAGAATTAATAATTATTGACACAGTTGAAGGAATTAGCGAAGTAAAAATTTTAACAGACATAAACAAAATTGAAATTGAACCAAAATACTCAATGCATGACTTTGATCTCGGCTTCAATCTCAAACTACTTTATAAAATCGGTCAACTTACAAAAATCACCATTTTTTGTGTACCCATGCATACAAAAAAACAAGTCGTTTTAGAACAACTTGTTTTAAAAATATCCGATTTTTTAATAAACTATAACCAATTAACTTTTAAAAAATGTGATGCACAAGACATACAAGGATCATAGGCGCGGATAATTTTTTCGACTTCAAATTTAATTTTCTGCTCCCATATCTTCTCTGGCGTTATTCCTGTATCACATATATTACTGACCGCTAAACGAACATCTTCTCGCATATTAACTAAGTTTTGAGCAGTAGGTATTACTAAATTTGCATAACGTATTTTACCCTTCTCAATACCCAACCAATAATAGAGGGTTCCTCTTGGTGCTTCTATTACACCAACACCTTCACCATCTTGTTTTAAAGGTTTTTTTAATTCTTCTTTTTTAAACTTTGTATTAGATAAAATTTCAATTGCGTGATCAATAGAGTGCATTATTTCGATAGCTTGAGCTAAATTATTGTGATAAATATTATTTGATGGGAATACGGAAATATATTTATTCATATCACGCTTGGTATCTTTGTGTAAATTATCCTTATTAAGATTTAAGCGAGCCAAAGAGCCAACCATATATTCTTTTCCTTCAAATTCAAAACCCTTTGCTTGTGAATATGGCAAAACAACAGTATGTAAATGAGACCAATAGTCAGCTTCTTTAATTACAGCTCCATCAGAAGAACAAATTACACCCTCCAAAAAAGAAAAATCTGGCGTTACCAAGGCTACAAAATTTGTTTTTCTTTTTAATTCCCAGGGACAGTTATAAAAAATCTCCGCTAAAGCCATGACTGAGCCGCGAATACTAATTAATTCTTCTATCATAGCAGGAACTTTTGAAATATCCACTTC
>JAQVMR010000030.1 GCA_028703545.1 Patescibacteria group bacterium
AAAGAATATTCCTTGTTTAATAATATCCCTATTTCTAGTCTTTCACTTTTGCAAAGGTGTGAGAACTTTTTATTGTTTTTTTCATAGTTTTATTCTACAAGTGTTCTGTTTCAAATGCGAATTTAGGTATTTATTAGAAATAATGTATAATATAATATAGAATTAAATAACGAATATGTTAAATTTTATAAAAGAAAACTTAGAAAAAACATTAAGACTTTTTGTTCCAGCAAAACATTCAGCCATAATAAAAAGTAAATATAATATACCCAATTCATTAAATATGAAAATCAGATTTACTAATGATGGCTATTTTGTTTTAACATGTGATGAATTTCCAGGTCTTATTACAGAAGCTAAAGATGGAAAAGAGTTAATTAAGATGCTAAATGATGCAGTTTTAACTTATTTTGATGTTCCAAGAATCGAAGGAGATGTTGTATATAATGAATTAAATATTGATGGTTATGGAACATTTACAATACAAAATGATAGTAGAGTAGTACAAGTAGCTTAAAAATATGGGTGAACATGATTTTAACAGAAAAGAATGTATAAAAGCTTTAATTAAATTAGGTTTTACATATAGTACATTTAGGCGTGGCAAACATGATAAATATACACCGCCAAAAGATCTTTTAGGAAAGAAACAACCAAATCAGCCACCATTTATTATGATACCAAGAAGTAAACAAATACATTGTCAATTAGAAATTTTAAAAGAATTATGGGCGTTTGGTGGGGAAGATCTAGTTAACAAATTTTTGAGTTATATAAAATAAATTTATTCTAAATGAATATCGCTTGAGAGAAGTTCCACTTCTTTTTTTATTTCAGGGAATTTTTCAATTCCACGCTCAAAAATATATTGAGCCCAGGTATTACATTTTTTGATTAATTCTAAATCAGATAAATCTGCAATTTTAATATTAGACATAAATCCCGATTGTTTTATTCCGTATAAATCTCCACTTCCACGGAATTTTAAATCAAATTCAGCAAGCTTAAATCCGTCATCAGTTTTTGTTAAGATTTCTAATCGTTTTTTTGATTTTTCGGAATTACTGTCAGAAAATAAAAAGCAAAATGATTGATAAATGCTACGGCCGACTCTTCCACGGAATTGATGAAGCGATGCTAAACCAAACCTGTCAGCACCTTCAATCATCATTATTGTTGCATTTGGGTAATCAATTCCTACCTCTATTACAGATGTAGAAACTAAAATTTTTGTTTCACTTTCAGAAAAACTTTTTAGAATTTTTTGTTTCTCTGTTTCTTTCATTTTCCCATGTAAATATTCTATTTTTAAATTTGGAAAAATATCATTATTTAATTTTTCATATTCACTCATCACAGATTTTACCCCTAATTTATCCGATTCATTTATAAGTGGACAAACCACAAAAACTTGTCTCCCGTTTTGAATTTGATTGTAAATAAATTCATAGGCCTTTGATCTATTTTGCTGTGACACAAATTTTGTAATGATTTTTTTTCGACCCACGGGTTTTTGTAAAATTCTAGAAATATCTAGATCTCCGTAAATTGTAAGTGCGAGTGATCTTGGAATTGGGGTCGCGGTCATTGAAAGAAAATGTGGACTAATATCTGATTTTTTAGTTAATTCTTGTCTTTGACGCACTCCAAATCTGTGTTGCTCATCAATAATAATAAGACCAATATTTTCAAACCCAACCTTTTGTTGAATTAAAGAATGGGTCCCAATTATAAAATTAGATTTTTTAATAAATTTAGAAATTTCATTTTTTGTTAATTTGTTGGCAATCTCTTTTTTCCCATTAAATAATAATCTATCAGAGTTTGTAAAAAGTAAAATATTTATATTGTAGTCTTTAAAAAATTTGGTAGCATTTTCAAAATGTTGTTTTGCTAAAATTTGAGTAGGGGACATTAGTATTGTCTGATATTTATTTAAAATCACATTATAGGCACATACAAAAGAAACAATTGTTTTTCCACTTCCGACATCACCTTCAAGAAGTCGATTCATTGGAATTTTATTATTTATATCTTTTAAAATTTGCCACGCTGCTTTTTTTTGATCTTGCGTTAAATCAAATGGAATTTTTTTTACAAAATCAACAATTTGTTTTTCTTTAAAATTAATTTGAGGTGAAGAAAGTTCTATGTTTTGTTTTTTTATAAATTTTGATAAACATGAAAGTATTAATATTTCATCAAAAGATAATCTTTTTTTAGCTTCTTCTAGTTTTTTATAATTATCAGGAAAATGAATTTGTTTTATCGCATCACGCAAGTCAATTAATTTTTCTTTTTCAATGATATTTTTGGGTAATTTTTCTTGTATTTCGTTTATACAATTTAATGATTGTTTTATTATGTATCGTAGTTGTTTTTGTGATAAATGTTCTGTTGTGGGGTATATTGGAATAATTCTTGCTGTATGAGACGTGTCTCTATTCGTTTTTTCATAATTTGGATTAATTAGTGAAAATCCTAGAAGTGATTTTTTTACAATCCCAGAAACAAATAGTTCATCTCCTATTTGTAATGTATTTTTTATATATGGTTGATTAAACCACACTATCTGAATTTGTCCCGAATTATCCTCTAAAAGCATTTCAGTTATGTTCATTTTTTTTCTTGGAGATCTTTTGTTATTCAACAATATAATTTTTCCTCTTATTGTTGCCGATTCTTCATTTATAAGTTCATTTATTTGCTTTAAATGTGAAAAATCCTCATATCGAAATGGATAATAAAAAATAGCATCAGATACAGTATTTAATCCAATTTTTTGTAATTTTTTATAGATTTTGAGGCCTACGCCGTAGATTTTATCGAGTGTTGTTTCTAAATTCATCTCATTTAATATTTTTTGTTTCATTGATAATTTTTATCTAAGAGGATGAGTTAATTATATCACCGGTTTTTTGAGTTGGCCAACTCCAGCAGCTCATGATATAATATAAAAACTAATAATTAAATAAAAAATTATGCAAGAAACAATCAAAAATTTAGCAAAAGCTTTTATTGGTGAATCACAAGCAAGCAATAGATATACTTACTATGCTTCTATTGCAAAAAAAGAGGGTTTTGAAGAAATTTCAGCAAATTTTACATTAACAGCAGATCAAGAAAAAGAACATGCAAAAGTTTTATTAAAATTTATAAATGAATTAACTCAAAATAGTGGAGAAACGATTAAAGTTGATTCTGAGTGTCCAAGTGTTTTGGGAGATACATTAGCAAATTTAAAGGCAGCGATTTCAGGAGAAAATCATGAATATACTTCAATGTATCCAGAATTTGCAGATGTTGCAAAAAAAGAGGGTTTAGAAGATATTGCGATTCGTCTTCGTGCAATTGCTCGTGCAGAGAAAAATCACGAAGAAAGATACAAGAAATTTTTAGAGCATTTAGAAAATGACACAACCTTTAAAAGAAATGAAAAAGTTTATTGGGTATGTAGAAATTGTGGTTATGTTCATGAGGCAGAAATTGCACCAGAGGAATGTCCCGCATGTAAACATTCAAAAGCATACTTTGAGATCAATTAATTAATTTTGAGATTCAAAATTTAATTTAATAATGTTTTAAAATTAATAATTTATAATTAATATTTAATGTTATGACCAAGAAGAAACAAATTTATAAATGTGATATTTGTGGTAATGTTGTTGAGGTTTTAAATATAGGAGCAGAATCTTTAGTGTGTTGTGGTCAGGCAATGAGATTAGAACAAGAAAAATTACAAGACGAGGGCAAAGAAAAACATATTCCCGTTATTGAGAAAACAGATTTTGGTTACAAAATAAAAGTTGCTAGTATTGAACACCCAATGGAAGAAAATCATTTTATAGAGTGGATTGAAATTAATACTGATGATGGAAAATCAGGAAAGAAATTTTTAAAAGCAGGAGAGAAGCCAGAAGCAGAGTTTTATGTAAAAGCAAATGTAGTTACAGCGCGTTGTTATTGTAATGTTCATGGACTTTGGGTTTCTCAATAATTTAAAATAAACTCGTGTGGCGAGATAAAAATATGTTTGAGCAAACAAATGGACAGCAAAATGTTCCAAGATTGAATTTAGAGCAAAATAATAATTCAAGTATTTTAAATAAATCCCCACAACTTTACCCTATAGACGAAAAACAACAGACCAAACCAAAGAAAAAAAGAATATTTTTTGTTATTCTTTTTATTTTTTTATTATTAATTGCTGGGGGATTTTTTTGGTATCTCAGGGCGGGGGCAATGTATTTTGTTTATAAAATGTCTTTTCCTTGGGGGGATAATATAAAGAATTACAGCGCAGAAAGCAAATCTAGGATTATTGTGCCTAGTGATTTATTAATCCAAATTAAATCTAGTTTAGTTGATAGTGGATTAATAACGCAAGAGCAAATTGATAAAATAGAATCTATTGATTCAGAATTTAACATAAAAATAATAGACAAAGATTTGGAAGTTCATATTTCTAGTAAATTGGGAAATACAGAAATTTTACAATATATATTGAAATATTTTTATAAGGACGCAATATATATTAAAGCAGATTTATCAAAAATTTTACCAAGTATTCCAATGTCAGACAAATGGATTTATTTAGAAATGAATCAAGAAGGAAAATTTTTAGAAGATAGTTTTATACCAACTGATCAAATTAATAAATATATTTCTAAATTTTCTACCGAAAATATTAAAAATATAAAAGAAATCGAGTTAGTTAAATATATAAATATTTTAGATCCACATGAAAGTAAGGAATACAACGGTGAAAAACTTAAGAAAATAAGTGTTACTGTTAAAGAAGGCAAATCATCAGACCTTGTCTTTCATATTATGAAAAAAATATTATCGAAAGAGGAGTATAATAATTTATACAAAAAATATCAGGATTCAAAAAACAGAAATGATGAAGATTTTAAAAGAAGTTTAGAATTAATAAATAGCCTAGAAAATAATATAAATATTTCATTTTGGATTAATAAAAAAACAAAGATAGTTAGAGAGATAGATTATTCAATTAAAGATTTTGATATTGGTAAAATATTTTATACTTATAATTCCAATAAAAAAAATCAAAATATAAATATTGATGCTAATTTGATATTTAATGAAATAGAGGATTATAAGATAGAAAAACCCATAGATACAATGAATATTGAAGAAATTTTTGGATCACTTTTAAATACATCTATTGAGCCAATATTAGAATCCAAGACTTTAGTATTGCCTAATATTTTACAAGATTTAGATGAAGATGGCTTACTCGATATTTATGAATCTTTTTATAATTCAGACCCGAGAGACCCCGACACTGACAGAGATTCTTATCTTGATGGAAATGAGGTTTTATATGCTTACAACCCGAATGCTAAAGACAGTGGAGATAAATTAAATGATAATAAAAATATATTTTATTTCGCTTATGGTTCAAATATGGATTTAGATAGAATGATTCTTCGTTGTGGAGAAAGGAATTTTGTTGGATTTTCAAATTCATATTTGAATGATTTTAAATTTTACTTTTATAATCGTGGATATGCAAATATAAAACCACAACAATCGTCAATAGTTTATGGAGTTTTATATAAAATAAATAAAAATTGTTTTGATGCTCTGGATAAGGCTGAGGGATATCCAAATCTTTATCAAAGACAAATTGTAAAAATAATTAATCCAATGGGAATTTTTGATGCCCATGTGTATATAGTAAAAAACGATAATTCAATAGGTGTTCCAAGTAAAAGTTATTTTGATACTGTTATTAAGGGAGCTTCGCAATATGCCCTGCCCAAGAACTATATTAGTGAAATTAATAATCTTTATAATAATAGACAGACACAAGCCGACCAGCAATGAATAAAAAAATCAATTTTAAAAAGTTGTTTGATTTATTATCTCAGGACTTAAGGGGATTTGAAGCCCCTGTTGTCGATTTTTTATATTCAAAAAAATTTAATAATTTACAGATTTTAATTTCTATAATTTTATCATCAAGAACGAATGATAAAACAACTCTAAAAGCATCATTAAGATTATTTAAAAAAGTAAAAAACTGTAAAGATATAAAAAAATTAACTTTAATAGAAATCCAAAAATTAATCTATCCAGTTGGATTTTATAGGATTAAGTCTAAAAATTTAAAAAAATTATGCTCTGTGTTGAATAAAAATTTTTATGATACTATTCCGGGGACAATAGATGAATTAATTAAACTCCCAGGGGTTGGAAGAAAAACAGCTAATTTATATATTTCTACTGTTTTAAAAAAACCAGCAATTTGTGTTGATGTTCATGTTCATAGAATTTTAAATAGAATAGGATATTTAAAAACAAGATCTCTCTATGAGACAGAAATGTTTTTAAGAAAAAATTTAGATATTAAATATTGGAGAAAAATAAATTTTGTATTAGTGTTATTTGGTCAAAATATTTGTAAGTCAATTAATCCAAAATGTGATTTTTGTAGTATTAAAAAATATTGTTTATTTTATGAAAAAATTAATAAAAAAAATAGAACAAGTCAGAAACTCCGAAATAAAAAACAAAATTGATAAAAGATTAAAAGATTTTTTAGACTTGAATAAAAAAGGAAATAAAGAGTGGTTTAATGAACTTTGTTTTTGTTTGCTTACTTCAAATTGGAAAGCCAAAGAGTCAATTGAAATACAAAATGAATTATCAAAGTCAGGATTTTTAAATTGGGGCGAAGAAAGGCTTCGAAAATATTTAAAAAAATCGGGTCACAGATTTTGGCCACAGAGAGCTAATCGTATTATTTTAGCCAGAAAATATAAAAATATAAAAGATGTTTTACAGAAAGAAGAGGATAAAAGGATTTGGCTTTTAAAAAATATCAAAGGGTTTGGAATGAAGGAATCATCACATTTTTTAAGAAATGTTGGGTTTTTTGATTATGCAATTTTAGATAGACACATAGTTAATAGTTTGATTGATAATAAAATAATAGAATTTCATAAAAGTCTCACACCAAAAAAATACATTGAAATAGAGAAAAAAATGGCTAAAATATGCGAAAAATTAAATATGAATCAAGGAGAGCTTGATATGTATGTTTGGTATATAAAAACAGGAAAAATACTTAAATAGTTATTAGTTTTGAATTCGTATCAATTAGTGTTTTTAAAAATACTATTTACAGAATTATTATAAATGATAAGATAAAAACATAAAATTGAGCATTATTAATGGAGGAAAAATGAATCTACTCGAAGCACTTCAAAAAGGAGTTTTTAAAGTATTTGCTATCGATGATGAGTTCTCTTATTTACAAGTATTAAAATATTTATTGGAATGTTTGAGTATAAGTTTGTCTGGTGAATATTTTAGTTGCCACGAAGATCTTCTGGAGTGTAAAGAATTTGATATCAATTCAAAGAGCACACTCGTAATTTGTGATTTAAGATGGGGCGAAGAAGATATAGGGCGTAATGCTGGTTTAAAAATCTATCTTGAACTCAAGAAAAGAAATTATCAGGGAATATTTGTTATTAATACAAATTCTGATAAAAACGAGGTAGAAAAATTACAAAAAGAATTGGATATAGATGAAGATATACCAATATTATCCAAACGACATGGAAATATTGAAAAATTTTTGTCATCAATATCTATTGAAATTTAAAGGCTGGTCTCATTGATCAGCCCTTAATATTAGTTTATATAGTTTATTTTTAGCTATAAGTCCTATTTTATGCTATAATAACGGTATGTTTTACATACTATTTTTCATATTAGGCGCTATTTTTGGGAGTTTTTTGGATTGCCTTATTTATCGTATTTATAGAGAAAAATCTATACTTGGTAGATCTTTTTGTGTAAGTTGTAATAAAATTTTAGGTTTTTTGGATTTAATACCTATTTTTTCTTATATTTTTTTACGTGGAAAGTGTAGACACTGCAAATCAAAATTTGGAATAGAACATTTTCTTGTGGAATTCATTTTGGGGGTACTTTTCGTTTTTGGATACTGGCTGTTTTTTTCATCAAATTTATGGATTTATGGAAATCTAATAATTAGTTTCATTTTTTATTTAATTTTAGTTTTCTTATTGTCATTTATATTTATTTATGATTTAAAATACTATTTAGTGGTAGATGTTTTTGTTTACGTTGGAATTTTATTATCAATTGTTTTCAATTTAATAATAGGTAGTGATTTTTATAATATTTTATATGGAGTAATTTTAGGGATTGGTTTTTTCGGAATACAATATTTATTATCAAATGGAAAATGGCTTGGTAGCGGGGATATATTACTAGGTACTTTGATGGGATCATTACTTGGCATAAAAAATACAATAGTAGCACTTATGATATGTTATTTTAGTGGTGCCATGCTGGGAATTTTATTTTTAATTTTTAAAAAGAAAAAAATGAAATCTAAAATTCCACTCGGACCCTTTATTTCATTTGGAATATTTATTTCGTTTATTTTTGGAGAACAAATAATTAAATGGTATTTTAATGTATTGGGCTTATGAAAAAAGCATTTACAATAATGGAGGTTCTGGTCGCTATTTTTATATTTGTAGTTATTCTTGGAATTGTTGTGGTGGATTATGGAAAAGCACAAAAAATAAATGAATTTAGGCTAATAGCTCTTGATTTAGAAGATTCTATAAGATTTACACAAACTCTTTCTATAACAGGACAAAAAGTTAATGAAGAAATTCCAGACAATGGTTACGGCATAGTTTTTAGAAAACAAAATGATGATTTTATTATATATGGAGATAATATTATATATATTGAGGACCAAGCTTTCTTGGGATTTATGGAGGGTGACGATGATACTGATTTGATATATTCCCAGACCGATTTTGGTTCTCATGTTGGCTTTGCTAATCCTGCATTTATTTGTAATGTAAGAGATGAATCTGAGGTTGGTTATTATGAACAAGAATTTGAATTGCTTGATGTTAATTTTTCAATGCCAAAGGGATTATTATCTTTTGTTGTTAATGGTGAAAAAAATGAAGATATTTTATCATGTACAATATTTTTATCTAGTGCTAGAGCCAAAGGAAAATGGTTAATAAATATTATTTCTGGTTCAGGAAAAATATGGTCAAAATTTTTAAATAATTAATTATGAGAACAAGACAAGCACAAGGAATATTGGAAGTTCTAATAGCAATTTATATCGCAGTTGTTGGTATTTTATCAATTATGAATTTAGTCGTTGCCAGTATTAAAGTTGAAAGATTAAATCATAATATGTTAATAGCCACTAACTTAGCAAGAGAAGGGTTGGAAGTTGTAAGAAATATAAGAGATTCTAACTGGATAGATGGTTCTCCTTGGAATACTGAATTAGAAGCTCCAGAAAATGAAAGATCTTTTGTAATTAATAATAATTTTTTATCGGAAAATCAAAGTGGTTACAGCCTTCTTCGCGTTGGTTTTAATTGGAATGATTGTGAAAATGGAGGGGATTCGTCTCCATGTAAAATTTGGTTAGTTTCAAAAGATATTAAATCTCAAAATCCAAAAATAAATTATTCTCAAAATGTGGAAAATATTATAGCATCCGATTGTGGTTTTGTTGATTCGGGATTAGATTGTATTATATCGAATACAAATTTTTATAGAATGATATATATATATAGTATATGTTATGATCCAAACATCCCACTTTTACAGGATAGAGAATTAATTAATCAATCAACGGGAGATTGTGATACAGTGTATGCGGGCAGTGAAGAAATTGGACTTTATGTTATTTCACAGGTTGGATGGGGGGAGGGAGATTTTTCAAAATCAATTTCAGTAAGTGAGAGAATATATAATTGGAAATAATTATTTTATGAAAATAAAAAAAATAAAAAAGCTTTCGGGTTTTACGTTGCTTGAAATGATAGTAGCAACGGCTATTTTTGTTATAGTTTCTACTATGTGTATAGGAATATATATTTTAACAATAAAGGCAAATACAAGAGTTATAATAATGCAAAAAATACAAAATGAAATGAGATTTGCCATGGATTATATATCAAGAGAAATAAGACTAGCTAATATTGATTATGATTATTATACTGATTTTAAAATAACAAATCCTAGTGAAGAATTAGCGCTCGAAGATAATTTCAGTAATAGAGTTATTTTTAGAAAAATAACAAGGGAAAATGAAGAATTGGGAGAAGAAATTGGATTTTTGCAGGTTAAATATAATAACTCTGACTGGGTAGACATAACAGCAAACAATGTTAATCTAAAAGATTTATATTTTTATATTAGCCCAACTCAATACCCAGCCACAAATGATGATTTTAATAAACAACCCCTTGTAACAATTGTTATGAAATTTGTTGATGAGGGTAATCAATTGGAAACATTTTTACAAAGCACAATAAGTGCTAGAAATTATACACAATAATTATGAAAATCAATTTTAAAAATGGATCTGCACTACTGTTAGCCTTTTTAATCATGACAGCTATTTTATCTAGTGTTTTATATGTATCTAGGTTTTCATTAAGACAAATTTCTCAATCTAAGAGTAATGATAATTCAAATATTGCTTTTTATGGTGCAGAATCAGGAAACGAGCAGGCAATATATTATCTTAGACAAAAGCCAGAAATTGAAATTGAAGATTTAAATATCGTAGAGCCCAGCTATATGTCTGGTTCGGAAACCAGAGATG
>JAQVMR010000085.1 GCA_028703545.1 Patescibacteria group bacterium
CTTTGGATTTCAAAAATGCCTTCAAAATTGCGGAAAAATACCATGCCGAGGCGCTTTGCGCCGAGGCAAATTCTTTCAATTTCGCTGAATGTAAAACTTGGCGGAGAGGGAGGGATTCGAACCCTCGAGGGTTTTTAGGCCCTGCCACGTTAGCAGTGTGGTGCCTTCAGCCACTCGGCCACCTCTCCATTTTAATGAATTAAATTTTATACAAAATCAATATGAAAATTATATATGACAACAATACAATTGTCAATTATTAATTTAAATTGTATAATAATTATATGGAAGACAAAAATCAAATAGAAAGAGGTAATAATTTACTAAGTTGGCATTTTCCTGAATTTGAGACATATGAGAGAACAACAACTTGGTATATAATATTTTTTATTACTGTCGGATTATTAATGACCTATGCTATTGCAAGTTTAAGTTTTTTATTTGCGGTTATTATTTTAATGAGTACAATAATAATATTATTGTGGCACAGAAAAGAACCAGCCGAACTTGATATTAATATAGTGGAAGCGGGAATTGAAATCGGGAACAAATTTTATATGTATAAAGAAATTAAAAGTTTTTTTATAATTTACGAACCACCACAAGTAACAACCCTGTTTATACTTTTAAAAAATAGAGCAAAACCGAGAATCAGCGTTCCTCTAAATGGTCAAAACCCTATTAAGGTGAGAGATTTGCTATTAAACTTTATCGAAGAAGATGTTGACAAAAACGATGAACCAGCATCAGATTATTTAATAAGAGCATTGAAACTTTAGAATTTATGTTATATATTAAAAGGGCTTAATCGCCCTTTTTAAATTTGCTCCCGTAGTTTAACGGATAAAATACAAGCTTGCGGAGCTTGGGATTCAGGTTCAATTCCTGGCGGGAGTACCAATATTATTTTTCTTTTCTCCAGCTTTTAAATTGTGTGATTATTTTTTTCAATTTTTCTATTCTTTTATTTGCTCCTCTAGATAGGGAGTTTTTTATTTTTTCTTTTGCTGTGTTTGTTTTTACAAAATTAATCCAGTCTGGATTTGGATTGTTTCTGTTTTTATCTATTATAATCTCTATCATATCACCATTCTTTAACTCATTATCTAGTTTAGCAATTTTGTTATTGATTTTAGCAGAAACACATTTGTTGCCAATGTCGGTGTGAATATGATATGCAAAATCAATCGGAGTAGAACCTTCTGGTAAATCTATAACATCATTTTTTGGTGTGAAAACAAAAATTCTTGAATTAAATATGTCGGTATTTAATTTTATTGATTTTATATAATTCTTATTGTCTTTTATTTTTTCCTGCCAACGTATCAAATCCTTTATCCAATCTAATTCTTTATCCATTGATCCGTGTTTTTGTTGCTTATATATCCAATGTGATGCAACTCCAAATTCGGCAATTTTATTCATGTCTTGAGTTCTAATCTGCACTTCAAGTGGATTATGATCTTCATTGAAAATTGTAGTGTGTAGCGATTGATAACCATTTGGTTTTTTTTGTGAAATATAATCTTTTACGCGCCCATTTAATGGTTGATAGTTATTATGTATTAATCCCAAAATAGAATAGCAATCTCCTATGCTCCTTGTGATAATTCTGAGGGCTATTAAATCATAGATTTTACTAATGTCTTTATTTTTTCTGAGTAATTTTTGATACAAAGAATATAATTTTTTCCTTCTCCCTTTAATAGAATAAAAATCAATTTTATTTTTTTTAAGTAATTTTATTATATTACTCTTTGTTTTATCGAGAG
Organism: Patescibacteria group bacterium; assembly: GCA_028703545.1. GTDB lineage: Bacteria > Patescibacteriota > Patescibacteriia > UBA1558 > S5-K13 > STF1-138. Next base: position 1,773 of record JAQVMR010000085.1, read on the forward strand.
AAATTGTTTTTTCCCCAATTTTTGACTTAAATTGTTTAATTGTCCATTTGTGTTGGGCTGGGTAAACATATTTAAAAGACAAATCTTCAAGTTGTTCTTTTATGCTATACATACCAAGTCTTCCTGCTATTGGAGCGTAAATTTCAAGTGATTCTAGAGCTATTCTATATCTTTTTTCTGGATTTTTATGATATTTTAATGTTTTTAAATTATGTAATCTATCTGCAAATCTAATAATTATTACTCTTATGTCTTTGCTCATTGCGATAAACATTTTTCTTAAATTTTCTGCGTATCTTTCAACCCCACTATATTTAATTGTTCCTATTTTTGTATCTCCTTCTACGAGTTGTGCTATATCAGAACCAAATTCTGATTTTATATCATCAATTGTAAATTCACTTTCTTCAGGAACATCATGTAATAATCCAGCAATGATTGTATTTAAATCCATTCCCCATTTTGATAAGGTATATGCAGTTTCAAGTGGATGTGTTATATATTCTTCTCCGCTTAATCTTTTTTGACTTTGATGTGCAACACAAGCAAACTCCCACGCCTTAATTAGGAGTTTTTCATTGGAATCGTTTATACTATGATTTTTTTTTATAATATTTAATATGTCTTTTATATCTCTCATATTTTGATTATATCATTATCAAAAAACCTGACTAGTGTCAGGATTTTTTTATTTTTTTGCAGTCTTTATTTGAACATTTTTCTCCACTTTTGAGTTCTATCATTGCTGCTCCACATTTTTCACAAATATTTCCAGTTGGTTTACTCCAGGATGCAAATTTACATTCAGGATAGTTATTACATCCATAAAATATTTTTCCGCGTTTTGTCCTTTTGACGATTAAACCCC
>JAQVMR010000031.1 GCA_028703545.1 Patescibacteria group bacterium
AAATGTGTGCAATTGTTGGCTATTGTCATGACATGGGAAATTTCCTAGGAAGAACGGATCATCACTACTGGAGCGCTATGTTATTTATGCAAACATTTTTAAAAGAAATTGATAATCCCGAAGAGCTTGCAACAATCATGCAGGCAATTACATCTCACGATAAAGATGAATTAAAAATTGTAAATGCTGTTTCCGCTGTTTTAATACTGGCAGACAAATCAGATGTACATCGAACAAGAGTAAAAACTAAAAAAACAATTGACATAACAAGTGATATTCACGACAGAGTAAATTATGCTGCGATGAAAAATGATTTCTCCGTAAATAAATTAAAAAAGGAAATTAAATTAAAAATCCAGATTGATACAAAAATTACAAGTCCTATGGATTATTTTGAAATATTTATAGAGCGCATGACTTTTTGTAAAACAGCTGCTGAATTTTTAGGATATAAATTTACACTAATAATAAACAATTCTAAATTATCTTAAAAATGAAAAATAAAATTCAAATTATCTTAATACATGGCGGAACAACCTTTAAAAATTATAAAGATTATGAAAATTTTTTAAAAACAAGAAAGATAACAATAAAAAAAAGAATCGACTGGAAAGATGATTATTTTAACAATTCCCTTGGGAGAAACTTTGAAATTATAAAACCAAAGATGCCATTAAAGGATAATGCAAAGTATAATGAATGGAAAATTCATTTTGAAAGATATTTTCCGTTTATAAGAGATAATGTAATTTTAATAGGAACTTCTCTCGGGGGTATATTTCTTGCAAAATACCTATCAGAAAATAATTTTCCAAAAAAAATCTTATCCATTTATTTAATTTGTCCCCCATTTGATAATACTTTAATAAATGAGAATTTAGTTGGAGGATTTAAATTAAAATCAAGTCTATCAAATATAGAAAAAAATTGTAAAAATATAATATTATTATTTTCAAAAAATGATAATGTTGTACCAATCTCACACGCAGATAAATATAAAAAGTTATTGAAAAACACAAAAATAATAATTTATAAAAATAAAAATGGACACTTTAAGATTCAAAAATTTCCTGAACTAATAAAAATGCTAAAGGCTGATCTACAACATAAAATAAAAAATAATAAATAAAAAAATAATTCTAAATTATCATAGAAAATTTCCCTGCTTGACTTTTAAAAAACATTTGTTCTAGACAAATGTTTTAAATTTCTGAAATACTACACATTGTGGTAAAATATATACACTAAATACTAAATAAACTAATGTACCTCTTCTTTGACACAGAAACAACAGGATTGCCAATAAACTGGAATGCACCGATTTCAGATTTTTCTAATTGGCCAAGGGTAGTACAAATTGCGTGGGCCCATTACAATGAAAAAGGCAAAGAAATAAAATCAAAATCATACATTATAAAACCTGAAAATTTTTTTATTCCAATAGAATCTGCTCGAGTTCATGGGATCACAACTGAAATGGCAAATGAATCTGGGGTTGAATTAAAAGCAGCTTTAAATGAATTTACAAGAGCAATAAAAGATTCTCAATATTTAATAGCCCACAATATTAGTTTTGATGAAAAAGTAGTGGGGGCAGAATTTTTAAGAAAAAACATGAAAAACAACATACAATTTATAAAAAAAATCTGCACAATGGAATCTTCTGTAAATTTCTGTAAAATTCCAGGGAAAGATAAATATAAATTTCCAAAACTCGATGAATTATATTTTAAATTATTCAATACTCATTTCTCCAATGCTCACAATGCGCTAGTTGATGTAAGAGCCTGTGCAAGATGTTTTTTTGAACTACAAAAACTTAATGTAATAAAATCTCCGGAAACCAAACAAGAAAAAAAATCTCTATTACAACAAAGTATTTTTAATTTTTAACTATGAATCTAGATAAGTTAAAAAAAATATTAAAAGACGAAAAAAGTTATCGTCTTTCTCAAATTAAAAAAGCAATATTTATTGATCTAATAAATGATTTTTCTTTGATTTCATCTCTGCCAAAAGAACTTCGCGAAAAATTAAATAACGAACTAGACTTGAAAATAAAAGGATGTATATCTAAATCAGAAAAAACAGACACCCAAAAAGCTTTAATAAGTCTATCCGATGGAGCACAAATTGAATCAGTTTTAATGAGATATGAAAATGGTAGAAACACAGTTTGCGTTTCATGTCAAGTTGGATGTCCTATGAATTGCTCATTTTGTTTAACTGGACAAATGGGATTTAAAAGAAATTTGGATACATTTGAAATAATAGAACAAGTTTTATATTTCCAAAGACTACTAAAAAAAGAAAATCAAACTGTAAAAAATATAGTATTTATGGGAATGGGGGAGCCAATGTTGAATTATGATAATGTAATTAATGCAATAAAGATATTAAATGATAAAAATGCTTTTAATATTGGTGCAAGAAAAATCTCTATTTCAACTTGTGGCATTGTAGATGGAATAAATAAATTAGCAGATGAAAATATTCAATCAAATTTAGCAATTTCACTTCACGCACCTGGTGATGAAATAAGAACAAAAATCATGCCAATAAATAAAAAAGATAATATAAAAAGTATTTTAGGGGCGGTTGATAATTATATAAAAAAAACTAACAGAAAGGTCATGTTTGAATATGCCCTAATAAAAGGAATAAATGACAGTGAAAAAAACGCACAAGAATTATCAAAAATCATGAATAAAAAATTATACATGGTTAATCTGATAAAATATAATAATACAGGAATTTATAAATCACCAGAAAGAGAAGTTATAAAAAAATTCAAAGACGTTTTAATAAAAAATGGTATAAATGTTACAGAAAGATACAGATTTGGAGAAGAAATTAACGCTGCATGCGGACAATTAGCCACAAAATCATAAAACTTTAATTTTGGACTTATTTATGCTAAAATACTGATATTAATCAGTAATTTTTTATTATGGAAAATATCTATGACATTATAATAATTGGTGCTGGACCAGCAGGATACACAGCTTCAATTTATGCATCAAGATACAAGCTAAAAAACATGATAATTGGTGAAATTTTTGGTGGTTATGCAACACAAGCTCATATTGTTGCTAATTTTCCTAGTGAAGAAAGCATCGAGGGATCAGAGCTTGCGGAAAAGATGCATAAACATGCAGAAAATCTAAGAGCAGAAATTATTCAAGGAAAAGTAATTGATATTAAAAAAAATGATAATAATTTTGAAGTTGCAACCGATAATAATAAAACTGTTATTGCAAAATCAATAATAATAGCAATTGGCACAAAACACAGAAAATTAGGATTAAAAAATGAGACAGAATTTGTTGGTAGGGGCGTATCATATTGTGCAACCTGTGATGCAATGTTTTTCAAAAACAAAACAGTTGTAGTTTTAGGAGGGTCTGATAGTGCAAACAAGGCATCATTATATTTAGCAGATATTGCAAATCATGTTTATCAAATTTACAGAGCTAAAGAGCTTCGTGGAGATAAACAACAAATTGAACGTGTTCTTGAAAACAAAAAAATTGATGTAATTTATGAAACAAATATCATAAAGCTACTGGGAGAAAAAAAATTAGAAAAAATAATTTTAGACAAAGAGTACAATGGAAGCAAAGAATTAGAAACCAATGGATTATTTATAGAAATCGGATCAGAACCAGAATATGGACTCATAGAAAAATTAAATTTAAAAACAGATGAATTGGGATTTATAAATGTAGGAAAAGATCAAAAAACAAATATTGAAGGTGTTTTTGCTGCTGGAGATATTACAAACGCAACTGGCAATTTCAAACAAATTATAACAGCTTGTTCTCAGGGAGCGGTATCAGCAAACTCAGCCTATAATTACATAAAATCCAAATAATGAGATTATTTTTAGCAATAAAACCCAGTGCGGATATACAGGAAAAATTGTATAAACAAATACAAAATCTCCCACAAAATCTAAATTTAAGACCTGTAAAATTAGAAGATCTACACATAACATTACAATTTTTTGGCGAAGTAGAGGATGCTAAAATTGATGAGTTAATAAGCCTTATAAACTATAATTTAGATATCTCAAGCTTTATAGTAAAAACAGAGGGTGTTATATTTTTTCCACGTTTTGGAGATGCAAAAATAATAGGAATAAAATGTTTTATTCCAGAAAAAGAATTTCAAAATATTTTAAGATTGAACAAATTATTTGTTCAATCTGAATTTTCAAAAACTGAAAGGGGATTCATTCCACACATGACAATTTTTAGAGTGGATGGGGTAATTAATAAAGATAAATATAATATTGCGCCAAATATAGAGTTTGAAGTGAAAACACTTGATTTAATAAAAAGCGAATTAAAGCCATCTGGGCCACTTTATAAAACTATAAAGGAGTTTAAATTAAAATGAAAACAAACATATTAACAGTCAATATTGATAATATTAATTACGAAAAAACTCTCTCAAAAATAGAGGAATTTATTAATGACGATAGACAACATTATATTGTAACTCCAAATCCTGAAATAATTTTAAAAGCATCAAGAGATTCTTCATATCGCGCTGTTTTAAATAATGCTGATTTATCACTTCCAGATGGATTTGGCGTGATACTAGCCTCAATATTTTTAGGAAATCCTATTTATAAAAGAGTTACAGGATCGGACTTAAGCAATAAATTATTTGAATTGGCGGACAAAAAACAATATAAAATATTTTTACTCGGGGGAATGGGAGATAGTGCAGGGATTGCAAAAACTAAATTAGAATTGAAATATAAAAATATAGAAATAGTAGGCGCCACCAGTGGATTTGAAAATATCAAAGATATAACGCCAGAGGAAAATGAAAATATCATAAACATTATAAATAATGGTGGCACACAAATACTTTTTGTTGGTTACGGCGCTCCATTTCAAGAAAAATGGATATTTGATAATTTATCAAAAATGCCCAGAGTTAAAGTAGCGTTAGGAATTGGTGGAGTGATTGATTTTGTATCAGGATATGCCGTAAGAGCGCCAAAATTAATTAGAAAAATAGGTATGGAGTGGTTTTGGAGATTAATAACAGAGCCAAAAAGAATTGATAGAATTTTTAATGCAGTTGTAATATTTTCTTGGAATGTTTTGAAATGGAAAATACATTTATTGAAACCTTTTAGAAAAAATGTAGTTGCTGTAATTATAAATGACAAAAATGAAATATTAGTTATTAAACAAAGATATGAAAAATTTGGTTATAGATTCCCACAAGGCGGTGTAGAAAAAAATGAAGACGAAAAAGATTCTCTAATGAGAGAAATTTATGAGGAAACGGGACTAACAAAATTAAAAGTTTTAGGAATATCTAATAGAACAAGTTCTCATTACTGGCCAATGGAATGGCACAACATTCCAGAATATCATAAAAAATATAACAAACAATTTTGCGGTCAAAAACAAACTATATATTTTTTAAGAACAACTGAAAATGAAAAATTCAATCCACAAGAGGATGATATTGATGATTATAAGTGGATTAAAAAGCAAGAACTAGAAAATATAATCACATTAATAAAAAAACAACTCTTGGAAATAGTTTTAGGTGAAATTGATAAATATTTAAAATAAAATATATGACTATCAAAACTAGATTCGCTCCATCACCAACTGGATATTTACATATTGGAGGTCTGCGAACAGCGCTTTATAATTATTTGTTTACCAAAAAAAATAAAGGTAAATTTATTCTTAGAATTGAAGATACCGACAGGACTCGTTATGTAAAAGACGCTGATAAACAATTAGTTAATACCATAAAAACCTTTGGTCTAAATTTTGATAAAGGTCCTATTTATCAGTCAAAAAGACTAAAAATATACAAAAAATATGCTGATTTATTAGTTAAAGAAAAAAAAGCATATTATTGTTTTTGTACAAAAGAAAGATTAGATGATTTAAGAGAAAGTCAAGAAAAAAATAAACAAGTCCCAAAATATGATAGACGTTGCCTAAATTTATCTGATGAAGAAATAGCAAAAAAATTAAAAGAAAAGGTTCCCTATGTAATAAGAATGAAATTACCAGATAATGAAATTATTACTTTTAATGATCTAGTTTATGGGGAGGTAAAAATAAATACAAATGATTTAGATGATCAAGTTTTAATAAAATCAGATGGATTTCCAACGTATCATTTAGCTGTAGTAGTTGATGATCATGACATGGATATAACTCATGTTATTCGTGGTGAAGAATGGTTGCCATCAACACCAAATCATATTTTACTTTACAAAATGTTTAATTGGTCAGTTCCAAATTTTGCACACTTACCGCTACTACTTAATCAAGACAGAAGTAAACTTTCAAAAAGACAAGGTGATGTTGCAGCAGAAGATTTTATAAAAAAAGGATATTTACCACAAGCACTCATAAATTATGTAGCTTTCTTGGGCTGGAATCCAAAAACAGAAAAAGAAATTTACTCAATGAGTGAATTAATAAATGATTTTGAAATTCCAAAAATAAATAAAGCTGGTGCTGTTTTTGATATAAATAAATTAAACTGGATAAATGCAACCTACATAAGAAACATTGTTGAAAATAAAAAAATACATCAAAAGGATTATAAATATATTTTAAATTTTATAAAAAATATTTTACCAAATACAAATAGAGCAGAGGATATATTACAAATATTTTCCCCTAGGTTAAATAGTATAATTGAGTTAAAAGAATTATCTAAATTTATTTTTGAACTCCCAAATTATGATAAAAATTTACTGATTTTTAAGAAAAGTAATATTGACTTGACAAAAAATGGATTAAATGTCGCAATTCAAATTTTGAATCAGATAGAGGATAAAAATTGGGATCAGGAAAACCTTAATAGTGTCTTAAATAATGCTTTAAAAGAGAAAAATTTGGCTCCTGGAGACGTTTTCTGGCCAATTAGAGTTGCACTATCAGGACTTGAAAAAAGTCCATCACCAACTGAAATACTTTACTTACTTAGAAAAACAGAGAGTTTAAAGAGAATAAACACAGCAATAGAAAAACTAAAATAATTTTCTCGACTATATCTCATAAAAATATTATAATTATATTATGAATATAAAAATACAACGTAATAAAAAATTGCTAGCAATTTTACTTATTGCTTTTGTTTTTTTTCCTATTGTAAAAATAAAATCAGAAACAGTTGATGAATTAAATCAAAAAATTAGTGAGCAAAAAAGGGTCATAGAAGAATTAAACACTCAGCAACAAAAATATCAATCAACCATAAAACAAAAACAACAGGAAGCAAAAAGTTTAAATAATCAAATTTCTATACTTGATAACAAAATCGCATCAAAAACTCTAGGCGTACAAACGACAAAACTCCAAATAGATAACATGGACATGGAAATAAAAGCCATACAAATGGAAATAGAAAAAAAAGAAAAAGAAATTAACTTAAATAAAGAAAATTTAAAAAATTCACTACAAGAATTAAACAAGCAAGAACAATCAAATAGCATTTTAAAAATTTTGCTTTTAAATGATAGCGTGGGTGATTTCTTTGATGAGTTAACTCAACTTAAGTCACTAGAATCTGGATTACAAAAAAAGGTTGACGAACTTCAAGGTTTAAAAACATGGCTGGAGGATAAAAATAAAAGCCTTGAAAATTCCAAATCAGAACTTGTAAAATTACAAGAACAGCTAGAGGGTGAACAACTAGGACTAAAAGAAGATCAAGATGTAAAATTTATGTATTTGTCTCGCGCACAAAATGACGAAAAGAAATTTCAAAAATTGCTTACTGAATTGAAAAAAGAGCAACAACAAGCAAATTCAATGATTTCTCAATATGAAGCAAAAGCAAGAAAATTACTTTCACAGAAACAAGGACAAATCCAAGATAGCGGTAATTTCATCTGGCCGGTGCCCTCAAAATACGTAACTGCTTATTTTCACGACCCAGATTATCCATTTAGAGCAATAATGGAACACCCCGCGGTTGATATAAGAGCATCACAAGGAACTCCTGTAAAAGCATCTGCCTCGGGTTATGTTGCAATAGCCAAAGATAACGGAATGGGTTATAACTATATATTATTAGTTCATAATAATGGTATTTCAACTGTTTATGGCCACATATCAAAAATATATGTAAAAACGGGAGATTTCGTACTCCAAGGTGACACAATAGGATTATCTGGTGGTATGCCGGGAACTCCTGGTGCAGGAAGAATGACAACAGCACCACATTTACATTTTGAAGTAAGGGCTAATGGTGTTTCTGTAAATCCATTAAATTATTTGAAATAACCCCCCACCATAGAAAATATTTTTATAATAAAAAAGATTTATATGATAATCATTTTTTATTCTTTAATTGTGGTTGTGTGCTAAAAATTTTCTTATGGTGGGGGGTTATTTTAACGGATGAAATTTATGATGAACGCTTTCTGCAAATTTATCAGACGCATGAACATATCTCGTTGTTGTATCTAGTGATTCATGACCCAAAAGTATCTGAATTGCAGCAGGACTTGCACCATTTTCAGCTAAATAAGTTGCAAATCCATGACGAAGAGAATGTGCTGATATAGGAACATTTATATTTAAAATTTCTCTATATTGTTTAATTTTTGATTGTAAATAATTTGTTGAAACTTTTACATCCTTGTTTGAAGAATTTCTTCCACGAAGTGGCGCAAATAATCTTTTTTGACTATCTTTTCTAAGTATTAAATATTCATTTAAATATTTCTTTGCGCGTTCTGTCATATAAACAAATCTTTCTTTTTTTCCCTTTCCTAAAACAAAAACTCTTCCTTGTTTATCAATACTGTCTTTATTTAAAGAAACAAGCTCTGAAATTCTCATTCCGGTTGAAAATAAAACCTCGAGCATTGCACGATTACGCCTTGCAACAATTTTATTTGTTTCAATTTTAGAAGGTGATTCAATTAATTTTACGAGTGCTTCAAATTCGGGAATCTTTGGATGTTTTTTTATATTTTTTACCAATCTAATATGTTCTGGTAAAATTGGAGTTTTTATATCGTGTTCTATTAAATATTTTAAATAAGATCTAAGTGCTGACAACATTCTATTTACAGAATATGATGATAATTTAATTTGTGATTCATGATCATTACTTGTAGATCTGTCAATAGAGTAGAGGTATGCCTTATATCTATCAATATGTAATTTATTTAATTTATTAAAATCTAAATCTTCCTGACTTAAAAAATTTATAAAACAGTTTATATCTCGTTCATAATTATAGATTGTTTCAGGGGAATAATTATTTACTTGTAAAGAAAGTAAGAAATCATCAAACAGAGGAAGGGTGCGCTTCTTTTTATTTAATTTATGTGATTGTGGCTTATTTATTGGCATAGATTTAACTGAGTATAATATCCCTTACACTCAGTTTTATTATAACATCTGCATTATTATTATCAAATCATTTAATATACATTTCTTCTATTAAATTATCTTAGTGTGCATTTATCCATAAAAATTTACTTATAAATTAGCTTTTTTACTTATAAAACACTGTTTTTGGGCCTTTATTTATAGTAAAATTTTAATTTGAGTTAATGTTTGTATCACAAATTTTTAAAATTTAGAAATTTTTTTAATTTTTTTCAATCTACTCTATACCCTATTTATAAATTTTTTTAATTGTGTAATAAAAAATTATACAAGAGATCCTTATTATGTTTATATAAATACTCTACTTTAAAGCTCTCCTGTTCTCTGCTCCACTCTTTCAATTTGACAAAATTATATAAAAATGTTTTAATATATTATTTTATAATTATTTGATTTTCATATCGCAAATCAATATATTGAATATTTTTTACATCATAATTTTTTTCTTCAACAACGTATTTATATAAATTATTAAGCTGAGCATCTATATCAGAATTAAGATCAAAAAATATTTTAAAATTGTTCTGAGTTATAAGTGTCAAAAAATTTGATTTTGATTTATCGAATTCATAGTCAATAATTTTTAGTTGAGAAAATTTATTATTATAACT
>JAQVMR010000032.1 GCA_028703545.1 Patescibacteria group bacterium
CATGACAATAGCCAACAATTGCACACATTTCCTGATCTTTCTCTGATAATCCAATTGTTTTTGCAAGTGATCTAGCACGATCAGAAACAATACTAAGATGTCTTCTGCCATGGTCAGTAAAACCAATTGCATTTAAATATTTTTCTGACTGATTGATAAATTCCTGAACGAATTTGTTTTCTTTGATTTGTTGTAGGGTAATCATAAAATTAGATTATTTAATGTATTTTTTATTTTTTAATTTTTCTGGGAGGTAGTTTTGTTCTTCTTTATAATTATAGTCCGGGCTATATTTATAATTTTTTCCGTATCCCAAATCTTTCATTAATTTAGTGGGGGCATTTCTGATATGAAGCGGAACTGGCAAGTTTCCAAATTTAATTACATCATCTTTTGCTTTATTGTAACCAACATATAATTCGTTAGATTTTTTGCATTTTGCCATATAAACTACTGCTTGGGCTAAAATTACATTACATTCTGGATATCCGATGAAATGGCATGCTTGATAACAAGAAACAGCTTGCTCTAGTGCTCGAGAATTTGCAAGTCCAATGTCTTCTGATGCAAATCTTACAATTCGTCTTGCAATATAAAGTGGATCTTCGCCCGCCTCAACCATTCTTGCAAGCCAATACAAAGATGCATTTGCGTCTCCTCCTCGCATCGATTTATGAAGAGCGGAGATAATATTATAATGTTCCTCTCCATTTTTATCATACATTAAATATGATTTTTGAAATGCTTCTTGTAATTCATTTTTTGTAATTTTACTATCCCTCGATAATGTTGATGCATATTCGATTACGTTTAGTGCTGTTCGTGCATCACCATTTGACATTTGAGCCAGTAATTTAAGTGTGGATTTATCAATTTTTAAATTTAAATTGCCCAATCCCCTCTCTTTATTTTTTAGAGTTGTTTTTATAATTTGCTCTAAGTGTTCTATTTGTAATTGTTTGAGCACAAAAACTCGACAGCGAGAAAGTAAAGCGCTTATTACTTCAAAACTTGGATTTTCAGTTGTTGCACCAATTAAAATTATATTTCCTTTTTCTACGTGTGGAAGTAATGTGTCTTGTTGTTTTTTGTTCCAACGATGAATTTCATCAATAAATAAAATTGTTTTTATTCCTAATCTTTTTCCTTCAATTGCTTTATCAACTAAAATTTTTAATTCCTTAACGCCAGATTGTGTTGCGCTTAATTCTTTGAATTCGGATTTTGTAATTTTTGCAATAATTGAGGCAAGCGTAGTTTTCCCACTTCCTGGCGGTCCCCAAAAAATCATTGATGGAATTACATCTGACTCAATTGCGCGACGAAGTAATTTACCACTCCCAAGAATTTCATCTTGGCCTAAAAACTCCTCAAATTTTTGAGGTCTCATGCGATCTGCTAGCGGTGTTTTTAGTGTGTCCATAATTGGATTATAGCAAAATACAGGGAAAATAAAAAACCAGGGTCAGACCCTGGTTTTTTGTAAGAATACACTATTTTAATATTTTTGTTACGTAATCTAGATCTTTATCTCCTCTTCCAGATAAGTTAATTATAATAATTTTTTCTTTATCAAGTTTTTTTGCTAATTTTATTCCGTAGGCAATTGCATGAGAACTTTCTAGTGCTGGAATTATGCCTTCTATTTTAGTCAAGGTTTTAAATGCACAAAGCGCTTCTTTGTTATTCGCCGTTACATATTCTATTCTTTTTATGTCTTTTAAGTAAGAATGAATTGGCCCTACTCCTGGATAGTCTAATCCAGAAGCTATTGAATGAACTGGAAGTGGATTATGATTTTTATCTTGGAGTAAATAAGTAAACATTCCATGAATATATCCAGGTGTTCCTATTTTTAATGTTGCAGCATGATTTCCAGGAAGAAAGTTTTTTCCAGCTGGTTCTACTCCAATTATTTTTACACTATCTTCATTTAAGAACTTATGAAATAGTCCTATTGCATTTGATCCACCACCTACACATGCTACTAAATAATCAGGTAATCTTTTTTCTTGTTGTAGTATTTGTTTTTTTGCTTCTTTGCCGACAATAGATTGAAAATCCATAACTATTTTTGGAAAAGGATGTGGCCCAACAACTGAACCAATTCCAAAAAATATGTTTTTTGGGTCTTTCAAAAAAGATTTAAATGCACTATCTACAGCATCTTTGAGACATTTGCCACCAGATTTTACATTTATTACTTTTGCTCCAAGAAGTTTCATGCGCATAACATTTGGGTATTGTTTTTTTATATCAATTTCACCCATATGTATTTCACAATCAATACCAACAATTGCTGCGGCTGTTGCAAGTGCTACTCCATGTTGACCAGCTCCTGTTTCTGCAAGTAATTTTGTTTTTCCTATTCTTTTTGCAAGTAATGCTTCGCCCAGTGTATGATTTATTTTGTGGGCACCGGTGTGATTCAAGTCTTCGCGTTTTAGATATATTTTTGCACCACCTATTTTTTCTGTAAGATTTTTTGCGAAGTAAAGTGGTGATGGTCTGCCTACATAATTTTTCAATAAGTATTTATATTCTTCGATAAAGTTTTTGTCTTTCTTTATCTTTTTATATTCATTGTATATATCATCAAAAATTGGTTTTAATCCATTTGGTAATATTTGTCCCCCATATTTACCAAAGTATCCAAATTTATTTGGTAAATTATTTAAGATTTTATTCATATATTTTTAATTTAATTAATAAAAAAGTAATCAAAAATTATTTTTGTTGCCAGTAAAATGTTGCTTTATTATAAAAATGATATTTCATATTTTTGTATTAAAAAACTACTCGATAAATATTTATTGAGTAGTCTATGTAAAAAAATAAATCAAAATAAAGCTACCCAATATCTTTTGGGTGCCAGGTATTTCTGATTTGTAATTTATTATTAATCATATTTGAATACTATTATAAAAAGTATAAAATTGCAAGTCTGTATGTAATTTAGGAGTTTAATAATTATATTTCATAATCTATATCATGTTTTGCAATTTGAATGTTTGAAGAAGTTTTGCTTTTTAGGTTGTTGAGTAACTCCTCGCTTTTATCTGGCTCTCCATGATTTATAAAAATATTACTTGGTGCAGGATTTTGTAATTTCATAACCCAATTAATTAATTTGTCATTATCAGCATGTGCTGAAAAACAACCATACGTAGAAATTTTTGCTCGCACTTCAATTGGTTCGTCTTCTATTATTACTTTTTTTTCTCCATCAAATAATTTTCGTCCAAGAGTCCCCTTTGCCTGATATGAAAGTAGCATTACATGAGTTTTTGGATTTTCTAAATTAAATTTTAGATGATATATAACTCTTCCACCATTACACATTCCACTTCCTGCGAGAATTATTTTCGGTGCATGAGTAGAGTTTATTTTTTTTGATGCTTGTTTGTCCAATGTGTACTCCATATTTTTGAAAAGGTATATGTCGTCACCAGAAAGTACTAAATTTTTTGCTTTTTCATCATATAAATTTGTATATCTTTTGTAAATATTTACAGCTCTTATTCCCATTGGTGAGTCAAAAAACATATTAACGCGAGGAATTAAATTTTTATCTACCATTTCATTTAACATATAAAGAATTTCCTGTGATCGCTCAACTGCAAAAACTGGAATAATTAATACCCCATTTGTTTTTACAGTTTCTATTATTGCATCTCTTATTGCTTTTTCTCCTATTACTCTATCTTCGTGAATTAATCCACCATAAGTTGACTCTATTATTACTGCATCAGCACCATCAAAAAATTCTGTATCACGAATTATTGGAGTCGGTGGATTTCCTAAATCACCTGAGAATATTATTTTTTTGTTAACCCCAGAGTCATTGATATTTATCATAATCGATGCAGAGCCAAGAATATGGCCAGCGTCTTTGTAAGTTATTTTTATATCGTCATTAATTTGTAATTCACTGTCATAATTAACATTTTCAAATTGAGTCATAAGAGCTTCAATTTCTTTTTGGTCCATTACTAAATCTCTATTTAATTTCATGTTTTCACTCATTATACGAGATGCATCCTCTAGTATTAATTTTGTGATTTCTTTTGTAGCAAGAGTTGCATAAATTTTGCCTTTGAAACCATTGTTTACAAGTTTTGGGAGTCTGCCACAATGATCTAAATGTGAGTGAGTTAAAAGTACAAAATCAATCTCTTCTGGATTGAATGCAAATTTTTCTGTGTTTTTGTTTGAAGAAAATTGTTCGCCTTGAAATGAGCCACAATCAACAAGGAATTTGTATTTATCAGTTTTTACTAATGTACAAGATCCTGTTACTTCTTCGCACGCACCGTGAAATGATATGTTCATAGAGTTAAAAGTTTAAAGTTATAAGGTTTTAAAGTTTGGAATTATGAATATTTAATAATCTTTGCTTTTTGGTATTTATCTTATCCTATACCTTGTGCTTCTTCCTTCTCCAATTCTTTCAACTAAGCGTAGTAATAATAATTTTCTAAGCGCTTGTTTTATAGTGACAAGTGGAATAGAATTGTTTAATTTTTTATCAATTTCTGAGACGCTTAAAATCTCTCCATTCTTTAGCAATTCAAAAATTTTCTCTTGTTTCTCGGACAAAAGTTTTTCGGGTTGTTTAGAATTTATCAATTCTTTTGCTTTTTCTATTTGTATAATTAACTTATCAAGAAAAAAATTTAGCCATGGAGTGATATTTTCATTATCTGTCTTGTGATTTTTTTGTGTGGCACGAAGCGCTAAATAGTAATCTTCTTTGTAATCTTCAATTATTTCATCAAGAGAAATATATGGAATATATGCGTAATCGCTTTGAAGTAAAAGTAAATTTGTAAGAGCTCTACTTAAACGTCCATTTCCATCAAGAAAAGGATGAATTGCTAAAAATTCAAAAATAAAATTTGCAATAACAAGGATTGGATGTAATTCTTTTTTTTCTAATTGTTTATTTGTCCAATCAAGAATTGCCTCCATTTCTGGTTTTACTAAATATGGTTTTGTTGGATTAAATAAAACAATTTCTTCATTTTTGTCATTTTTCATTATCACGGTATTTTCAGATCCTTTGTATTTTCCAAAATGCGACTTATCTTTTTCTGAGAATTGTAAAAGAATACTGTGAAATTGTAGTATGTTATTTTCTGTTAATTTAATAGTTTTGTAATTATCAAAAATTTTTGCTAGTAAATCAGCGTATCCAGCAACTTCTTGCTCGTCACGATTTTTTGGTGGATTTAGTTTTAATCCACGAAGTAATTTGGCAACTTCTTCATCTGTCATTTTTGATCCTTCAATACGAGTTGATGCTCCACTTGAAGTAATGATTACAGAAGATTTTAGGCGACCTAAAATTTGTGGATTTAGCTTCAAGCTACCACGCCAAAGCCCTTTAAATTCATCTATTTTGGCTATTTTAGCAAGAATTTCTTGAGTTAGCTTTATTCTATTGTAAAATCTATTTTTATTCATATTTTTATTAATTTTAAGTATATATATAACTATATATGATTATATATGAAAGTATCTATAAAGTCAATATGACGTGAATTTTAGTTAAATTCTACATCAATTCACATTAAACAATTAATAGTTGAATAATAAATTTAGAAATCATTTTATACCCTCATAATAGCTCAAAAACACACATTAATGAAGTCTAGTACCAACAGCTTGACAAACTATATTACTTATGATATACTTATATATTAATCTAGTACAGAAAAAATCTGTTTAAACCTATAAGGGCTAGATAAAATAACAAGAGGTATACGATGGAAAAATCCGTTGTGAACCAAATCAGTCCCAGTCAAGTATCCGGAAGATTGGCAACTTGGCACAGAGTAATGGAAGAAGCAGGTCTTACTTATGAAGACCTACAAACACCAATTGATGATCCAGAAATGCGGAAGAAACTTGTAGCATTTTGGAAAAGTGGTGGCTTTGAATCAACCACGAGCCAGAAACGTGCTCGTGAAATCCTGCCTGTCTTTGGCATTGAAAAGGCTATTAAGCACTTCAAAATCAAACCCACGGCCAAAGAACTTTCTGTTCTTGCAGAAATCCCATTTCCCGAATCAGTGCTTCAGGAGTGTAAAGATACACACATTCTTGTAGCTGTGTTCCCAATCTCCATTATCAAAATTCGTGACAAGGTTAAACACGATTTGTTCTATAGCCATGAAGATGCCTGGTATAACAAGCAATCGTTCGCTAAAGAACTTGGTAATGTAAGCTGGCAACTTATTCGCAAAACTCCGGTAGTTGATTCTACATTCAAGAACTGGTCCGAGCAACGGTCACTCCTCACCAAAGACGAAGAAACACCAAGTGCCCAAGTGATGGTCTACACCATTATTGGCTACTATCTTTCTACAGGCGAACGTTTATTTGAAAAAGTTTACGTTCGTACGTCAAGCGTGGGTTCTGATGGCGGTCATGTCAACGTCGGTGACTTCGATTCTGATGGTCTCGATGTCAGCGGCTGCTGGGATGGTCTCCGTTATGACGATTTGGGTGTCTCGTCTGCCCGGAAAATCTAATACTTGAAAACTTGAGCCTTCGGCGAAAATTTTTTTTCGCAGTTGGCTCTTTTATTTTTCTTAATATCCTTGTAAAATATATCTGTCTGTTAATGCAGGTGCGGTCATGGCTTCATCTCGCAGACGCCTCATTCTTTGAGACATCACCAGAATATTGTTGTCTATGGATAACTATAGTGCGTGATAGAAGATAGAGATAGAATTTCTTGTTTATTCTTAGTGGAAATAATTAATTATATATTCGAAACCTTACTATTGAACCAAAAATCTGGCTAAGTCCCATTGAAAAAGGTTATCCTGAATTAGAAGAAGAATACATAGGGCTAGAACTGGATAAAATCCCCATGGATAAAGTAAAAACAGAGCTTTTAGACTCTGTTATTACACGATGGCAGGGGCGGTAAGAATCGAACTCACGTCCTCGGTTTTGGAGACCGATGTCCTACCACTGAACGACGCCCCCGAAAAAATAAATTCTTTGAACTAGTAATAGCTCAAAGAATTTTTATATAAAAATTAAAGAACTATTTTGTTTCTTTGTGTAGAGTATGTTTTTTGCACCATTTACAGTGTTTTTTTGCTTCAATTTTATTTTTTAAAACTTTCTTATTTTTGTATGTATGATAGTTTATTCTATGACAAACAGTGCATTCCATTTTTATTAAATTATCTTGAGACATATTGTTAATTATTTAATTATGAATTTAGA
Organism: Patescibacteria group bacterium; assembly: GCA_028703545.1. Taxonomy (GTDB): domain Bacteria; phylum Patescibacteriota; class Patescibacteriia; order UBA1558; family S5-K13; genus STF1-138. Next base: position 7,246 of record JAQVMR010000032.1, read on the forward strand.
ATTTTGAATAAATTATTGAATTATTTAATTGTGAATTAAATTCATCATTCAAAATTGTTTAGTGGAGCCATCTGTCGGACTCGAACCGACGACCTACGGTTTACAAAACCGTTGCTCTACCAACTGAGCTAAGATGGCCTATATAAATTTTAAAATATAATGAGGATATTGTATATGAAAATAACTTTTAAATCAAGATTAGTGGTGGGTAGAGTAGGATTCGAACCTACGAAGACATATGTCAACAGATTTACAGTCTGTCGCGTTTGACCACTTCGCTATCTACCCATTATTGGATTATTTAATTATATATTTAAAATTGTGAATAAATATTTAATTAATAAATTTTGAAATTTAATTCAAAATTTTTTATTCAAAACTCAAAATTTTCGCTGGAGCCGTTGCGCGGGATCGAACCGCGGACTTACTCCTTACCATGGAGTTACTCTACCAACTGAGTTACAACGGCTTATAAACTCAGACTATATTTTATTTATTCTGTCCCTGTATTCAGGAATACTATTGTTTTCCGGATTAACCTCTATTAATTTGCCTATGGTTTTTTCTGCTAAATTTTTATCTTTCATAATTATACTTAAATCTAGCAAGAAGTCAAGAAATTTAGGGTTTTCTGGTTCTAAATTAAGAGATCTATTGATATTATGTAATGAATTCTCGTATTGCTCTAATTTAAGGTTAATTTTGGCTAAATTTAGATAATAGATGGGGTTATTTGCCGTTAGAGATATTGATTTTGAATAATTAATAGCAGCTGTGTTTAAATCCCCCATTTCGGATGAAATTTCTCCTAATTTATTATATATATAATCATTTTCTTGTAGTTTTATTGCATATTCATATGTTTGTTTTGCTTTTTCATAATCTTTTTTTGTAAAATATAAATCAGCTAATTTTATATAAGTATTTGCGTTATGAATATCAATTTTTAATGCTTCTATGTATTCATTTTCTGCATTAATCCAATCTTTTTCTTTGATAAAATTTTCAGCATTTTCAATATGTTCATTTATTTTTATTTCTTTTGAAATTTTGTCATCAAAATGAACTTTCGCTAGTTTTTCTCTATATTTCTTTTCAATCCTTAAAATTTTTACCTTTAATTTTTTACTAGAGTTTTTTAATTTTTCAAAAAAAGGTTTTAATTTTGAACTGAAGTTATTTTTTAATAAACCAAGATCTCTTTTAAATTTTTTTTTTAAAATTTGATTTTTTATTTTATTTTCTCTTCTGGAGTCAATACTATCAATATCTAGTCTTTTTAGTTGTGGTAATTTTTTTATAATAATTGATCCTATAACCCCTATGCTTATAACTACAAGAATTATTAAAATTATATTTATTATCATAAATTTTTAACTTTATTTTATTGATTTTATTAAATTATTTAATGTTTCAAATTTTATTCCAGCTCCACCAACAAGTACTCCATCAATATTTGGTTCTTTTAAAAATTTCGAAATATTGTTTGAGTCAACACTCCCACCATATAAAATTTGTATTTTATTTTCAAATTCTTTTTCCTTTAATTCAAGGCCACAATTATATAATACATCAGACACTGTTTGTTTTATTATTGTATTTGTTTCTTGGGCTTCGTTTGATTCTATCGCCTGACCTGATCCTATTACCCAAATTGGTTCATATGCGATTATTAATCTTTTTATATTTTTTAAGTCAACATCCTTTAGAGCGCTTCTTATTTGATTTATTATTACAAGATCTTTTTTATTATTTTGTCTTTCTTCAAAATTTTCACCCACACAAAGAATTGGAGTTAGACTATTTTCTAAAACAGTTTTCATTTTTTTATTAATAATTTCGTCTGTTTCTTTTAGATTGGTTCTTCTCTCGCTGTGACCTAATATTATAAATTCAACTCCTAATTCTTTTAAAAAAGTTGGGGAAATTTCTCCAGTATATGCTCCTTTTGTTGCCCAGAAAGTATTTTGTGAACCAAGTTTTAGCTGGCTATTTTTGATAAGTTCAGAAATCTTATAAATTGATAAAAAATCAGGACAAATGCCGAGTTCCACCTCTTCTAAATCTATACCATCTATTATTTTTTTAGCTAAATTACAGGAGTCATTAACAGATAATTGCATTTTCCAATTTAATATCAAAATTTTTTTCATAATTTTATTTCATTATTTATTTAACTTATTTCCAATTGTAATTTTTAAAAATCCAATTTGATACATCCTTTAGATCAGAAAATCTTTCAAAATGAGAGTTGCTTCCCAAAACAACAACTAAAATTGGTCCTTTATTATCATACTCTACTTCTGAAACTAGACAATAACCGGCTTCTTCTGTGTATCCAGTTTTTCCAGCTTTTATATTTAGATAACCTCCTATTAATTCATTTGTATTTGAAACCTCAATTGTTTTTCCAGATTCTAATTGGAATGAATATTTTTTTTGAGACGTTTCTAGTTTTATATCTTCATAGGAAAAGGCTAATTTTGTTATTTTTAATATTTCATCAGCTGTTGATATGTTTTTATTACTTAAGCCACTTGCGTCTTCAAATGAAGTGTTTTTTAAACCCATTTCTTTTGCTTTTTGATTCATTTTTTTTACAAATTCTTCTTCAGAAATATTTGCATTTTTAATTGCACATAATACCCCCGAATTTGATGATACGATTAAGGAATCCGATAATAAATCTTTGAATTTTAATTTGTCACCAACTAGTAATTTTGTTTTTGAAAAATCTCCTACATTGTCCTCTTTTGTTATTTC
>JAQVMR010000033.1 GCA_028703545.1 Patescibacteria group bacterium
TTTCGGAGAAGAGGATATTCCTATATGGATTGACGATGTATTAATGTTTAGTGGATGTTCTTCTAATCAGGAAAATAATATTCCAATTTCGGGATGTTCAAATTATCCAAATCCTTTTAATATTGAAACCAAAATAATATTTAATTTAAGGAATCATTCAAAAATTGATCTGTGTATTTATAATATCAGGGGTCAGCTTGTAAAAAAAATTATTTCTTCGCAATTAAAGTCGGGTAATTATGAAATTATTTGGGATGGAAAAGATAATAATTTCAATAATTGTTCGAGCGGTATTTATATATGTCGAGTAAATGTTAACGGACTTTTATTTGAAAGAAAAATGATTTTTATTAAATAGATTAATTAGCTCTCTGGTAATTTCCGGAGAGCTTTTTTTGAATAAATCAACCTGCGAGGTTGCCCACCTGCGAGGTGCTTCTCTTAAGAATTATTGATATAATTAAGACAAGATAATTAACCCCGCCTATTGTGATAAAAATAAATTTATGAAAAAAACAATTTTATTCATTGGAGGTATTTATAATAATTTGTAGAGAGTGTTGTTTGTGATATAATTTTTCTATGAAAAATAAAATTCTAATCATTTTAACTTTAATAATTATTGCAATTCCTGCAAATTGTTTTGCGTTAGAGAAAAAAGATAATTACATTGATTTTACAGCTTGGTATAAAGAGAAAACTGGAAAAGATGTTCCCTATGCTTCATCTGCAATTATTGAATTTGATACTCTAAAACCATTATATTATCACAGAGAAGAATTACAAACTCAAAGCGCAAGTTTAATGAAACTTCTAACAGTAAGTGAATTTGTAAAACATTATCCACTTTGGAACAAAACTTATAATTTAACATGGCAAGATAGCGAAGGGGACTTAAGAGGATTTGTTGGGCCAAAAGATTCTTTTGTAACTTTGAAATTAAAAACGACAGAAAGAATTAAAATAAAAGATATTTTTGCAAGTACCTTAATTGCTTCCGCCAATAACTGCGCAAATAAATTATCAAAAATTACAGATATTTCAAAAGTTCAGTTTTTAGAAAATATGAGAAGTCTAGCAAGTGAGTGGAATCTTACAAAAACAGTTATTGATGACCCATCAGGATTATCAATGAAAAATTTAACAACAGCTCATGACATGGCTATTATTTCTTGTCATGCATTTAGTAATGAAACAATTTCTGAATATGCAAAAAAACCAGAATATAAATTTAGCACAAGAGATGGAAGACAAATTATTTTAAAACATACGGTTTATGATTTGAGAAACAACCCTTCAAATTATTTTGGAGCAAAAACAGGATTTTTAAATGAAACAAGATATCATGTTGCAGCGGGATATATTACCCCACTAAATAAAAAAATTTGTGTAACCGTTTTATCAGTTGATAAAAGAAACGACTGTGAAGATGTGATTGTGAAAATGGGCGAGTGGGTTGATGAAATGTATCAATAATATTTTTCAATAAAAAAATAGAGGATTATTGCTTCTATTTTTTATTTTTCACCTTCGAGGTCGCCAACCTGCGAGGTTGGGCACCTGCGAGGTGAAAGTTTAATTTTTATTTCTAAGAGCTGTTATTGGATCAAGTTCTGCGGCTTTTTTTGCAGGAAAAACTCCAAATAATAGTCCACAAGACAGGGCAAATATAATTGATACAATAAATGAGTAAATTGGCATTTTAAAGCTCCAGGAGAGTCCATATGCATTAGCACCCCATGTTATTGCTAGTGACATTAATAAACCTAAAATAATACCTAAAATTGCCCCTAGAATTGATATTATTACGGCTTCCATTAGAAATTGCCACATAATGTCTTTATATTTGGCTCCTGTGGCTTTTCTAAGACCTATTTCAAAAGTTCTTTCACTTACAACAACATACATTATGTTCATAATTCCTACGCCAGCAACAACAAGAGAAACCATAACAATTGCAAGTAGGAGTATTGTAATGTATTTTGTTATATCGTTTGCTGTTTTGAGCATTTCTTCCATTGTTACAACAGCAAAATCATCTATTCCAACTATATCTTCCGGATTTTTAATATCATGATTTTCTCGCAGTATTATTTTCATCTCCTTAGCTGTTTGATCTGCGATTTCCGGATTTTTTAATTTATGTATTATATACATAAGATAATCTATTCCAAGAATTCTTTTTTGTAGGGTTTGTATTGGTAAATAGATATAATTATCAAAATCCATTCCCATTACAGCTCCCTTTTCTTTTATTGTACCAATTACTCTGTATTTTGATTTTCCTAAATTTATATAATTTCCTACAGCATCTGAATCGCCAAATAAATTTTCTTTTATTCCAGATCCTAGTACAACAACTTTTGCAAGCGATTCATCTTCAGCATCAGTAAAAAATCTTCCCTGATCTATTTCGCTTTTATCAATATTTATAAAAGAGGCACCAACTCCCCACAAAGACGCTTTTTTTCTTTTATTTCCATATGTTGCAAGTTCCTGACCCATAAGAGAACCATAACCATCTTCTATGTTTGCTAATTTTTTTATATCTTCAACATCTTTTAGTGTTAATGTTGTAATTTGAACTCCTTGGGCCATACTCATTGCTGATTGAGTATTGGCTTCTGCACCAACTTTTCTCCCAACAGGAACTCTTATTTCAGTTTCAATAATATCTGTTCCAAATGATTCTATTTGTTTTAAAATTAGTCCTTTTATTCCAGCACCAGCAGAAAAAACCACAACAATACTTGTTACACCAATTACCATACCTAAAACAGTAAGAAGGGTTCTCCCTTTATTTGCCTTCATTGATTGAATGGCTAGTTTTATTGAATTTTTTATTTCTATCATGTTAATTATTAATTATTCGTATCTCAGAGCTTCTATTGGGTCAAGTTTAGAAGCTTTTTTTGCTGGATATAATCCAAAAATAATTCCAATTGAACTTGAAACTATTATTCCTATAATTATTGATAATATAGAAACATGAAATCCCCAACTATAATCAAGTGCTTGAGCTACAACACTAACCAAGAGAGAAACAATAATTCCAAATATTATTCCTATGATTCCACCAAAAAGCGTTATTATTGTTGATTCGATTAAAAATTGGACTAAAACATTATTATTTTTTGCTCCGAGCGCTTTTCTTAGTCCTATTTCATTTGTTCTCTCCGTAACATTTACAAGCATTATATTCATTATTCCAATTCCACCAACAACAAGAGAAATTGCTGCCATTGTGGCTAGGAAAAATTTCAATGCATTTGTTACTGTTTCTACTGCCTCAAGTGCTTCAGATGGACTACTTACTGTAAAATCATCGTCTTCCCCAGAGTTGTCTCTTATCCCGTGTCTTTCTCTTAATGTTATCTCGGCATCTTTAATTGCAAGAGGAACATTTTCTTCATTATTAACTTTTGCTCTTATAATGCCAACAGCATTTGAAGAAGTAATTAATTTTTGCATTGTTTTTATTGGGATAAAAATTTTGTTATCATAATTTTGAAAAGCAACAGTTCCTTTTTTTTCTAAAGTACCTATTACTTCAAAAACATGTTTTTTTATTTTTATTCTTTGACCAATTGCGTCTGAATCTCCAAATAAATCCTCTTTAGCACTACTCCCGAGTACTGCAACTTTTGACAAATTTTCTTCCTCATCTACCGTAAAAAATCTACCACTCTGTATATTAAAATTATTCATTGTAATATGACCAACATTTGTTCCATTTATATCAAAATTAGAATTGTTATTTCCCCAACTTACATTTGTATTCGTATTTGAATAAGCTGAAACATCTATTATGTATTGAGAATTTTTTTTCTCAAGAAGGGATTTTGCATCTTCATAGGTTAGTGTTGTAATAACTATTCCCATAACACTCGCAGGCGGTCCATTTTCTTCTGATTTTCCTGGCATGATACTTATAGTATCAGTTCCAAGTGTTTTAATTTCAGAAAGTATTAAATCCTGTGCACCACTTCCAATTGACGTAATAATTATAACAGCAGATACTCCTATAATAATTCCGAGCATTGTTAAAAAACTTCTAGTTTTATTACTTAGAAGTGAATTTATAGCGAGTCTTGCGCATTGTTTGATAAAATCAAACATATTATTTTATTCCATCTTCATTTTTAGCAAATCTTCTATCCCGAACTTTATAATCTTCTTTTATTAGCCCATCTACTATTTTTATAATTCTATCTGCGTGTTCAGCGGTATATGTTTCATGGGTGACTAAAATTATTGTATGTCCCTCATCATTTAAATCTTGTAATATTTCCATGATTTGTTTTCCTGATTTTGAATCTAAATTTCCGGTTGGTTCATCAGCAAAAATAACATCTGGATTATTTACAAGTGCACGTGCTATAGCAACTCTTTGTTTTTCTCCACCGGAAATTTGATTTGTGAAGTGGTGCATTCTATGTGATAATCCAACACTTTCCAGTACTTGTTTAGCCTTTTCCTGATGATTTGTTTTTTCATCAGAATATATTAGGGGAAGTATTACATTATCTATTACTTGTGTTTTTGGAAGTAAATGAAATGCCTGAAAAACAAATCCAATTTTTTGGTTTCTTAAATTCGCAAGTTCATCATCATTTAATTTAGAAACATCCTGATTTTCAAATAAATATGTTCCAGTTGATGGTCTATCTAATAATCCTAAAATATGCATGAGTGTTGATTTACCACTTCCTGAAGGACCCATGATTGAAACAAATTCACCCTTTTTTATATCAAAAGATATTCCATGAAGTATTTCTGTTGCCACCTCATCATTACAATATTCTTTTGTTATGTTTTGAAGCTTTATTAACATTATTTTTTTGTATTTATTGATGTTATAATTTCTTGTCCATCTGTTAGTCCTGATAATATTTCTACCATCCCATCATCACCATATATACCAGTTTTTACAGGAATTTCTTTTACTTTTTTATTTTCAAGAATTCTTACAAATTTTCCATCTCCATTTTTTTCTATTATTGAGCGCGATGGAATTATAAGTACATCAGATTTATTTTTTGTCGTAATTATTATGTTTGCTGTCATTCCGGGTTTTATATTTTCTAATAATTCTTCAGGGATATCAAAGTCTATCTTTACTTTATAATAAATTACATCTTGAATTATTGTTTCAGCTGGATCTATATCATAAACCCTTCCATATAATTTTTCTTCTTCTGATAGTGCATCAAGAGTAATTTCAGCTGGATCATTTAATTTAATCTTTATAATGTCTGATTCTGAAATGTCAACTTCTATTTCTAGTTTGTTTTCAGATAACATTTTTATTGCTGCTTTTGTGGATGCAACCTGCTCTCCTTTCTTATATTCAATCCTGGTTATTATTCCATCTATTGGGGCTCTTATTATATTATATTCAATTTGATTTTGTATTGATTCTAAATTTGCCTCAGCTTGCCTTACTTGTGCTTGATACAAAGTAATATCTTGACTTCTTGCTGGAGCTTTTAATTCATCAAGTTGTGCCTGAGCTAGTTGAAAAGCTTGATAATAAGAATCAACTCTTGACTGAGCTGTAACAATTGCTTGACTTCCCGATATATTAATCCCATCATTATTTAATTCTGTATTATTTAAAGTATTTAATGCACCCTTAACAGAGGATAGGGCAGTAGATATTGATGTTTGCTGGGTACTAACTATTGTTTTATAAGCATCTAATTCTGTTTGTGTAAATTGATAAGATGTAATTGAGTCTTCAAGCATTTGATAAGAATTTGTTAGTGTACTAAATGTTGAATCCAGGGCCTCTATTGTCTTATTTATGGCTAATTTTATATCATTTCTTGTTTTAGTATTTTTTGCTGTATTTATATGAGTTTTAGCATTTGAAATTAGTAATTTTGCGTCATTGTAAGAATTTTTTGTTTGATAAAGTATAGATGTATTTTTGACGCCTAGTAAATATTGAGCTTCGCTATCATTTAAAATAGTATTTATATTATCAACAGCTGTTTGTGCTTTTGAAATATTTGTATCAATTAAAATTAAGGCATCTGTTTCTGCCTGAGCAGAGGTTTTGATTCCGCTTAATTTCACTTCTTCTAATTCATTTAAAGCGGATTCATATTCTATTTCGGCTTTATTAACTGAGGTTTGTTTTACGTTTATTTCATATTGAGTTGCGCCAGATATTAATTTGTTTAAATTAGCTTTTGCTATATCTAGACTTGCAATTGCATTTTTTGCATTTATATCAAGATTTTTATGGTCTAATTCTGCCAGAATTTGATTCTCTTTCACTTTGTCGTTAACCTTTACAAGAATTTTTGTTATTTTTCCGACATTTTGAAAATTTAATTCTATTTCATCGGCTGATTTTATTGTTCCAGTTTCACTTACAGTTTGTTTAAGGTTTTGTTTTTTTACTATATCTGTGGAGTATGCAATGTTTGGTTTTTTGAAAAACAAACTTGATACTACTATAAGTAGAATTATACCAATAACTATAAGTAGTATTTTTTTCTTTTTTGTCATATTTTTATATATCTTATTTAGTATTTTATTTGATTGTTTTATTAATTATATCAATTTTTTTATTTTTTTGATAGATTTTTTGGCCCGATAAGATTTTTTGTAATTTTAGAATTTAATTTACAAAAAGTACTTAATTCCTTATCATTTAGAGATTCAAAAAGATTGTAAAAATTTTTTAATAGTTTATTTTCTATATAATTTATATTTTTACGGCTATTTTTAGATAATTTTATTTTAATATTTCTTCTATCAGCAGAGGAGATTCTTTTATTTATATATTTATTTTTTGTCAGGTTATTTATAATTTGAGTTACTGCACTACAAGTTATTCCAAGTGTTTGCGCAATTTCTTTTATTCCTATATTTTCTTTATTTTTTATTAATCCCAAAACAATAAATTGAGTATTAGTTATAGGTTTATTTTGATAATAACACATTGTCTCTCCAGAGAATAATCTCCTTATTTTATGCATGTTTTTAAGAATTTCCTTTATTTGTTTTTTTCTATTATTTTTCATTATTTTTTAATAATGATTAAGCTACTTAATATTTTAACATCTTAAATATTTTGAGTCAAATAAAAAAGAGGACAATCACCTCTTTTTATTTTTGGGTTTTTCTGGCGGAACGGAAGGGACTCGAACCCTCGACCTCCTGCGTGACAGGCAGGCGTTCTAACCAACTGAACTACCGCTCCATCAGAAAAACCCAAAGGTTTTTCTTATTTTTGAATTGATTTTACTATTTTTTCAAATATTTCTGGGTTTTTTTCTGCTATTTCAGCGAGTATTTTTCTATCTAACTCTATATTGGCTTTCTTTAAGGCGTCTATGAATTTGCTAAATGACAAGTCATATTTTTTAAGTTCAGCGTTTATTTTTATTGTCCAGAGAGATCTCATTACCCCTTTTTTCTTGCGTCTATCATGTAATGCGTGTTGTCCAGCCTTATGAATGGCTGTTTTTGCCGCTCTTATAGTAGATTTTCTTCCCCATTTATATCCCTTTGCTTTTTTAAGTATATTTCTTCTTTTTTTAAGATGAATTACACCCCTTTTTACTCTTGGCATATTATTATATCTTTAATATTATAATTTACTTATATTTTTTTGATAAACTTTTGAAACCTTTGAATCTCTTCTTTTATTTCTCTTTGTTTTACCGGTTTCTCTTGTATTAAAATGATCTTGAGCCTTGCTTCTTCTTATTACCTTCCCATTTTTTGTTACTCTTATTCTTTTTGATAGAGTTTTGTATGTTTTTAATTTTGGCATATGTTTAAGTTTTAGAGTTCAAATTTAAGTTTTCAGGCATTCCTAAAACCCGAAATCTGTAAACTGAAAATTGTATTTATTTAGATTTTATTATCATTGATAGTCTTCCAGCCATATAAGCGACATTTTGTTCTATTACAACCTGATCTTGTATTTCAGATAAAAATTCGTTTATAACTCCCTTGGCTTTTTCTATATATTGTTTTTCTCGGCCTCTTAATATTAATTCTATTCTTACTTTATCTTTTTGAGCTAAAAATTTCTTTGCCTGGTTTCTTTTTACTTCTAGATCATGCTTTCCTATTGTTAAAGATAGTCTTATTCCTTTGACTTCAACCTTTTTTGGTTTATTTGTTTTCTGTTTTTTAGATAAATTATATTGAAATTGTCCAAAATTTCCTATTTTGCAAACCGGAGGATTAGAATTTGGAGAGACCTCAATTAAATCAAATCCCATTTCTTGTGCTTTTGTAATAGCTTGAAATGTATTCATTAATCCTAGTTTTTCACCTTCTGGCCCTATTAAAAATACTTTATCTACCCTTATTTGATTATTAATTCTGTATTTTTTAGAATTAGTGGTATTTTTGTTATTAAAAAACTTATTTATATGTTTTTAGATTAATTGTTAAATCATATTTATTATATCAAAAATTTTTATTTTTTGATATGTCTATATCTAGAATTTATCTCTATATGGTGGAGATGAGGGGGTTTAAACCCCTGTCTGCCTAAAAATCCATTCTTTATCTACAAGCTTATCTTATTTTTATATTTCTATAAATAACTATAAACAAGAAAAATATTATTTATATATTCCATAAAGTTTCACCATTAACACATGGACATTGTTATAGTATAACTCCAAAATATGACACCTACATTATCTTACTGGAGTGTTAAGATAAGAGATGGCTCAATCAAAGATTAAGCAATTGAAAAATTGAAAGCTGGTTTGTTAAAAGCAACTTTAACTTTTTCTATAAATGATTTGACATTTATTGTTTAGCGTTTTTTACAAGTTTCGCAAAACTTGGCTTGCCAAAGAACAAATTTTTTATGCATCAAATTAATACATCCCCATAAAAAAATTATACAATTTTATGTGTATAATTTATAGGATTAGTATACAGCAAATTTTAGCACCTGTCAATTATTTAAGCTAATAAATTTTTGTCTATTTGATATTAAATAGAGGAGGGGGTTTTTATAAAAAAATATAAATTTATATTTTAAATTTTTATTAGCTTTTTGATTTTTTAAAAATTTTAGAGAGCTTGTTTTTTATAAAATTTAATAGGCCCAAGGATTTAATTTTATAAAATTTTTGTCATTTTAAATTGAACACAAAATTTGTACAAAGAAATTTTTAGAAAAATTTTTTTAAAAAAATTAGCTATGCAGTTTATAATTTTTTTGTAAATCTTTTTTAATTTCTTTTTTCTTTATGGATTCTTTTTTTTCATATTTTTTCTTTCCACGAACAACAACAATTTCAATTTTTATAAAATTATTTTTTATAAAAATTTTTTTAGGAACAGCTGTATAAATTTTTTCTTTTAGAAGAGAATTTAATTTTTGAATTTCAGATTTTTTGAGTAACAATTTTATAGATCTATTGAGTTTGTGTTTTAATAAATTTAAGTTTGATTTTTTATATTGAGAAATTTTAAAATTGAAAAGAACAACTTCAGACTCAGCTGAAATTTTTATATATGAATCTTTCATATCAAAAGAAGAATTTTTTATTGACTTAACTTCGTCACCAAATAAAACCATACCAGCTTCAAATTTTTCTCTGATTTCATATTCGTAGTCAATTTTTTTATTTATGCTTATTAATTTTTTCATTTATAAATTTTTACTATATTTATATTTGCAGTATAGCTCCTTTATTAAAAATTTTAAAGTCCACAACTAACATATTTTATAAAATAATTATTCTATGTTTGA
>JAQVMR010000034.1 GCA_028703545.1 Patescibacteria group bacterium
TCTTCCGATCTAGGTAATTATTTCAGTCTCGCTAAATGTTATAAAATAATAAATAATAAATTATATAGAAAGGAAGGTGAATAAAGTGGTAGAAGTAAAAGTAAAAACCAATGAGTCTTTTGAAAAACTTGTAAGAAGATTTACGAAAAAAATTATTCAAAGTGGTAAACTTATTCAAGCAAGAAAAATAAGATTTAAGACAAAAGTTAAAAATGCAAGAAAAAGAAAAGCAGGAGCAATTCATAGAGTTAAAGCACAAGATAAAAGAGAATATTTGAGAAAAATCGGAAAATTAGACGAACCAACAATGTAAATATTAGCTAAAAAGTTATAAAGTTTTAGAGTTCAATAATTTCTTTATAACTTTCAATTTTTAACTTTTAAACCTAATATTATGTCTTTAAAAGAAAAAATAGAGCAGGATTTTATTGAAGCTTTTAAGTCTAAAAATACAGATGTAGCAGAGACCCTAAAGCTTTTAAAAAGTTCAATTAAAAATAAAGAAATTGAACTTATAAAAATCCTTGATGAAGCTGAGCTTATAAAAGTCTTAATGACAGAAGCAAAAAAGAGAAGAGATAGCATAGAACAGTTCAAAAATGGCGGAAGAGAAGATCTTGCTCAAAAAGAACAAGTAGAACTTTCTATTATTGAGAAATATTTACCTGAAATGATGTCTGAAGATGAGGTAAAAAAAATAATTTGTGCTATAATAGAGAGTAGTGGAGAAGAGAAACTAAAATCAAATTTTGGTAAATTTATGAAACTCGTAATGGCTGAATTAAATGGTAGGGCCGACGGATCATTAGTTTCAAAAATTTTGAATCAAGAATTGAATTAAAAATAAAAACTATAACAAAAAGATGATTTTTAAATTGAGAAATATTTCTCTTTTAAAAAAGGCAGTTGCTCTTGGTGTTTTATTGCAACTGACTTTTTTATTTATACCAACTATTTCACATGCACAAATAGTAGAGCATCCAATTGGTTATATACCAGATTTTGGTTTAGGAACAGATACTGATATAGAACATTTAGTTACAAATATTATACAAATATTTTTAGGATTTTTAGGATTCATTGCTTTGGTGATAATTATTTATGGGGGTTTTATGTGGATGATGTCCGGAGGTAATCAGGAAAAAACTACAAAAGCAAAGGGAATTTTAAAAAGCGCAATTGTAGGACTAATAATTATTTTATTATCTTATATTATAGTAAGTTTCGTAATGAATTTGGTATATAACTCAACACATGGTAGCGGCGGAGGATTTAATAACGACGTCAATAATTATTCTGATGAGGGTGATAGATCGTTTGGGGATGGAGCTCTTGGTGGTGGATTTATAGAAAATCATTTTCCAGAACGTGATGCAATAAATGTTCCAAGAAATACAATGATTATGGTTACATTTAAAGTCCCAGTTTCGACAAGCACAGTAATTTCAGAAACTTTAACTGAAGGTTTTTGTGCTAATTATAGTACAAATGGCAATGTTTGCGGATATTTTAATAAGGAGAAGATTCAAATTAAAGATGGAATTGATATGCTGGATGGTGATGAGGATGTAATTGCTGTTTTAAAAAGTGATGGAAAGTCAATTTTACTAAAACCAGTTACTCTTTTGGGGTCTGCTTCAAGCAACATAAATATAAATGTTCATTTGTCGGGCATCAAGGGATTAAATGGCAATTATATATTACCATCTGATGGATATTCATGGAATTTTACAGTTAGTACATTTTCAGATACAACTCCACCAGTTGTAAAAAGTGTAAAACCAGCCAATGGAAGTATATATGATAGAAATGCAATAATACAGATTAATTTTTCTGAACCGATAAATTTTTTCAGTATTAACGGAAATATTATTGTAAGTTCAAGTACTAATCCACTACCAGGAGAATTAAAAATTAGTAATAAATATAAGACAGTAGAGTTTTTAAGTTCAAGTTCTTGTGATGGTGTTACAAAAAATTCATGTGGAGAATTGGTGTATTGCCTACCCGCTTCTTCATTGATAGATGGATTTGTAAGAGGAGGGGAAAATGGTATTAGTGATTCAGCTTTGAATTTTTTAACAAATAACTATGTTTGGTCTTTTAATACAACAGATACAATAAATTTAGAAGTACCAAAAATTTTATCTTTAAATCCAAAAAACGCAACAGAAAGAATTGTTATTAATCCAGATATTTATGCCACCTTTAATAAAGACATTTCCCCAAGTTCTGTAACAACAGATAATTTTTATATTTATAAATTTGAAGAATCATCTTGTCCAAATGTAGATAAAAAAGAAAATATTCTAAACACTACTTGTTTTCCAAATTATTCTGTTTATTTAGAAGAAGATGGGAAATCACCAAATATAAATACTCATTTAGATAAAAATTTTATATATAGACCAAGATTAACAGATAAAATTAAAGATATTTATGGAAATTGTTTTAATCCTTCTTTGGATGTGCAAGGAAATAGTAAGCAAAGATAATAAAATATTATGCAATTTTTTAAGAACAAAAAAAATTTAGTATCCATAATAATATTTGTGGGTGTTTTTTTGCCGTTCATTTCATTTGCTCAATTGAATCAGCATAGTATTGGTTATATACCAAGTTTTGGATTGGGTAGTGATGCTTCAATAGAAGAAATATTTGGAAATATAATACAATTATTTTTGGGATTTTTAGGATTTGTAGCTTTAGTTTTAATAATAATAGCCGGATTTAAATGGATGACAAGTGGTGGCAATCCTGAAAAAATAGCAAGTGCTAAAAAAATGCTTGTCGCAGCAATTATCGGTCTTGTTATAATTTTAGCCTCTTATGTTATAACTGTTTTTTTAATGAGAACATTTATAGAAGCAACAAATTCAGACAATGATTCAGGTGGTGATGTCAGTTGTGGAAATCCTGGTGGTTGTGTGGGGTGTTTAATTTGTGGTTATGATGGAAATTTGCAGAACGATGATGGTTGTTATACTCATTGTACTCAGGTAACAAACACTAACACTCTTCATGTCTCATGGAAAAGTCCAACTGGATCAAATGTAGATTTATGTTCCATGATTCAGGTCGGATTTAATTATGATGTAAATGAGAATTCTGTTAATTCAACTACATTTCGAGTAAACAAATGTAATGCTAATATTTGTGATCAACCAGTTTCAGGAAACCTTACCGTTGAGGGAGACATTATCCAATTTAAGCCATCAAATAATTATGACGCAAATTCAACATATGAAGTAGGTTTGCCGGCGGGTGGAATAAAAAGTGATTCAGATGAAAATCTCATAAGTCTTCTATTCTCAGAAACTTGGAGATTTAGTACGGGGGCAACACTCAACACTCAATTACCAAGAATTATTTCTATTCTTCCATTAGATGATGCAACAGAGGTTTGCAGAAATTCAAATATTAAAGTTAAATTTTCAAGAGATATGGACGCTTTAAGTTTAAAGGATCCGTCAGTATATTTTAGTATATTTGCTAGACCAAATCTTAATGAAGCTTTTTCGCCACAAAATATTTCATTTAATAAAAAGATTTATTCGGGAGATACTTTGTTTTTAAAACCAACCTCAAATTATATTGAAGATTTTGAATATGCGCCTCTTTTAGATGGTTCAAAAATAAAAGATTCTTGTGGTAATTCTCTTGATGGAAATGCAAATAATATTCTAGATGTTTATCCCGCAGATAATTATCCACCAAATAATAATCACGATGATTGGAATTTTTTTACCGGAAAAACGCTTGAGTGTAAGCCAGAATTAATCAGTGAAGATTTGTCAGCATATTATGATGATGGTGATTTAGTTATAGAAGGAACTTATTTAGATGGCGCTTCATTAATGTTTAATAATGAAATAGCTATAAATATTAATAGTAATTTTTGTATGAGTAGTAGCGGTGTGGCGGGTGTCGCATGTTCACAGGCCTCTGATTGGCAGGAAGACAAAATAAAAGTTAAAGTTCCTGCAATTAGCGGAGTAAGTAATGGAGCAAAATCCGGAGATATAAAAGTTATCACCCAATATAATAAAACACTTACAAGTAATTTTACACTTTTAAGTCCAAGAATTGATAGTTTAGTTTCGCCTAATATAGGCGGAAAAGGACAGTTTATCACAATAAAGGGTCAAAATTTTGGTGAAATTAAAGGAGCTAGTAGTGTTTATTTTAGAAAAGATTCCCAGATAGTGCAGGCAGATTTTCCATGTGGATCAAATTCTTGGAAAAATAATAGAATAATAATAAGCGTTCCTGAATCAATAAATGATTTGGGTCCTTGGGAAATACAAGTTCAAAAAATTAGTAATATCTCTGGTAGCGAAGAAGGACATTGGAGTAATCTAGCTCCTTTTACTGTAAATTCCAGTAATGCTGGTCCTGGATTATGTGAGATAAGTCCAGAAAATGTAAAATTTGAAGATGAATTTACGCTTATAGGTAAAATGCTTGGTGGTGCAACCGGTGCAACTAGAAAAGTTATAGTGGGCAATCAATATACATCTCAAGACGCTATTGTCTCGGAGTGGCTTGGTGAGACATCTGGGTCTCAATCAACTGGCGTGAAAGCAAAAATGCCAAATTTACAACCAGGAGAAGTTGGAGTAAGAGTTGTTATTGGCGAAGGAACAAACGCACTGTATAGTAATTTTCTTTCTTTAAATATATTCTCTACAGAGAGTCAAGCTTTAAGAATTTCTTATATAGAGCCAACATCTGGTCCAGCAGGTTCTTATGTGACTATATATGGAAATGGTTTTGGAAAAACTAAAGGAGATAGCAATGTAGAATTTAAATTTAATAATAATCAGTGGGTTGAGGGAGATTTTGAGTTTCCAAATGTTTGTTCTACAAATTATTGGACCGATAATAAAATAATTGTAAAAGTTCCACAAGATTTTAATAATCTTCAAACGGCTTCAGCTATAAGAGTTTTGGTAAATGGAGCAACAAGTACAGAAGCAGTATTTCAAGTTAATACGAATGCAATACCACCTTCTATTTGTGGCATACTTCCTTCATTTGGAACTAAGGAAGATACAGTAAGTATCTTTGGTGAATATTTTGGTAATAATCCTGTTGCAATTTTTAATTATATAAATAATGCTGGCAACGAAGTTCAAGCAACTGTTATAGGAGGTAATTCTATAGAAGTTGTTGTACCACAAACTCAAACTGGTCCTGTTGCCGTAAGAAATGAAAATGGAGATGGAAATACATTAAATTTTGAATATATACAAGATTCAGAAACGTCAACTGAAGAATTTGATTTTTATGGATGGCATTTTAGAACATGTGAAACATGTGGAATACCAAGAGTAAAAATGCAGACCTGTTCTTCCGCGGGAAATTCATCTCCCTCACCATTTCCTGGTTACCCAAATGTCCCATTGGATATGAATATTTATGTAGAGTTTGAATATTCCGATAAGACATCCGCAACAATGGATGAACCAACCCTTAATACAAATAATATTAAATTATATAAATGTATTCCACCAAATGTAGATGAAGTAGATGAAGACGAATCTGAACCTGAACCTTATTGTCCTAATGAACATCCAATTTTAATTGGTGAAATAACAACAAGCTCAGTAACATTAAATCCCTCTTCTAATCTTGAGCCAAAAACAACTTATAGGGTTGTTTTGACCTCTGCAATAAAAGATTTCGAGGGATCAAGTTTAATTCCATTCGATTGGTTTTTTACAACTGGTGTGAGTGGTCATTTTTGTCAAGCCAATAAATTAAGAGTTTATCCAGATTATGGAAATGTTGCATATTCACCAAACAAAGAATTAAGTTATTTTACTCAAATTTGGGATACAAATGGTTGTTATTTATGTAATAATAATTATTCATATAATTGGGAAAAAAATGATACAGAGAATTTAGTATCTTGGTTAGATGCAAATAATAGTGCATCAACAACTAAAGTTAAAATAAATTCTGATGGTCGCTTTGGAGAATTAGACATAAGTGCAAAAAACACAACATTTACAAATTTAACAGATTCATCTCATCTAAAAATTATTCCAGATTGTTCTTCTTTTAATAAAGAATCAGATTTAATATTGAGACAAAATAATTGTATTTCTCATGAATGTTGTTGGGATGCAAGTAGTCATGAGTGTTTAAATGAAGGAAATGTTGTTTGCAATAGTCCATTTATACATCATAAAAAATGTTTAACTACTAGAGGAATAACTATTATGGGATCTCCATCTCCTAAATCAACTAACATATATTCCGTTCCTGTAAATGCAAATATTTTAGCAAGATTTAATAAAAAGGGTAAAAAAGGTGAGTTGATTAATATGGATAAAGATACTTATTCACTTCCAGGAGCAATAAAAATATTTAAATGTAATGTGTCTTCTCAGGCATTAGATTTAAATTCTTGTAATGATGTTACTAGTGATTTGGGACCAATTGATAGTGGCTCAAGTAATACATTTCAGGTAGAATATTCTACAAGTCTTTCAGATTTTGATTCCGGATATTGGTATAAAATTCTTTTAACAGACCTTATAAAAGATTCAACGGGGCAATCACTGCAAGAGGAGTATTGGACATTTAAAACAGGAGATGGATTGTGTAATCCTAGCTCAATATCTGTTGATTCACAAAGCGATGTCTTAACATTGGGTAAAAGCCAAGAATATGTTGCAAATTGTTTTGATAATAATTGTACTATTTGTGATGAAGAATATACTTATTTATGGGAAATTTCAAATACAGATGTGGCTAATTTTTTGGTTAACAACACAACAAATACCACAACGGTTTTTGCTATTAATATAGGAACAACAAAAATACATGCAACTAATTTATCTGTTGGAAATTTAACAAATTTTGCAAATCTTAAGGTTGTTAGTAATTCAGTTGATCCAGATGATTCATGGTGTAGTGACTTACCTATGAATGATTGTAATTCTTCTGGTCGTTGTTGTTGGAATGCAAACACCTCGCAATGTGTGGGTTTAAATAATCCCGTATGTGGGGGCTTGTTTCAAATAAAATATTATGAACCAACTGGTAATGACGTTTGTCCAAATACTGTCATTAAAATTACTTTTGATACGGAAATTAGTTATTCCACTTTACAAAATAGAATTTTAATAAAAAATGACAAAGGAGAAACTGTAAATTCAGTATTATATTCATATCTAGATTCAAATAATAATTCAGTTGTAGTTTTAGAACCTATTTCAGGACTATCTAGTTATCAAAGATATCAAGTACACATTTTAAAAGGTATTAAATCTGAAAAAGGAGGAGAATTAAATTGTACAGAGTCTTCAAATGATACATGTTTTTTCTGGGAGTTTAAAACAGCTGAAAGTGTTTGTTCTTTGAATAGTATAAATATTATATCCCCCGTAAATAAATTTTATGAATTTAATACCCAGGGTGAGGATGTAGATTTTGTTATTGAAGAGATTTCTTCTAATGGAAGTGTTATACATCCAATACAAGGAGTTTATGATTGGAATTTAAAATGGGAGAGTAAGGATAATACTTTGGTTGATATTAAATCAGGTATAGATTCAACATTAAATATAGTTCCGTTTGAGGCAAAAAATAAGAATGGTAAAACCACGGTAAAAATCACTGCTTCTGCATTAGAGAATCCTCTTGGTTATGCGGGTCCTGATTTATACGATGAGGCTGGAGTAGAAGTATTTTTATGTGAGGATCCATGGACAACACTCATAGACGAAGAATACAATTTTTCTATAAAATATTGTAAAGATGGCAATCTTCCAAATTTATATATAAGATCAAACGCCAATGTATCAGGAGGACAATTAAAAGAATATATTTTAACATTTAATCCAAATACAGTTAGTTCTGTCGGGGGTTTAAATAATTCTATTAGTAAAATTGCGAGACTATCCAGTAATTCATTTATATTGAATATATTTTCAGAGATATTTGGTGGAATAACAAATAAACTTTTAGGTAAAAAAGTTTTTGCACGCGCGCAGGATTATGAACAAGATGTAATAGGATTAAGAGTTTATAGAAATTCTAAGCATTATTCTCCTTCCGATTGGTATCGTAAAAGTGGATATATAACATTTACAGGAAATCCCAAGGCAACAAAAGTTGATTCTTATAATGCAATAAAAGACGGAACAACTGTTTATGTAAATGCCGGAAACAAAACAACATATAATTTAAAAGATAATTTTAATACTTATATATATTTACTTTCTTATAATTCAAATGCTTCCAGTGTTACACAGGGAATAGTTGCTCAGCTTTTAAAAAATTGGCAATTTAATACAAATATTAATGATATTGATGAGAAAAATAATTTAATACAAGATGTAAAAAGATGGGAGGATTTTAGAGTTATTGAATCAATGCTTGATGATTATGCTAGTAGAAATAGATATTGTGCATATACTTCTAATCCTATAAACGGTTCTTGTTCAGAAACAGCAGATTTGTCTTATGTCTGGAGAGATGATAATGCCAATAACTTAGTGAATGATGGTGAGTGTTATAGTATTTCTAATGATGTAAAGTGTTCTAATGATGAATATTGTCAGAATCATAAAATGAAATTTAACAAATGTATAACAAAATATCCAGAATTAAATAGTGGGACTTATAAAAAAGGTGTATCTGTTTCTGTTTGGCCATCGTGGAAAGATACACTTTCAAATCAGATTGGATCATCTTTACCAGTTGATCCTGTAAATGAGATGGAAGATGGTTGTTATGGAGATCCAATAACTTGTTGGGATTCCGTAACTAATACTTTTATATGTCCAAAATATTCAAAAATTTATTATTATCAATCAAGATTAGGTGGTGGTGGTTTTCAATTTTATGCTTTATTTAATAATGCGAACAAGAGTCGTTGGGGTGGAGACAATTCTACAATTAATGCACATAATCTTTTTTACATGCACAATCTTTATGTCTGTCATGGTAGTGCCTCTGGCTGTAAAACAAATGGTGATTGTGGTGATTGTGAATTTTGTAATTTAAGGACTCATGAATGTGAAAGTAAATGTGGTGGTAATAAACCATACTGTATTGATCCAATTAATATGATTTGCGGAGAATGTAATAGCGAGGGATTAAATAATAATCATTGTGTTAATAATCCCTGTGAAATTTGTAATCTAGAAACACATACATGTGAATATGCTTGCGAAGAAGGAATGCAATGTGTAAATAATTCCTGCGCTGAATGTCGAAATAGTCATGATTGTGGTGATTGTAATATTTGTTCTGGTGGTGCCTGTGTTAATTCATGTACAGACCCAGACGCACCTTATTGTCTAAATAATCAATGTGTCGAATGTGTTAGCGGGGAACAATGCGACGCAGCAGCTTGTTACAGATGTTCAAATGCTAAGTGTTCTTATAGTTGTACCGAAGGAGATCGGAAGAGCGTCGTGTAG
>JAQVMR010000001.1 GCA_028703545.1 Patescibacteria group bacterium
TAATTAAAAAAGATTTAGAACAATGGTTTTTTAAGGTAACTGCATATGCAGAAAGATTATTGAATGATTTAGAAAATTTGAATTGGCCAGGGGCACTTAAGACAATGCAAAGAAATTGGATTGGAAAATCAGAAGGAGCTGAAATAGATTTTAAAATAAAAGATTGTGAAAAAAGTATAAAGGTTTTTACAACTCGTCCTGATACTTTATATGGAGCAACTTATATGGTACTTGCTCCTGAACACGATTTAATAAATAAATTAAAAAATGATATAAAGAATTTTGATGAAATTTCAAAATATATAATAGATACAAGAAAAAAATCAGAATTAGAAAGAACAGAATTAAATAAAGATAAAACAGGAGTAGAATTAATAGGGATAAAAGCAATAAACCCAGTAAATAATAATGAAATCCCAGTTTTTATTTCTGACTATGTTTTATCAAATTATGGAACAGGAGCTATAATGTGTGTTCCCGCCCATGATCAAAGAGATTTTGAATTTGCTAAAAAATTTAATTTAGAAATCATTCCAGTTGTTAGTCCATCTGATGGTTTTGATTTTACTAATACGGAATGTGCCATGGAAGCAGAAGGTAAAATGATTAATAGTGAAGAATTTAATGGATTAAATTGTTCTGAAGCAAAAGAAAAAATTATTCTTCGTGCTAATGGAAAAGCAACAATTCAATATAAGATTCGGGATTGGCTTGTATCTCGTCAGCGTTATTGGGGAGCACCAATTCCTATAATATATTGTGATACTTGTGGAACGGTTCCAGTTTCCGAATCTGATCTACCAGTGTTATTACCAGATGATATAGAAGATTTCCGTCCAACAGGAAAATCACCACTTGAATCTTCAGAGAGTTTTAAAAAAGTAAAATGCCCCATTTGCGGAAAAGAAGCTAGAAGAGAATATGATACTATGGATGGTTTTGTAGATAATTCTTGGTATTATTACAGATATTTGGATTCAAAAAATGAACAAGAATTTTGTTCAAAAGAAAATATGCAAAAGTTTATGCCAGTTGATTGTTATGTTGGTGGAGCAGAGCACGCTGTTGGACATTTAATATATGCAAGATTTTTTACAAAGGTTTTAAAGGATAATGGATATATTGACTTTGATGAACCGTTTTTGAAATTAATAAATCAGGGATTAATACTTGGTAGTGATGGACAAAAAATGAGCAAGTCTCGTGGAAATGTCGTAAATCCAGATGAAATGATTGAAGAGTTTGGAGCAGATAGTTTTAGAATGTATGAAATGTTTATGGGTCCACTTGAAGATTATAAAGCATGGAATACTGACGGAATGAGAGGACAACGAAGATTTTTAGATAAAAATTTTCAGTATTTTTCTTCATTTAAATATGGACAAAATAAAGATGAAAAATTATTAAATTTATTACATAAAACAATTAGCAAGATTAAAGACGATATTGAAAATTTTAGATTTAATACGGCCATAAGTGCATTTATGATATATTTTCGAGAACTTTCTAAATTTAATGAACTTGATAGAGAATATATAGATCCATATTTGATAATGTTATCATGTTTTGCTCCACATATTTGTGAAGAAATTTGGGAGAAATTAGGGAATAAAAATTTTATATGTTTGGAAAATTGGCCTTCATATAATGAAAAATTAGCAAAAGATGATACAATAAAATTACCAGTTCAAGTAAATGGTAAACTGAGAGACACCATTGAGGTTCATTTAGAAATAACTGAACCCGAATTAAAGAGTCTAGTTTTATCAAAAGATAAAATTAAAAAGTATATTGAGGGTCATGAAATTGTGAAATTTATTTATGTAAATAAAAAAATTGTCAATATAGTTATAAAATAAAAATAAACATGAATAAAAAAATAAAACTTTTTTTAAGGAATTTTCTTCCCTATAGAATGAGTCGTCAAACAAAAGAACTTTTTGTTTCAAATATAATTATAAATTTAGCTCTTGCAATGGTTCAATTATATGAACCAATTTATCTTTTTAAACTGGGTTATCAAATTTATGAAATAATAATATTTTATTTACTTGTTTATGTTTTATATTTTTTTGCTCTTCCTTTGGGGGCAAAATTTGCAAATAAATATGGATATGAAAACGGGATGTTTTTAGGAAGTGTTTTGTATATACCATTTTATTTATCTTTATTTTTAATTACAAAATTTAGCTTCATGTTTTTCCTTGCAATAGTTTTTTACGTTCTTCAAAAAATGTTTTATTGGCCCGCCTATCATGGAAATTTTTCACACAATTCGGTCGGCAAGGAAGAGGGTAGAGAAATTAGTTCTGCTTCTATTTCTTCTTCCCTGATGTTTATATTTGGTCCTATTATTGGAGGAGTTTTGATTCAATATTTTGGATTTGCTGTATTGTTTATAATTGCTTCAATATTATTTTTAGTATCAAACATTCCGATGCTTCTTACAAGAGAGACCTTTACAAAAAGAGATTTTAGATATTCTTTTATATTTAAAGATATATTTAAAAAATCAAATCTAAAGGCTCTTTTTTCTACGATAGGATATGCTGAAGAGCTCGTGCTTTTTGTTGTTTGGCCTATTTTTATGATTTTTATAATTGATAGTTATGAAAAGATAGGTTTTTTGTCTGGCACATCTTCTTTTATAATGCTTTTATCAACTTTGTATATAGGAAGATTGTGTGATAAAAGAGATAAAAAAGTTATTCTAAGATTGAGTTCATTTTTTTATGTATTTACTTGGGTTGCAAAAATTTTTGTCCGCTCCATATTTCCAATTTTTGTTTTTGATACTTTTTCTAAAACAGCAAAATCGGGAATTGATGTTTCCATGAGGTCAATTGTTTATGAAGATGCAAGAACAGATTATAGAGAACAAAAAGATGAAAACGATAACAGTATAATGGAAAGATGCATTAATTACGAGTCAGGATTGGTGCTTGGTAAAATTTTTGCTTGTTTTGCTGTACTTGGTTTGTCCCTTGTTTTTTTATTGCCAAGTCAATTGAATCAATTTTTTATGTATAGCTTTATTTTTTCCGCTATAATGTCTTTTTTTTATGCATTGTTGTAGATTTAAAATATGAATTTATTAGAGCAAACAAAATTTATTTTAAAAAACTATAGTTTGTCTATAAATAAATTACGCGGACAGAATTTTTTAATTTCAGATAAAATTTTAAAAGATATAATAGACATTTCTGATTTAAAAAAAACTGATAATGTTTTAGAAGTTGGACCAGGGTTGGGAACACTTACAAATGCAATTTTAGAAAAAAATGTAAATTTAATTTCAGTTGAGCTTGATGAAAATTTTATTCCAATTTTAGAAAAAATAAAATCAGTTTCAGAAAATTTTAATTTTATTAAATTTGATATACTAAAATTAAATTTGAAAAAAGAATTAAATTTAGATTTTTTAAAAAAATACAAGATTATTTCAAATATTCCCTATAATATTACATCTAGATTTCTTAGAATTTTTTTGGAATCAGATTTTGCACCACAGAAGATGATTTTAATGATTCAAAAAGAAGTAGCACAAAGAATTGTAAATTATGATAAAAAATGGTCTAAACTTTCTGTCATGTGTAATTTTTATAGCGAACCAAAAATAGAATTTTATGTTTCAAGAAATGATTTTTATCCTAGTCCGGAAGTTGACTCAGCGATAATAAGTTTTTCAAATATTTCTAAAGACAGATATGGGGTGGATAGAAAAAAGTTTTTTCAGATTGTAAATATAGGATTTTCTTCAAAAAGAAGAACGTTATTGAATAATTTAAAATCAGGATTAAATTTGGATAAAAAGAACATTGAAAGCGCTATTTTAAATTGCGAGCTAGATTTAAATATAAGAGCAGAAAAATTAAATTTGGATAATTGGATTAAATTATGTTCAATTTTGATAAAATAAAAAAAATTTTTACTTTTAGAAATATACTTCTTGTAAGTTTTTATGTTTTTATTTTTTTTATTTTTTTATACAACTCTTATTCTTATCTTGATCCAGATTTTGGCTGGCATTTAAAATTTGGACAAGAAACTTTACTTACAAAACAAGTTCCTCACATAGAGCATTATAATTTTACACTTTTTGGCAAATCATGGGTTGATCACGAATGGTTATTAAATGTAATTGTTTATGTTATTTATTCCAAAATGGGTTATTTATATGTCAATCTGTTTTTTGCATTTATGGCCGTTTTAACATTTATAATAATAAATATTTTGTTATTAAAAAAATATAAAACAAAAATATTTGATCTGATAATTTTATTGCTATTAGAGCTATTAGCTGTTTTTGGAATTTTACCTCATTTTGGTGTAAGAGTTCAGGAAATTAATTTTTTATTTTTGGCTATACTTATTTTAATTATTTTTCATTTTGAAAAAAATAAAAATTATAAAATTCTTTTATTTATAGCACCCTTATTATTTTTTTGGTCATTTCTACACGGAGGATTTCTTATAGGATTTGCTTTGCTTTTTATTTTTTTCTCTGTAAAAATTTTAGAATTGATTTTTCAAAAATTTAAAAAAATTAACTTTATTGAATACAATATTTTAAGTATAAAAGATTTAATAATTTTTACCTGCGTGTCTTTATTTAGCTTTTTTCTTACATTTTTGGGTCCATATAAATTCGAGCTTTATAGTTTTTTATATCAATACAAAGACACTTTTTACTTAACTCATATCGCAGAATGGGTTCCAGTATTTTATATACCGATAAGTATTTCTAAATTTTTTTATTTAGTTATTTTAGTATCAATTATTTTGTTAGCTTTTTTTTATATAAAATTTAAAAAAATAAAACTTTTTGAATTTTTTATTACTATTTTTTTTGTTATTTTATCTATAAAGTCAAAAAGACACTTCCCTTTATTATTTATTAGTTCTATTTTTTTCGCATTTGATTACTTAATATTTCTTTTTTATGATTTTTCTAATTTTTTAAATAAAATTTATCGCGAAATTTATTTTATATATAAAATATTTATAATAGTTTTTTTACTAAGTATTTCCCTATTTTTATTTTTAAACATAGGATTTATAGAAGATCCCTTTTTAAATTTTAAAAATGAGTATCCAGTTGACTTGTTGGATTGTATAAAAAATCAAAAACAAAATCATCAAAGAGTCTTTATGGAGTATGGTTGGGGTGGCTATACTATTTGGACGGCACCAGAGATTAAAACATTTCTTG
Organism: Patescibacteria group bacterium; assembly: GCA_028703545.1. Taxonomy (GTDB): domain Bacteria; phylum Patescibacteriota; class Patescibacteriia; order UBA1558; family S5-K13; genus STF1-138. Next base: position 5,213 of record JAQVMR010000001.1, read on the forward strand.
ATGGAAGATTGCCACAATATCCATTTAAAAATAACAAATCAATACTTCAAGAATATAATCATTTTTTTGATGATAAAGAATCAGAAAGATTGTTGGATGAATATAATATAAAAATGCTTGTTTTAAAAAAAGAAAACGAGAAAAATAAATTAAATTGGCTTGAAAGATTTTTCGGTTTCAACGAAAAGACATATAAACCATCAAAGAATGCATTAAAAGAATATTTAAATTCCTCAAATAAGTGGATGATTCTATGTAAAGAAAAAATAGGAATAGTGTTTATTAGAAAATGAATATTATATATTTAATTTTTGATTTTTGTTAAATATTTGATAATTTTTGATACCAACATTAGTTTTTTAGGGTTTTTAAGTTTACTTTAATTTGAAAAATTAGTATAATATTGATATACAAACAAACCCTATTTCCATTATGACTTCAAATAATGAAAAAGATTTTTCTTTGGGAAATTCTATTAATAAAAATAAATTTTTTAATAGAGTTTTTAATTATTTTTCAAGAGAAGATGTTATAGTAAAATCCATATTTATAGTTGGGATTTTTTCTATTTTTTTTGGAATACTGGGAATGTATATAAACATTAAAAATTCTTTGATAACACCTGAAGTTGCTATAGAAAACACAGCGGTTATAGTAGAAGGTTTAAATAGAATAAAAGATACTGATTTGGATGGATTACCAGACTATGAAGAATTAAATACATATAACACTAGTCCATATTTAGAAGACACAGATTTAGATGGAGTGTCTGACTATGATGAGATGATTTTGGGAAGAGACGGAGAATGCAGTGGGGATAATTGTAAAATAATTACAGCACCGGAAGAAGAATTAGACGTCATGAGTTTATTAGGTGGATTAGATTTTCAGGATGTGGATTTTCAAACATTTAAGCAAACATTAATTGAATCAGGCTATGATGAAGCAACTTTTGATTCTCTAACAGAAGAAGATTTTAATCAAATGAAACAAATGCTTCCCTCGGAAGAATCAGGCGATGTAAATTTTTCAAATCAAACAGAATTAACAAAAGAGGAGCTTCAACAAATTGAACAAATGAGAAATATATCAATCCAGGATATTAAGAGTCTAATGATACAAGGCGGGGCAACAGAAGAAAAATTATCAGAATTTTCAGACGATGATTTAAAACAAATATATTTACAAACACTTGATGAATTATCAAGTTCACAATATTAAAAAAATGATAAATAAGAAATCAAAATTTATTTTAATTATTGTAACAACAATATTTGTTTTTAATACTATCCTTGTTGTTCCAAGGAAAGTAGAAGCTCAAACCACAGACTACGCCCATATAGCAGTTACGCTTGGTAAGTGGGCATGGGAAAAGGTGGAGCGTGTGGCGACAAAGTTTTATGATTCATTGGTGACAGTAACATTTAAAAGGGTTATAGGGAATTTTTTAAATAATTTAGCATATGAGGCGGCCACCAGTTTAGCTTATGGTGCCCCAGGAGAAAAAAAGAAGTTTTTTACAAAGGGTTTTGATGAATTTCTTGAAAATGAAGCTGATGCAGCCGTGGGAGAAGTTTTAATAGCATTCGGTGAAAGTTTGGAAATAAAGGGTTTTGATATTTGTAATCCAACGGATCCAAATTTTGCGATTGATTTAGTAACAGATCAGTTTAAAATTAGATCAGGCCAAAAAATTCAAGCAAGATGTAAATTAAGTGAAATGTCAAAGAAATGGGGAGAAATAGCGCAGAAATATATCGATAATCCTTTAGCATTATTTTCTTTAAACGGGCAATCTCTTGCCGAATTGGGTTTTACAGAGGGTGGTAATAAAAACGAACAAATGGCAAAAGTTTTAGAAAATCTTTTAGATCCAAAACAGTCAGATGCTGCCGTTGAAATATCGATCCGTGATCAAATACAACAAACAGAAAAAGCCTCTAATGAAAAATCAAAAGATACTATAGCGACCGCGAGAGAAACTGGGGGAGTATTGCCCAGTACAGACGCACCAACTGAAAGAAAACTCGAACCATCAAAGCAGGCAGAAGAAGACCTGAAAACAAATATCGGCGCTGATAAAAAACAAAGTCCATTACTAACCTATACAGGAAATCTAGTGGCTGATACAGCAGGAGTATTTATGGATACATATATGGCCGCCTCACTTAAGAATTTAATAATGGAGTTGTATAGAAAAGCACTAAATGAAAACGAGAGTTATAGCCCGGAACTTAATCAACTTATTGCTAAAAAACCATTTTCTTTCAAGGATTACATAGATCAAGTTTATTCTTCTGTAAAAAAAATATCTTTTAATATGAACGCAACAGATATTGAGTTAATAAGTGAAATGCAAATGACAATGAGAGATCCTAATTTAGGAATTCCGGGTAATCTAAATGATTCTGTTATTGATTCTGATTTTGCAGAAGTTTTAAGAAGGGCTCAACTTCAAGATCCTATGACACTGAGGCAAGCCATAGAAGAGAATTTAATAAATGGAAATAAAATATTTGGATTTAAAGATTTAAATAATACTCAAATTCTTCAACAGCCAGATTTAAGTGAGGGAATTTCATATGATAATATGAAAAAATTGAGAAAAAATAGAGTAATCCCAGTTGGTTGGGAATTGGCGGCTCTTAAGATAGCTCAATTAGCAAAAAATGGAACACTAATATGTCAACCCGGTGGATGCACATTAAATGATGTAATGAGTCAGTATAATCAATATGGTAATTATAAATACGGAGAAGTGGTTAATGATGAAGTGCAGTGGAAAACAGCCCCGGATAACTTATGTGGTTGGAGATCTTATCCTCAACTTAATCTTACACAGGCACAATGCAACAAAGATTATTTAAGAGGAGCCCCACATTATTTAGATGATATAGAAGTAAAATGGGTTGGAGATAGTGTTAGTAATGAAAGAACGGGTATCTGTTATAAGTATAGTTTTGATAACAACGGATTTCTATCTGAAATAACAGAGGAATCTTCAATAGTAAGTGAAGATGATTGTGATATAGTAAATTCTAACTGGTATTATGAATGGATGGATGGTGGATGTCTTATAATAGAAAGTGGAGAAGCTCCACTTTGTGGACTTATTAATCCAGACTGGGTATTAAAAGCACCAGTACAAAAATGTTTTGCAAAAGGATATTACAGCGCACTTGAAATGAATGAAAGTTCAAATAGGTATCAGGATTGTGCTGACACAAGACAGTGTCTTAAGGAAGATGATGGTGGAAGATGTATAGGGGGATATGGATATTGCTTGAAGGAGAAGAATATTTGGAAATTTAAAGGAGATGTGTGTGACAAAAACTATAATGGATGTGTAAGCATAACCGATGATGAAAATAAACAGCAAGCATATTTAATTAATACATTAAGAGATTGTCCCCAAGAACAATCTGGATGTAGAAAATATTTATCTACAAAGATAAAATCAGACACTTCTTATGTTTGGGATTTAAATATAGAAAATTTTTTCTTTAATAGAAATATTACATCTTGTAATAAGTTAAAAGAAGGTTGTAATAATTTTATTAATATAGAAAGGGGGGTTAATTTAATTCCAAATTCTAGTTTTGAAATAGACGAAGGTAGGGAAGATTTAATTCCAGATGGATGGAGTGTTACTGGTTTTAAATTATCTTCGGCTTCAGCTCTTTTAGGAAGGTATTCTCTAACTCTAGATAATGGATTGTCAGATAATACAAATATAACCGATTCATTAACAGAAGATTTAGGAGACGATAGTGGGATATCTAATGCAGATACTGGCAAAATAAGTGGAAATGAAAGAGATGGTCGTGGAATAAATACAGGAAAAGAAGATCTAAGAAGTAATGGTGAAACATCTAATTCAGATAATGGCACAGTAAATGGAAATGAAATAGGTGGTGGTGGAATAAATACAGGTGATTTGTCTATGAATATTAAAATACCAGGAATGGGTAATTATGTTTTAAGTTATCATGTAAAAAATATTAGCGGAAATAGTGTTGTAGTTCCTTATATAAATGATATGTCACTTGATGATGCAAAATTTGAAGAATCTGAAGCTACGGATTGGATTAGAAAATACGCTACATATACAGTATTAGATAATTCTACCGAGGAGCTTTCATTATCAATTAACGGAAGAGGAAGTTTTTATTTAGACGATATTCAATTTGAATTTATAGATCAATCGATTTCTGAACCCATTGATTCATTGGGTCGAACATCTTCCAGTAGATCAAATTTAATTCCAAGTCCATACAATGAATACGGTAATACATCAAATGTTTTCTTTAAAAAAGCACCCGATTATTATAATTGTAAGAGCCTTAATCCAGCTCCTGAATGTGATAATTATTCTAAGTATTGTTCAAAAGAAGATAATGGTTGTGAACTATATAGACCCGTAAATGGGGATGCTTCGGTAAGTGCTATAGTTACGCAAAATGATGTTTGTCCATCTGAGTGTAATAAATTTCAATCATATTCACAGCTACCAAATTATTTTGATAAGTTAGAGGCCCAAGATGCTAATGAAAATATTCCAGATCCTATTACAAGAAATTTTATAGCAGATACAGCACAAAATTGTCTTGAACCATCTTGTGAGGAGTTTACAAATATAGATAGCACTAGTCAGGGCGGAGAAGGAAGAGAATATTATAATTTTTTAAGGCAGTGCGTAACGCCCAATGATGTTAATAATGAAATAAGTATATATTATACATGGGAGGGATCTGATACAGCTGGATTTCAATTAAAAACATGGAAATTATTAGAGAGCAACTTATCAGACGGTAATATAGCAGGAAGAAATGCTCCATGTACTAATATTGCAATAGGTGGTTTTGAGTGTTCTGATTTGTCGAGTGGGAGATCCTGTGATCCAGAAAATGATTTAGATTGTAGAAGTTTCTATGATATGAATTCAATATCATATAATAGAAAATTATCAAAAACAATTCCAATTACAGATGAATGTATAAGATTAAGAAGAACATTAAGTAATGTCGTTTACAAGGTGGTTCCATCTATGAGTCAAAGGTGTTCAGAGTCAAATGTTGGATGTATTGAATATAAAGGAAATAATGGAAATAATATAAGAAATGTTTTGATAGAAAATTTTGAATACGGCACATCAAACCCCTGGAATTTTTCTAATGGATTAAGCTTTCACCCATCTTCAGAATCATTACAGTATGGAGGTTCCTCATTGGCTGTTTATACGTTTGGGGGGGCGACACAATTTACACTATCATATAATTTAACAGAAAATGGATTCAATATTATTCCAGGAAGAGAATATACTCTAAGTTTTTGGGTAAAGAAATTTAGTGACAATGATACATACGGAGAAGATAGTGATTTAATAGAAGATTCCGAACAACAGGCAATAAATTTTGAAAATTTAATTTTTAATAAAGCAAGGGCACAGGAAAATTCAAATTTGACATTTACGTCTTCTGTCGTTGAAAATCCAGAATGGGAACTCAGGCAATTAAATATTATTGTAGCACCAACTACTATAACAGAAGAAGATGAAGTTTTATTGATTATAAATATCCCAATAGTAAATTCATCTGACTTGAGAGATGGAATATTTATAGACAATATAACACTGAAAGAATTTCAAAATAATTTTTATAAAATAAGAGATTCATGGAATACTCCACGTGTTTGCGTTGATAATGATAATAATGGAATTATTGATAATAAATATTTAGGTTGTCAGGAATATAAGGACAGGAAAAAATCATCAAATTATTTATATCAGTTTAGTAATATTTGTAATCCAGAAAATGTAGGATGTCGTGCTGTTATTGACACAAAGAATTCCAAGATGCCATTCAAACAAGTTTTTAATGCTTATTGTAATAATACAGGAAGTGCAAGTAATCCAGAATGCACAAAGAATAAATATTATTATTTAAATAATAGAGAAGAGCCAATTTCAGGAAATGATTCAGATAGCATGATAAAGGTTCCTGAAGATACAATAGAATATATTGTAGAGGACAATAAATTTCAATGTACTAATTCTGAAAAAGGATGTCAGAATTTAGCTATATTAGACAATAGCGGAAATCCAAGCGATGTGTTTATGGTAAATAATCCAGATGATTATATATCAGATGACTATTTTGGTGCTCAAAACCAGACTCTATGTTTATCCAAGTATAATAATTGTGTGTCTATGGAAAAGTTGGATGGTAGTTATTTATTTAAAATTCATCCAAGGGAGAACTTGTGTGAATATAGAAAAGCAGAAATTGGTTTGGGATTACCAGCTGGTTTTTATAAGAAAGGAACGAATGAAGCATGTGATGGCCTATTATATAACAAGGGTTATGATGAATCTATGAATAATATAGAAAATACATTGAATGATCATTCTATATTCCCAGAGTTTACTAATTCTTACGCAGCAGTGTGTCCTCAGGCACAGGATTCTTGTACCGCATTTATAGACCCACAGGATAATTTAAATCAGATACCACAAACTTTAAATTTTTATAACACAGAAAATAATAATACCCCCAATTGGAAATTATTTGATTTAAACATAAACGGAACAATCGCACCTGTGCAAGGTAATGTTTCTGCCACATCTTCAGGAATTGAGTTTGCTGCCAATTCAGGAGAATTAGCAAGGAATAGTTACAATTTTTCTGTAGAACAAAAACAAATTTATAAATTAGCTGGATTTGTTAAATTTGATGCATCTTCAGAAAATAAAAATAGATTTATTTCAACACATTTAATTTGTAAAAAGAATAAAAACTCAGATGAATATTATTACTCTGTTGCTGAAAATAAATTACCATACGCATTTCCAGATTTAAATTCAAATTATTTTGTAAAGGAAAACGCTGGTAATGTCGATAAATGGATTTATATATATGGACTCTATACAATAGAGCCAGGTGCAAATTTTTGTAATGTTGCATTCTATTACGGCGGAAATGATGGAAATATATCAATTATAAATATGTCATTTGAAAAATTACAAGGATATTATACATATATTGATAATCAAAATATTGATAGAACAACTTGTATAGAACCAAGCAAAGAAAAGGGGTGTGTTTTATTTCATCAAGTTACAGATCCAACCCTAAGATGGAGTTCAGATATAAGTTATGATAATTCTAGTTTAGTAATGGGAAATTTGTATTCTGTTGCAGACTCTAATGTGCTCTTGAAGGTTACAAAAGATAGAACTTGTGGAGAATGGGCGACTTGTGGTTCATCTATTAAAACAGTTGATGAAAAAACAGGACAAGAAAAAAATTCTTGTATATCTCTTATTGGATGCGACTCCCTCTCTGCAGACAATTCTCAGTGTGATAATTTTATTTTAAGAGATGACAGCGTAAAACCACTTACATTTGATGATTATCAGAGACAAATGGGTATTGATTTATCATGGTCAGAAATGGATTATAGTGGATATTCTGTGCCAGGACTTTATCCTCTTGATAGTTTGTCGATATTTCCGACCAACACAACAACAAAGGAATATGAATTGGGGAGATCCGTAATTAAGAGAAATGTATCTGGACAAAATTTAGTTTATAAGTTTGGCTTGGGAGTTGATCCAGTTGAATCTTATTATAATGCATATAAATACCTAGATAGTCAATATAAAACATGTAGATTGTATCCAGAAAAAGATTCACCATTTGTATGGACTCCTAGCATAGTTTTGGAATCTACTGCAACGACAGTTGGTGGAGTTTCTTATTCAATTCCTACATCCTTGAATCAAAGATTTCAAAATGCGAATATATGTCAACCAAAGTTTAACACTGAGGATCCGCCTTTGATAGATTGGTCACTGGGATTAAATAATGATTGTGATTGTAATTATACAAAAGTTACATACGGTTCTTCAAAAAATCTATATTTTCCTTATGGATATAGTAATATACCAGCAAATATTACAGAAGAATACTCTGCAACAACCATATCAAATAAGAAATCACAAACAAATTTTATAGGATGGCGAGGATTCTGCTTAGAAAGAGATGATTCATTTTTGGCAACACCTCCTAACACAATCAGTGGAAATGGTGATAGATATAAAACAAGATGTTTATCTTGGTATCCTGTTGATTCTATAAGTGGTGAGATTGATTTATATTCTGTAGCACCAGAATCTAAAATATCTATGCCATCTGACTCTAAAGTGTGTTTAGTTGCAGATGATTATGTAACGGAAGAAGATAGAGTATACTGTGCCTTTTGGAGTTCAAATGAGAGCGAATCTAAAGCTGGTTTGTATGGCACTCAAGGGTCAGGTCATGGTTATAATGCTTTTGACCCTCAATTGTCAAGATGCAATGTATTGGCCTATGTGCCAGCAGGGACAAAATTGTCACAAAATTCAGAAGAAGATTTTTATAACTACTTTACAAATCCAGATAATTATTGGACTCAGGATGAATTTAATGATAAATTTGTAACACAAACACTAACAAATAACCAAGATAAAAGTTATGATATTATATATGGGGTTAATTGGCCAAGCTGGTATGAAAACAATGTTTATTATGCTGGTTTTCACTGTAATCTTTATTCAGAAGGGGGGCACTATTGGAGAGAGAAGGAGCTAAAATTTAATCCTATAGAATTTATGGAAGTTGAAAATCCTGAGGGCGACCTCACATTGGCATTGGAGAGAGATTTCATGGAAGATTTTAAAAATAAATTATTGCCCAAGTTTCCAATTAATCAGCCTATTGATTTTTATTACTATGATGAGGGCGTGAAACCTTCTGGTGAAAGCTATGTAGGAACTGACGGTCATGGTGTTTATGAATGGGATGACCTTAATTCCGGTTATAGGGCTAATCTATTCAGTACAGATGATAAACGAAATGTATTTATTCCACTCAGTAAGAAAGGTTATGGCTTCGACGATGACAATACTCAAGCATGTAGTAGTGCCCAAACTGTTGGAGATGCTTATAGAGAAGCCTGTGATGCAGCTAATACTCATTTTGGTGATGAATTTAACCCTTCTTTACCATATCCAAAAGGACATGAGGTTTATACAGATTGTGTCAGTGGTGGAGATTCTGAATCAATGTGGAATCCACTTAGACACAATTATTATGTTCATTATGACGGAACTAATAAGCATACCTACAGTCAAGGATGGCCTATTGGGCCTCAAAGCGTAGATGATTATGCAGGAAATATGTCATCTTGTCCTTCTGGTGATTGTGCGTCCAGCTATGATGATTTTCAAAGTATTAAAGCTTGTAGGGCTACTGGACTTATCAGTGATTCAAGTGATTCTGGATTTGATAATGTTATATTTCATTCGGATAATTATTATATAAATTATATACTGAAGTTTGGTGATGTTGGCACAACAACAGATTCAATATGTACAATACAAAATAATAATATTTGTTCTTCTATAGAAGTTGGGAAATCGAATTTATTCTCATATGATACTCTTATTTTAAGAGTTAAAGACGTAGCACAAGAAAATACTAATTTTAATGTCAATAATCATATAGGCACAGAGTTTGGTTTGTCGTCTGGTGTGAGTAGTTTAAGAGATCCTATACATTCTAATTCTGATAATTTTAAGAATTATTATTATACATACTCTACTGATATTAAAAATTCACTAACAGGAGCTAGGAATAATTTAAGTAATTCAATAGTAAAAATTGCAAATATAGAGCATTATCAATATGCAGTCAATGCGTGGGAGGAGGGTAATTGGGTCACATCTTCATATATTTGGGATTTAAGAGAAAATTCAGAAAACAATGCTCCAATTATCAAGCAAGTAAATAAAGATGGAGAGGGAGCCAGGGGAATAACAGTTAATAACAGTAATTCTGCGGATATATATGCCGTGAAAAGTCTAAAAGTTAATTTGAGTTTTTACGCTTACGCTCGGTGGGGCAGATCTCCAATAAAAGAAATAAAATTGGATTGGTATGGCGACGACTCCGATACATTAACACTTCCAGGACCATTTAAAAATAAAAGAGCAGAATGTATAAGAAAGTGTGCGGATAAATATAGTTCAATTTCAATACAAGATTGGAACAATGGTGATTATTGTAATTCTGATTCTGATTGTACAGGCGGGCAAAAATGTTTTTCCTATGGTTGGGGTAATGATCAAAATTCTTGTGTTGAAGACGAATTTAATTATTCATTTGTATATGTTTGCACCCCAGATAGCGACTATTGGATTGATAGTTGTGAAATAGCGGGTGATGAACCATGTTGTATATTTAATCCAGCAGTTATAATTACTGACTCTTGGGGAAATTCCTCTGAATCGGGAATGTCTGATGAAAAATCAATTATAATAACAACAAATCAAGGAATTTTGAATATTAGAAATCGACAACAAAACATAGAAGAAGACGAAGAAGACGAAGAAGACGATGTAACATTTAGATGATATTTATTTAATGGATAATGCTCGGGTATAAATTTGTATGATAAATAGAGATAATAAAATATATAAAACATTGAGAAGTATAATACAAAAATTTAAAAATTTTGAAAATTCTTTAACAAGAAAAAGAAAAATTTTTTACGCTATTTCTTTATTTTTTATTTGTATATTTTTTTGTTTCCCGGGGGCAACAGCGAGGGCGACATTAATGGATGCAATTCTTAATCTACTTACAAATTTATTTTTGACTATACTTAGTTTTTTGGGTTGGATTGCTACTAAACTTATGATAGCTTTAGTTTTTTTTGCAACATGGGGTAAATACACAACAGGCATACATGCAGTTGTTGAAGGATGGAAAATTGCAAGAGATATATGTAATATGTTTTTTATATTTATACTTCTTATAATCTCATTTGCTACTATAATAGGCATAGAATCATATTCATATAAAAAATGGCTAGGGAAGGTTGTAATATTTTCAATTCTAATAAATTTTTCTAAAATGATCACAGGTCTTTTAATAGATGTTTCTCAGATAGTGATGTTAACATTTGTGAGTGGATTTAAAGATGCAACTGTGGGTAATTTTGCAAAGGGCCTTCATTTAGACCAGTTGATGAAAAAGGAAGCAGGCACAAGTTCAGAAGAAAAGAATAGCAGCACAAGTGTTTTTGTAACAGTGGTGTTAGCTTGTATAATGTTGGTAGTTTTAAATGTCATATTGGTTATTATGATAGTTATGCTTGTGGGAAGAATTTTGAGTTTTTGGATTTTGGCAATTTTATCTCCTTTTGCATTTTTACTTCAAGCATCTCCTGCGGGGGGTAAATATGCAAATGAGTGGTGGCAGTCTCTTTCAAAAAATCTTATTAGTGGTCCAATACTTGCAATGTTTATTTATTTGACAATGGCAACAATTCAAAATTCTGTTGATGCAGACCATAATAAAGTTGAGAATTTATCTGAAATTGGTGGAGTTTTAGACAAAGATGAAGAAAATATGGGTACTAGTGGGGCAACAGTTGGGCAGTATTCTTTAGAGAAGACCAGTATGATTTTAGATTTTATTATTGTTATTGCTATGATGATTGCAGCCATAAGGATAGCGGGATCGCTTGGAGTAATGGGTTCAAGTTTTGCTGGTAATATGTCAAATAAATTACAGAAAGCTGGTTCTTCAGCCCTTAAACTTGGTATGGCGGGGGTCGGTGCTGCTACAGGAGCAAATTATTTAGCGAAAAGATATAGGGCATATAAAGAAATTAGAAAAGATAGAAAAGATCAAAAAGCATATCAAGATGCACAGAAATTTATGGATAGAACTGGAAAAATGAAGCAGGGCGTTGGTAAATTTATGCAAAATCCACTAAAATCTTTGTCCAGTGACAGAAATAAAGTAGGAAGATTTTTTAAAGGAGCTGAACAAAAAAGACAGAATGTTGCAAAATGGGCTAGTGGTACTTGGGCTGGAAGACGTGCTCATGATTTAAATTTTGCCCAAAAGGCTAGAGAAAGAGCAGAAAAATCAGCAAATGCGGCTTCTCATCTTTCTTATGCTAGGAGCATGGGAGTTCGCAATACCCAAGATATAGATAATTTGGAAAATGGTTTAGATACTCGAAGAACCAACATAGATAGAGATGAAGCACATTTTATAGAAGAATATAGAAATAGTCATCCAGGGGCCAATATAACAGATATAGATCAGATAGATAAGGGTACATTAAATGAGGATCAAAGAGTGCAGCTTGATAATTTGAATAATAATAGAAAAAAAATAGAAACAGAACAGGGACACATAGATGGACTTAGAGATTTGGTTGGAGGTTTAGATGTGCAAGAGGCGGAATTTATAAATAATTATCGAAATAATAATCCTACTTCTACTGCAACAGATTTAAGTGAAATAGATAGAAGAACCCTGACTGATCAAGAAAGAAATAAACTTTATAGTTTAATGAATCAAAGAACAAGATATGATCAATCAGGAGAGAATAAAAATTTAGAAACTTTAGATGATTTATATAAAAGACATAATATAAAGAATGAACAGAAGAATAGTTTAGATAGGCAAGAGGCGGAATTTATAAATAATTATAGAAATAATAATCCGGGCGTTAGAATAACATCTTTGGGTGACATAGATAGAACTACTTTGAATGATCAACAGAGAACTGAACTTGCTAAATTGGAAAAACAAAGAAATAAGTTGGGAGAAGTTGGACCGGCTATAAATAATTATGAAGATGTTTTAGCAAATACAAGAATTTTAGATGAAACTATAAATCATTTTCAGGAAAAATCAGAGAAATCATCAAGAGCTGCTCAGGGTTGGACAGAATTTGGAACTGGTGCCGCAGCTGTATTTAGAAGATCCCTTTTGGCAACATCATTTTTAGCTCCATTTGCTTCTGCTCTTGGGGGGTCATTTTTTGCTCCACTAGCTAATTTATATGGAATTCATACAGCAACAGGCGGTGTATATGGTGCATTGGCATCTTCTGGTGCAAGCTGGTCAATGGCTGCTGCAGCTGCACCTGGCTTAACGAGTGATGCAGGTAAGGCACTTGAGCGAAGTGGTCAGGCAGATGTAAGGGATGCTGCAAATTATTTAAGTAATAAAGTTATGGATGCTGCAAAAAAATTTGAGGATATGGATACAGGAATGGTAGAACGCATGAGAGATGATATAAAAACTTCTAATGTGGATTATATGGCAGCTCAATTCCAATTATTAAAAAGAGGTCTTGTGGGTGTAGATCAAATACCACAGCTTTTATCTGATTTACAAAATCGTGGTGCTGATAGAAATACACTGAGATCATTTGAAGGAGAAATAAGAAAACAATTCCCAACGGAAGGTAGATGGTTAGATGCACAAGGAAGGCCATTATTAGACGGAGACAGAGGAAGTAGACAGGCAGAACAGATGAGACTCAATGGAGTGGGAAGAGTATTAGAGGGTATAAATGCAACGGGATATACACAAGAAATAATAAGAAATGCCATTAGAGAATCAAGAACGCCCGCTGAACTTAGAGCGGATGCAAATCGTTTGTCAATAGAGCAACAAAGGGGTGTTGCTCAAGTTTCTCATAGAATTTTAATAGAGGATAGTGCTGGTATGAATACAGAGGATTTGAATAAACTAGCTCAATTTTTATCTACATCCCTGAGCTCTAATGTAAATAGAGAAGAGAGACAAACAATGTCTCGTGAGGCCTATAATGAATTAATAGGAAGAGATGATATAGCACAGATAAATACAGCAGATTTATTGGTAAATATGGATTTAAATGATGCGGGGTTAGATCAGAGACAGCTTTTGGCAAATATTAATCCAGTAGAAATTGGAAATATGGTTAGAACAGCAAATGATTTAGGTGGAGATAGAAAAACCATGGTTAATGATTGGTTGGGACAAATTAGGCCATTATTAGATCAAATGCTTACCGGTAATCAACTAGAACAACAGAATGCTCAACGTATCATAGCAAGATTAGGCCAAATGCAGGGAGCGGCCGCTTTAAATACCATGAATAATCTTGATTTATATTAGAAATCAACAAAACAATCAACAAAATAATAATCAAGGCAATAATAGGCCATGACCACCAAGAAATCAACCAATTGACGAAGGATTTGATTATAATAATCCAGATTATAATAATTTAAGAATTATTGATTAAAATCATTAAAAAAATTTATAAATGCGTATAATATAATGCAAGAATTAAAACAAAATCAAAAAATTATAGAATCTATTTTAAGTAAGTTTAATTTAGGTTTAAATTTATATCATTTATTAGAGAGTATTCTGGATGGATATTTTTCTGATATTTTTGATTTTAATTTTACTATTGAAGATTTAATTAAAAATATAAAACTAGACAAACAAAAGGCGGTTGAACTTTTATTATACTCAGGTGCATTGCTTTCAGACACACTAGAAGATAAGAAATTAGAAGAATTAAATAAATTTGCAAAAGAAAATGGTTTTGATTTTGAAAAATTATTTGAGGATTCAATTAGCAGTCTTATTGATACAAGTATCGATGATTTTATAGATTATTCTTTATTAGACGATAATATTGACTCGACCTTAAAAATATTTCAGTACCATCTAATTTTAGCCATACAAGAACAAAATAGTTTTGAATTATCAAGATTAGACACAATGATAATGACTCAATTAATGTTTGATCCAGATGTAAAAGACAAAATTCTAGAAGCACTATCAAAAAACCAATATATTATTCAAGATAAAAAAATATCTGACTGGATAAAAGAGTTTGAAAGTATAATAAAAAAAGATTATAGGTCAAGCTTTATAGCAAAAAATAATTTTATCGATAATCAAAACTTAAATATAAAATATAAAAATTTATTGTCAAAGATTTTAGTTATGTATTTAAGGATAAAATTTTCTCCAAAAAGTTTTGATGATATTACAGAAACGGATTATTTTATAATTCCATATATTAAAGTTTTGTCAGGACAAATTGAAATTACAAACGAAAAAATTGTAAATATATTAAAAGATAATTTATATAATTTGATAAATAGCGAAACAGGGATCGATCATGAAATTTTAAATGCTTTTATAGTTTCTGATATGGATAATGATGTTTTCAGAAGAGGAATTGAAGATGCATTATATAAAAATAGTGAACAAATAACAGACACAAAAATAAAATTAGAAGAAGCTGAAGTTATTGGCACAACAGCTAATTGGATAAAAGATTATATAGAAAAAAATGGAATTGATAAATATGATGACATTGCATTTTCAACCTATATACTGGATTCAGAAAATACAAAAAATTTAAAAGAAGATGAAAGAGAAATAGTAAAAAGATTATTGCAATTTTATTTGAATATGAAATTTTACTCACAGATTTTTGTTGGGATTGAGAGAGAAAAATGGACCATATATCCTATAGAATTAAAGGAGGGAGTAAAAATAAAGAAGGTTTTTGTTCCAGAGTCGGTTGAAGAACGTATTCAAAAAATTCCAGAGAAAAAAGCTTCTAACATAGACACACTTTTAAATGCTTACAAAAATTTTGAATTAAGCTTTAAAAATTTAGAAACTCAAGTTACTAAAGACCTTAAATTAAAAAAAAGTACTGATTTAGATGAAGAATTTTTGAATTTTATAAATACAAATAAAGTAAAAGAAGCAATGGTTGTTTTGTCTTATGTGTGTAGTAATAATTTGATAAATATATTCTTTAAAGATAATAAAATTTTACAAAGAGATTTTAAGAAATTTTTAGAAAATAAATTTTCAGAAGATATGATAAATAATATTATAGGATTTTTTGGTACAGTTGAGTCAGTTAGTTTGTTCTTACAATTTTTATTAACAGAAAAATTGAGATTAATACCAAAAGATTCGGCGATTTTCGGAATGTATTTAGCTAACATATTTAAGAAATCAAAACAAGAAAAATATTTTCCCATTGTTTATGGTGATGTAAATTCTACTATGTTTATTTTTAGAGAAATAAAAGATGTTGCAGGAAAATTAGTAATAAAATAGATTATTGACATTTATATTACAATTATTTAATATCATATAGGGGTCGCCATTAATTATTAATCGCGACTTTTTATGTTAAAAATTAGTAGAAACTTTTATCCAGAAGTATTTTATCATATTTATAATAGAGGTGTTGATAAGAGAAAGATATTTTATTGTAGAAGGGATTATTTATTTTTTATAAATAGAATTAATTTTTATAGGCGAGTAACAGGGGTTATTATTGTAAGTTATTGTTTGTTACCAAATCATTATCATTTTATTTTGCGTGAACCACCCCACCCAATGGGTGGTCTTCCACCCATTGGGTGGGGATATAAAACAAATGTAAATCCATTTTCAAATTTTAAAATTCCTAAATTTATGGGTCTTCTAGCCAATTCATATACAAAATATTTTAATAATAAAAAAGGACGATCTGGAAGATTATTTGAATTTGTTTTTAAGTCTAGAGAAATTAATAAAGAAAATCAATTAAGCAATGTTGTTAATTATATTATTTTCAATCCGCTAAAGCATGGATTGGTAAATAATCAGAAAGATTGGAAATATACATTTGTTGATGATAAAAAAATAACCAATGTTTTGCATTAGTTATTTTTTATTTTATAAGGAATTATTTTACTCTCTCTACGTAATCCCCGGTTTCTGTGTTTATTCTTATTGTGTCGCCTTCATTTACAAATAGAGGACATTTAATTTGTGCGCCGGTTTCTATGGTTACAAGTTTTGTGGCGCTTCCTGCTGTATCACCCTTTATACCGGGTGGAGCCGTAATAACTTTAAATTCCATTTTTGTTGGAAGTCCTATGTTTACTGATTTTCCATTGAATTTTAATATGTCAACTATTGTTCCTTCTCTTAAAAATTGGACTTGATCACCAATATCTTCTTTTAGAAAAGAGAATTGTTCAAAGCTTTCTTGATCCATGAAGTTGTAGTTATCCCCATCAGAATATAAGAAACTTGCTTTTGTTGTTTCTAAATTTGCTTCTTCAGCCTTATCTGATCCAGAAAAAGTTTTTTCAACAACAGAACCATTTATAAGATTTTTAAGCTTTGTGCGAAGCACAGCACCACTTCTTGCTTGTTTTGAATGTTGAGCTAAAACAACCTTATATGGTTGATCGTTTATAGCAATAATTTTTCCTAATTTGATTTCACTAAAATCTAACATATTTTTGTCTTTTAATAAATTCAATCCCGCTTAAGCGGGGTTGAAGTATAAAATAATTTAAATTATTTTGTATATGGAAGAAGTGCCATAAATCTTGCTCTTTTTATAGCTGTCTCTAGTTTTCTTTGATGAGCTGAGCAAACTCCACTTCTTTTTTTTGGAACTATTTTTGCATAAGAACTTGTGAATCTTTGAATTGTTTGCGTATCTTTGAAATCAATAAAATCCACGTTGTTGTGGCAAAAATGACAATATTTTTTTTTGTTCATTGTTGTTGTTTTTTGCATAGTTTTAAAATGGTATATCTTCAATGTTTATTTCTTCCTCATCTGCTTCAGATGTTTTTGCATCCGGAGTATTATCTTTTGTTGGTAGAGAATCCCCACCCCTTGAATCAAGCATTATCATATTATCAGCAATTATTTCAGTTCTGTATTTTTTATTTCCATTTTGATCTTCCCAACTTCTTGTTTGTAATCTTCCTTCAAAATAAACCTTACTTCCTTTTTTTAGGTATTGTGCTATTATTTCGGCCAATTTTCTCCATGCAACTATATTATGAAATTCTGCCTTTTCTTGTTTTTGTCCATTTGCATCATTCCAGGTGTAATTTGTTGCAACAGTTAATGTTACGACTGTTTGTCCGTTTGGGGTTGTGCGAGATTCTGGATCGGCAGTTAGTCTTCCTATTATTGTAGCTTTGTTTAAATCCATATAATTTTATTTTAAATATTAAAACAATTTAGAATTCGTCTTTATTTAGTATCTCATTTAATTTTTTATCAAGATCGTCTGACTTTTTTGTTTCTTCTGATTCTTGATTTATTTCTTTGATTTCTTCTGCTTCTTGTTTTGCTTCTGGTGTTGATTCTAGTTCCCTTGTTTCTGTTTCTAATTTCTCTTCTTTTTTATCTTCTTCTTTTTTCTCAACTTTTTCTCTGTGTGGTTTTTCTTCTTTTTTTTGTTGTGAAATTTTTTCTCCAGATTTTAATTCTGTTTGATCTTTAACATTTTCTGGCTTTATTTGGGCAATATTTCTTGGTTTTGTTACGATTAAGTATCTTAATAGACTTTTATTAAGTTTTAAATCTTTTTCTATTGATTTTAAAGAATTTGGTTCAGAATCAAATTCAATGACAAAATATGTGCCTCTTTGGCTTTTTTTGATTTCGTAGCTAAGTTTTTTTCTACCCAATTCTTGGCAGTAATTTACTTCAGCGCCACTTGTCTTCATAGAAGTCTGAATTTCTTCAGTTATTCTATTATTTTCTGTATCAGGGATATTCCCATCAACAATAAAGGTTAGTTCATAGTGTGATTTACTCATTGTTTTGTTATTTCTAAAAATTTAAGCTTAATAAGAATTTAGCATTAAAAAACACAAAAGTCAACCCCAAATTAAATTATTTGTATGTTTTTGGGTTTTTCAATTATACTTATTAAATGTTATAATAATATAGTAATTAATATTAAACAATATGGAAGAAATAAAACAAAAATCAGTTGAATGGTATTTTCAAGAATTAAATGTCCCAGAAGATAAGAAAGAAAGGGTTTTAATGGCTATTACTGATATGGTTTATAAGTTGAATAAAAGAATAGTCGAGCTTGAAAAAGAGGAAGATGAATATAAGAGAAAAGAACTTCTAAAAATTATTGATGAGAGGGGTGCTCTTATAAAGGAGAAAATAAATCAAATTTTAGAGGGCAAGGAAGATAAAATTCTATATGACTACTAAACCAGTTGCTCTTATAATTTTGGACGGTTGGGGTGTATATCGCCCATCTATTGGAAATGCTATAACACTAGCAGATGTTTCTTATTGGCGTGAACTTATAAAAAATTACCCTAACTTTTTATTACAAGCGTCTGGAGAGGCAGTTGGACTTCCATATGGAGAAATGGGAAATTCAGAAGTCGGACACCTAACAATTGGTTCTGGACAAATAGTTTTACAAAGTTTAAATAGAATTAATAAAAAAATATTAGATGGTTCTTTTTTTGAAAATGAATCAATTTTAAAAGCAATTGATCATGTGAAGGAAAATAATAGTGCACTTCATTTTTTGGGACTATTGGGAACCGGAGGGGTGCATTCATATGAAGCCCATCTAGAATCGCTTATAAAATTAGCTTGTGATAAGGAGGTGGATAGAATTTATTTGCATTTATTTTTAGATGGTAGAGATACAGCAAAAAATAAGGGTATAGATTTTTTAAGAGGCCTACAAAAAACTTTAAATATATATGGTTGTGGAAAAATTGCAACACTGTCGGGTAGATTTTACGGGATGGATAGAAATAATAATTGGGACAGAATTAAATTATCTTATGATGCAATTTTTCATGGAGAATCAAAAGATTCATTCGATGATCCAATTTTAGCAATTCAGTCATCTTATGCAAAAAATATTTATGACGAGGAATTTAAACCAGTTGTAATAAAAGAAAATGGAAATCCAGTAACACAAATTTCTGACAATGATGCAATTATATTTTTTAATTTCAGAGCAGATAGGGCAAGACAAATGACACGCGCTATTGTACTTGATGATTTCAAAGAATTTGATAGAAGAAAAAGACCTGATAATGTTTTTATGGTAACTTTTACAGAATATGAATCTGGACTTCCAGTTGAAATCGCGTTTAAAAGGCAAGATATAAGTGGAACTCTATCAGAAATTATAAGTTCAAACGGTTTAAGGCAGTTGCATATTGCAGAGACAGAAAAATATGCTCACGTTACTTTCTTTTTTAACGGATTGAAAGAAGAAAAATTAAAAAATGAAGAAAGAATTTTAATTCCCTCTCCCTCCGTTGATTCATATGATCAAAAACCGGAAATGTCCGCAAATGAAATTCGCGAGGCATTAAAAGAAAACCTATCAAAAGATAATTTTGATTTTTATATTGTAAATTTTGCTAACCCAGATATGGTTGGTCACACAGGAAATTTAAATGCATCAGTAAAAGCCGTTGAAGTAGTTGATAATTGTCTATCGGAAATTATTCCACTAATTTTAGAAAAAGATGGAACGGCAATAATAACGGCTGATCATGGGAATGTTGAAGAGGTTGTTGATTTGAAAAATGGTGAAATTAATAAAGAACATAGTAATTTTCCAGTTCCATTTTTAATTGTGAATAATAAATTTAAAGGTAAAAATAATGGAGTTTCTTTAGAAAATATGTATAAAATGCAGATCTCGGGTGTTTTATCAGATATTGCTCCAACCATATTATCTTTTTTAGACATAAAGCCAGGCACAGAAATGAAAGGTATTAACTTAAGCAAATTAATAAAATAGTTTTATAAAACATATTTAAATTTATTAGATAATTTTCTATTTTTTTGGTAAATTTTATAATGGTATAAGTAATATAAAAACATGAAAAATAAAAATAATAAAAAAATACCCCATGGGTTTAATAAGAAATATTTATTTATTTTACCATTTGATCATAGAAGTTTTTTTATTGATCTTTTTGGATTTGGGAAAAAATTAAGAAAAGAAGAAAAAAAAATAATTTCAGATATTAAACAAGTTATTTACGAAGGATTTTTGTCTGCATATAAAACCTCAAAATATAAACAATTCATGGGAATTTTAATTGACGAAGAATTTGGGGGATCAATTATCGAAGACGCAAAAAAGAAAAAAATAATTTTATCAATTTCAACTGAAAAGAGCGGGAAAGCATTTTTTGATTTTGAGTATGGTAAAAATTTTAAAAATCATATTATAAAAAATAAAGCAACCTTTGTAAAAATTTTAATAAGATATGATTATAGAAAAAATAACAAAGTTCAGTTGAAAAAAATGAAAATTTTGTATGATTTTTGTGTGCATAATAAAATTGATTTACTTTTAGAACTTTTGACTCCAAATATAAAGAATAAATCACTTTTTACAAAAAAAGCGGTTGAGGAAATTTTATCATATGGAATCTTTCCTATAATTTGGAAGATAGAAGGTTATGAAAAAAAATCTGATTGGCGCGATGTTATAAAATCTATCAAGATTTATCAGAAAGATCCTAAAATTATAATGCTCGGTAGAGGTGAATCAAAAAATTTGATTAAAAAATGGATTAAATCAGCAAAAGAATTTAGTAATATAATAGGGTTTGCGGTTGGAAGAACTATATTTTTAGATGCAGTTAAAGATTTTTATAGAACAAAAATTACAAGAGAATTTGCTATAAAAAAAATAGCTAAAAATTATGAAGAAATAATTAATTTATGGATAAAAATATGAATACATTTTTTTGGATAATAATTTCTACATTAAGCATTTCAATTATTTCTATATTAGGAATAATAACTTTTTTATTTAATGAAAAAATTTTAAAAAGAATTATTCTTTTACTTGTTGCTTTGTCTGCCGGAGCATTACTCGGTGGAGCATTTTTTCATTTAATCCCAGAATCAATTGAGATTTTTGGTATAAATAACAATGTTTTTTTGTATATAATAATAGGATTTTCTATATTTTTTCTCTTAGAACAATTTATACATTGGCATCATTGTCACAAAACGCCATCAGAACACAAAGAGCCATTTACATATTTGGTTATTATGGCAGACACTATTCACAATTTTTTAGATGGAATAATAATTGGATCGTCTTTTCTTATTGATATAAAACTTGGTATAACCACATGGATAGTTGTTGCGCTTCATGAAATTCCACAAGAATTAGGAGACTTTGGAGTTTTAATTCACGGAGGATGGAAAAAAACAAAAGCATTGTTATTTAATTTCATATCATCTTTATCTGTTGTGCTGGGCGGAATAGTTTCTTATTTATTTTTAAAAGAAAAAGATGTTTTCTTCTTACTCCCATTTGCAGCGGGAAGTTTTATTTATATTGCATCATCTGATTTAATTCCGGAAATAAAAACACATCCAAAGTTAAAAGAGGGTTTGCTCCATTTTTTATTTTTTATAACTGGAGTATTTTTTATATTTTTGTTAAAATAATATTTCAATTTATTTATTTTTAAAAATAAGACTTAAAAAATGTGCATATTTTTAGAAATAGATTCATTAATCGGGGGTATTTATTTTAATTTCAATTATTGCTATTATAATAGCAAGCGGAATTTTATATATGTTTGATAAAAAACAAGATAAAATAGATGCTGACTTTGAAAGAAGTCTGACAAGTATTCAAAATTGTGTTAATTTTGCAACAACTACAACTAATAAATAATAAGAAAAAATATGCCAAGAGCTAAAAAAACACAGGACATAGCACCTGTTATAATCAAACAATCAGGACCAAAACCAATAGTAATTGTTATTGCCCTTATCATAACAGCAATATTTGTTGGTGGAATTGTATTTTTTGGTCAACAAAGAATAGTTAATCAAAATAAAGAAGAATTAGAACAATCAAAAGATCAAATTAGGGCGCTACAGGATCAACTAGATCAATTACAAAATGTTATAAATTCAGGCACACAAACCAAACAAGAAGGAAAAAAGTATTATAATGAAAAATATGGATTTAGTCTTACTATTCTTAAATCATGGAATAAATATTCAACAGAAGAAAAAGTATTAACAGTTGATTCCGAAAAATTTGATTCAGTAGATGTTTATTTTGAACAAGATCAACCTATTTTTAATATTGCAGCGATTGATAAGGATAAATGGGAAGATTTACAAAAATCTGAATCTTATAAACCCGTAAAATTAACAGAAAATGATAAATATGTATTTTCATTTAGTTTTCATAAAGATGCACAGCAGCCCCTTGTAGAATCTTTAAGAACTGATATAGAAAAGATTGTCTCAACCTTTCAATTTGAACAAATACCCCAAGCGCAGCTTAATATTGAAAATTGTTCCTCAGATAAATTTAGTATGAAGGATGGCATTACAAAATTAAATATCGCAGCTTTTAATGATCAAGCATTTACAACAACAGTAAATGGTTGCTTTCATACACTCCCAGATGTTTTAAAGACAACAAGTAAATATATTTATATTGGAATTAAGCCAGAAGGTGTTGGAGGATATATCCTATATGGTAAATATGTGGCTTTATTTAGAGTTAATTTAGAAAATTCAAAATCAGAAAGTATTTTTGGAAGCAATGGGGATGCTTTAGCTGTGACAGATATTGATTTTTCATCAGACAATAAATTAATTGTTTATAAAGTAAAGTCAGATAATAATGACGAATTTGTTGTAAAAAATTTAGAAACATTAAAAGATACAAAATATAAATTACCAGTTTCTGGATCTGATATGCAATTTGGTAACTTTAAATTTTCGCCAGACGCATCAAAAATTGCTATCGCAATTGGTTATGGTCCAGACAAAGAACATGGATCAGTTTATACAATAAATTTGTCAGATAAAAAATTTACTTCATATCAAACATTTGATGCAAAAATTCCATACATTGATTCATGGAAAGACGAAGAAACTCTTAATTTAAAATAAATGAAAATTATTAGAATTGAAGCAGACTGGTGTCCAGAGTGTGTTATTTTTATGAAACCAGTTTGGGATGAAATTTCTCGGGAATTTCCTGATATTGTTATGGAGGTTTTAAATTATGATAAAGACGAAGAAATAAAAACAAAGTATAATATTTCCAAAGTTCCTACATTTGTATTTTTAAATGATTTTGAAGATGAGATTGTAAGAAGAAATGGAATTATCTCAAAGAAGGAAATTATTGAAATAATCAAGCAAATTTAAGTATGAAATTTTTAAAAACATTTTTATTTGTTTTCATATTTTTATTCTTATTTTTAAAGTTTTCTTATGCACAGGAAAATAGAGTTATTGTTGATTTTTTTTATTCTCCAACTTGTTCTCATTGCAGTGCCGAGAGGAGGTTTTTTGATGAAATACAGCCCAGATTCCCAGAGCTTGTCGTAAATAGATATAATATCACAGAACAGGAAAATATAGATAAATTAAAAGAATATTATAAAAATTATAATGTATCAGAGCAAGAATATGGACTTGTTCCAATAACATTTATAAATGATGAACATTTTGTTGGTTTTGACAAAACAATAAAAGTGAATTTAGAATCAAAAATTACAAAATATGTAGCAGAGTGTAAAAAACCAATCATAGATCAAGGGTGTGATAAACAGTTAGAGGGAGTTTCAAAAAAAGAACAAATTAAAATTCCATTACTTGGTGTAATTAATATTTCCGGAATTCATCCATTTTTACTTAGTTCAATTTTTGGATTTTTAGATGGCTTTAATGCTTGTGCTCTTATGGCGCTTGCATTTTTACTCGCGGTTTTAGTTGGAACTGGAGATAGAAAAAGAATACTTTTGATTGGTGGAACTTTTGTTTTGGTATCGGGTATTGTTTATTTTATGTTTATTTCTGCGTGGCTTAATTTATTTATGTTTTTGTCATATATAAAATTTTTGTCATTTATAATCGCACTTCTCGTAATATTTTTTGGCATAACTTTGCTACGTGAATATATTGTAAAAATTGTTTGTAAAATTTGTGACACACCAGAGAATAAGAAAGAATCATTTCTTACAAAATTTCAGAGAAAGATTTTTGTTAAAATGTCTGCTGTTGGAAAAAGCTCGGTGTCAATTTGGTTTGCAATTCCCATAGTTTCTATGCTTGCAGCTGGAGTAAACACAATAGAGCTTTTTTGTTCTCTTGGATTTCCCCTGGCCTATACAAAAATTTTAACAACTTATAATTTAAGTCCAATCGTATATTATTTATATATTTTGGTTTATATATTTTTCTATGTTTTAGATCAGCTTGTGATTTTATTTATAGCACTTTTTAGTTTAAAAATTACAATGATTTCAGAGCGTGGAATAAGAATCGTAAAACTTATAAGCGGAATATTTTTGTTAATACTTGGTATTATAATTTTAATAAATCCGGGAATTATTTCTTCTATTTAATAATATTTTTTTAGAAAAAAATATTTTTATCTCTTTTTTTGTTTTTTTATTGATTCCTATTTTTGTTTTTGCTCAGAGTCCACAGAAGGTAAGTAGTATATTCAATCACTCAAATCAGAAAAAATTAAATAAATTTTAAGTTCATATTAACCCAGCAAAATGTTGGGTTTTTTTAATTATTTTATTGTAATTTTTGTTCCTATATCTGCCCAGGAGTAGAGTGCTTCCATATCTGTATATGAGACATTTACACATCCGTGACTCATTTTTTTCCCAAAATTATTGTGCCAATAAGCACCGTGAATATAGAATCTGTATTTTTGAGTTGTAAAATGTAGATTCCATTTTGTATTTGGATAATAAAAATTGTAACCACTTCCACCGTATTGCTTTGATGGAATTTTATCTAAAACTTTAAAGTTTCCAAGGGGCGTGTCCATTCCTCTTATTCCGCTTGATATTAAAAAAGAATCAAGTAGTTTTTCTCCCGAATAATATTCAAGTTTTTGTGTTTTTATATCAATCTTTATTATTTTTTCTTGTTTTTTGTTTGATTCTGAGCTTGGATCATAATTATTTTTTACCTCATCTCCGTCTTTATGGCCATCTCCATCTGTATCAGGATTTTTTAAATCGCTTTTATAGGCGATTTCAAAAAAATTATTTAATCCATCATTATCAGTATCAACTTCAAGAAGTTTTATATTTTTATCTATTGGTGAGAGATTTTTATTTATTTCATCTCCATCACTAATTTTATCTCCATCAGTGTCTTTATTATCATAATCAGTGTAATAAAAATGTTCTTCGTCATAATCAAATAATCCATCCCCATCAGAATCATAATTTTTTATAAGGGGAATGCTAAATTTTGAAAAATGTCTCAATGAATCATCTTTATTATTTATAATTTGACCATTTTTGTAATTAGATAAATCCATTTCGACAAAATAATCAAAATCAAAACTATTTGTAAGAAATGAATCTGCATTCAAAAATGGCCTTTTGAAACCATTTTCTATATAATAGAACCCATTGCTATTAATATTTTTTACAATTGTTCCCGTTGTTAAATTATCTATTTGTTTTTCATACTTGCCAGATTTATATCTAACCATGCCACCAAACTCAAATGAATTAATTATATTTTTATCTACAGTTTTTACATAATCAAATTTATCAAACCAACTTAAATAGGTTTTTGAATCTAAAAAATTATATTTTTTATTGTCTGCTCCTATATAAAAAACAGCTCTATCCTCTGATGTTAAAAGTGTACCCCTATAATCTTCTTGAGCAAGACAGGGTTTAATTGAAAATAAAAAAATTATTATGATAAAAATATTTGAGATGTATTTGATTAGATTTATTGGCATTTCTATTTGTATTTGACTAAAATGTATTGATATGCTATTATTATACCATAAATAAATATGAAACTTATATATATAGCACAAATAGTAGTAGGAATACTACTCATTATATCTATTTTACTTCAATCTCGTGGAGGGGGGCTTTCTTCTGTTTTTGGAGGCACAAGCACTGTTTTTCAGGTTAAAAGAGGTGCAGAAAAATTTATATTCAACTCAACAATATTTTTAGGAATAATATTTATAATATTGTGTCTTGCGGTTCTATTTATTTAAAACCCTAAAACTTTATATAGAAAAATGTGAAGAAATTAATGTTTGGAATTACTCATAAAATTCTGAAAAGACTAAATAGTTTTTTTAATAAATTAAAAACATTTGTTTTTGGTATTTTTAAGATTAAATACGATCCAGATCATAAACTAATTTCCAATTTATCAGATAAAAAGACCCCAAGCATTCATCAACTACTACAGGTCAGTCATTTTATGAAAACTAAAGAAAAAAAAGTTTTTTATATTTTTTTGATCGCGGGTTTTTTGTCTTTGTTTTTTCTTATTTATAGAACCTTTTTAGCATATACAGTACACGCTCCCGTAGACGGAGGAGAATACAGTGAAGGTTTAATGGGTAATATAGAATACTTAAATCCAGTTTTAAATAAAGGAAATGATGTTGATAGAGATATATCAAAATTAATTTTTTCGGGACTTTTTAAAATTAATACAATGGGCGAGATTGAAAATGATTTAGTGAGTGATTATTCTATTTCGGAAGATAAAAAAATATATACTTTTAATTTAAAAGACAATATTTATTTTCATGACGGAGTTAATTTAACAGCAGATGATATTGAATTTACTTTGTCTGCAATTCAGAATCCAAATTTTAATAGTTCCTTATATAAAACATTTGACGGTATAATTTTTGAAAAAATATCAGACAAATCATTTAAACTTGTTTTAGAAGAACCCTTGCCAATATTTTTGCAAACCCTAACATTTGGAATTTTGCCAGTTCATTTATGGCAAAATATACCAGTAGAAAATGCTACACTTTCTGAATTAAACAAGAAACCAATCGGAAGCGGTCCTTATGAATTTTTTTCAATAAAAAAAGATTCTGATGGCTACATTAAGCAATATACAATTTCAAAGTTTAAAAATTTTTATGGGGACAAGCCATACATAGATAAAATTACATTTAAATTTTATGCAGATTTCGAGCAAGCATTAAAAGATCTAAAAGCATCAAAGATTTTGAGTTTAAACTATATTCCCAATGAAACAGCTCAGAAAATTAAAGAATTAAGGCATTTCAATTTACAACAAGTAAATATCCCAAGATACACGGCGTTATTTTTTAATTCTAAAAAATCAGAATTTTTAAAAGATAAAAAAATAAGACAGGCACTATTACTATCCTTAAATAAAAATGAAATTGCAAAGAGCGTAGGGCTTGAAGATTATATTTCTTATGGACCAATGGATCAGATGATAGAAAAACAAAGCGATGAATATAATATAGATAAGGCAAGATCTCTTCTTGGTGAATCTGGATGGAAAGATGAAAATGGCCAACTTAAAAAATCCGGAAATCAGATGATTTTAAAAATTACGATAGTTGACAATCCAGACTATGTTAAATATTTACAACTTATAAAAGATGAATGGTCTAAGCTGGGAATTGCCGTTGAAATTGAGACAATAGATAAGCAAAAAATATTGCAAGACATAATTCAGCCTAGAAATTATCAGATTTTATTGTATAGTGAGGTTTTGTCATATGATTTGGATCCTTATTCATTTTGGCACTCATCACAGATTGCTTCAACTGGATTTAATTTAAGTATGTTTTCAGATAAAGACATTGATACAATTTTAGAGGAAGCGAGGAAAATAGATTCATATGATGATAGGAAATTAAAATATGAGGCTTTTCAAAAAATTGTAAAAGACAATGTTTATGCAATATTTTTATTTAATACTCCATATAGTTATCCCTTGAATAAAAAAGTAAAAGGATTTGAATCAAAATTGGTATATACTCCATCAGATAGATTTTGGAATATAGAGGATTGGTTTATAAAATATAAAATAGTTTTTAAAACGAAAAAATAATTTATCTATTCGTAAGAAATTATTTCTCTTTTATATAGTTTATGCAATTAATAATTGCAAATTACTTCTAGTTTTTATCATTAATTAAAAAATGATAAATCTATTTAATTATTAAAAAATAAAAAACCAAGCCAAGCTTGGAAAATAAAAAATTTATGAATGTTAGAAAAATCTCTTCTCGGGACCTTCGTTCGTCTAATAGACAGAGCTCATCCTTTGGTAGAAGAAAACAATCCATGCGTTATCATGTGAAGAAAAAAATAGCTAAAAAAGAAAATATAAAAATTGCATCATTAGATGATACAAAAACATCTGATTATGGAAAATTGAAAATAATGGTAATGGGTGGAAATGAAGAAGTTGGAAGAAATATGACAATTTTAGAATATGAAAAAGATATTATTATTATTGATATGGGAGTTTCTTTTCCCGAAGAAGATATGCCGGGAATAGATTTAGTTATTCCAAATATAGAATATTTAAAAGGAAAGGAAAAAAATATTCGTGGAATTGTTATTAGCCACGGACACTTAGATCACATTGGTGCAATTCCCTATCTTGTACCACAGTTAGGAAATCCTACAATTTATGGAACACCACTTACCCTTGGAATTATTAAAAAAAGAGAAGAAGAGTTTAAAGATATCTCACCACTTAATCTAAAATCCGTAAAAACAAGTGATGTTTTGCATCTAGGGGTTTTTAGGGTGAAATTTTTTGCAGTGAGTCACAATATTCCAGCATCGGTTGGTCTTATAGTAGACACGCCACTTGGTAAAGTTGTTCATAGTGGTGATTTTAAACTTGATTTTGATGGACCAAAAATGGATATGCCAGAAATTGAAAAAATTGCAGACCTGGGTAATCAAAATGTTCTAGCTCTTTTGTCTGATTCGACAAATGCCCCCAATCCAGGACACCAAATAAGTGAATCTGAAATTAAAACAAATTTATATGAAATTTTACAAAATGTTCCAGGAAGGGTTATAGTGGGAACATTTTCATCTCTTTTAAATAGATTGCAACAAATTTTTGAAGCTTGTGAAAAATTAAATAAAAAAATCTTGATTGACGGTTATAGTATGAGAACAAATGTAGAAATTGCTCATCAATTGGGATATTTAAGCTATAAAAAAGATTTATTAATTTCAGAAAAACAATTGAAAGAATATCCAAATAATAAAATTGTAATTTGTTGTACTGGTGCTCAGGGAGAGGATAAGGCGGTGCTTATGAGAATTGTAAATAAAGAACACAGATTTTTAAAAATTGAAAAAGGGGATACTGTAGTGTTTTCTTCATCTGTCATTCCAGGCAATGAAAGATCTGTTCAGAGATTAAAGGATAATTTATATCGTCAGGGTGCGGATGTTATTCATTATCAGATGATGGATATTCATGCTGGCGGACACGCAAAGAAAGAAGATTTGAAATTAATGATCAATTTAGTTAAACCAAGATATTTTATCCCAATAGAGGGAAATCATTCATTTTTACATCTTCACGCAAAAATTGCACAAGAATGTGGAATAAAAGCAGAAAATATTTTTATAGCTGACAATGGTCAGGTTATGGAATTTACAAAACTTGGCGGAAAATTAACAAATAAAAAAGTTAATGCTGATTATGTTTTTGTAGATGGACTTGGAGTTGGAGATATCTCAAACATTGTCCTTCGTGATAGAAAACAAATGTCTGAAGATGGAATGATAGTTGCAATTGCAACAATTTCTTCAAAAACTG
>JAQVMR010000035.1 GCA_028703545.1 Patescibacteria group bacterium
CACCTAGCATCTTTACTACTCATGAGGGTCTTCTATCGATTTGCAGTAAAAAACAATTTCGATGGGGCTGTCATGGCAACAGATGCGAGACTATTCAAACTATTGAATGTCATAGGATTCCACATGATCAAGATTGGTCAAGAAAAGTTCTATGAGGGTTCAGTAACAATTCCAGCCTATATTGATCTTAGAGAGACAGAAAAAAAACTCCCAAAGAGAAATTATGAGTTGTACAAATTTTTTACATAAGGGACAAATTATATTTACGTGTTTGCCCCTTATTTATTTATAAAAAA
Organism: Patescibacteria group bacterium; assembly: GCA_028703545.1. Lineage (GTDB taxonomy): Bacteria > Patescibacteriota > Patescibacteriia > UBA1558 > S5-K13 > STF1-138. Next base: position 297 of record JAQVMR010000035.1, read on the forward strand.
ATAATTTTAATATAGCATAAACAAAAAAATCGCCCTCTAAGAAAGTGATTATTTAAGTGCCTAGTGCTAGCACGATGTGGCGGGGGAGAACGGATTCGAACCCACTAGGGTCGCCCTTCTCTCATAGGCTCAAGGGTTGACACCGATACAAAATTGTGTTGGCGGAGAGAGAGGGATTCGAACCCCCGGAACCCGTGAAGGCTCAACAGTTTTCAAGACTGTCCCATTCAACCACTCTGGCATCTCTCCGAAATAAATTATTGGCTGGGGAGGTAGGGTTCGAACCTACGAATGTCGGCTTCAAAGGCCGATGCCTTACCACTTGGCTACTCCCCAATAAAAATGATAGATGTAAAATATTATCTCTCATTTTTTGGGAAATGTCAATATTTATTATATTGATTCAAATATTTTTTTGTTTGTTTCTAAATTTTTTGTTGATTATGGGAATTATAAAAAATTATTTTTTCATGTCAGTATCCTTTATAATATTAAGCAGCAAAAAGGATTCATTTTTTTGTCCCAATTTTATTGCTATTTTATGTTCCCCTAGTGTTTTTATATGATGCTCTAATTTAATTTTTGAGGGGGAAATTTCTATATTGTGTTTTTCTTTTAAGATTTTAGATAAATCTTGGGCTGTTATTCCACCAAATAAATGCCCTTCTTCATTTGCTTTTACGGAAATTGTAATTTTTATTTTTGAAATTTTGTTTGATAAATTATCTAAATTTTTTTCATGCTTTGTCTGTTTCTGTTTGGCATTATAGATTTGTTTTTCTAGTTGTTTTATTTTTTTGTCATCAGCTAGTTCTGCTAATTTTTGTGGAAATAAATAATTTAAAGCATATCCATTGGACACTTCTTTTATGTCATCTTTTTTTGCTACATTTTTTACATCTTTTAAAAATATTACTTTCATATATTTAGTAATTTTAATAATTAGCTTTAAGTTTTAGCAATTAGATGATTATTTAATATTATACAACTAAGAATTTTCACTATTTTAATAATTCGATTGCTTTGTCTAGTTGAGGATCTTTATCTTTGTTGTAGTCATCACCCGATAATATTATTTCAATATCAGGCTTAATCCCTTCTTTGTCTATTGCTCTATCGTGCGGAGTTAACCATTTTGCAATTGTTAATTTAATTGAAGATCCATCTGGTAATTTTGTTAAATCCTGCACACTTCCCTTTCCAAAAGTTGTTTCTCCTATAATCGTTGCAACTTTATAATCTTGAAGCGCGCCAGCAACTATTTCTGATGCACTGGCTGATCCTTTGTTTACTAAAACTACAGTTTTTTTATCTTTGAGTTTTGCAAAACCGGTTGATGAATAATTTTGTGTTTTTTCTCTATTTTTTGAAACTTCTTTTACTATTATATTATTATCTATCCAATAACTTGATACCTTTATTGCTGTTGTTAGGTATCCACCGGGATTATTTCTTAAATCTAATATTATATATTGTTTGTTTAGGGAATCATTTACAGCTTTTTCAAATAAGCTCTCCGTGTCTTGATTGAAGTGAGTTATTTTTATATAAGCAATATTTCTATCATTTAAAAGTTTGTCTATTTCTGGTTTTCCGGTGTTTGTTTTTATGCTTTCATAGTGAATTTCATCTCTTGTGATTTCTATATCTCTCTCTTTTTCACTACCGCTTTGTATTGTTAATGTTACTTTGGTTCCTTTTTCTCCCCTTATCATTCCAACGGCATTGTTTAGGCTAATATAAGATGTATCAATTTTATTTATTGCGAGAATTACATCTCCCGCTTTAATTCCAGCTTTCTCTGCAGGAGAATTTGGAAGAGGTGCTATTACTGTTATCTTTTCATCTTTTATGCTGAGTTCTGCACCAATTCCATCAAATTTACCCTCTAATTCACTATTAAATTCTTCCGATATGTCAGGTGGTAAAAATATCGAATATGGATCATTTAAAGATGCTACTAATCCAGATAGGGATCCATAAAACATTTGAGAGTCTTTAGTTCCAGAAGAGTCAATATATTTTTCTCTAATAGTATCCCACGTTTTCCAAAATAATTTAAAATCAACATCTTTTGATAGATAAGTGGAGATTTCTGTATCTTTATTTTTTAATTCACCTTGATTATTTTTGATTATAAAATTAGAATTTTCAGACCCAGATACTCCAATTAAAAGTCCGACAAAAAAACTTATTAATATAAGAACTGCAATAAAAATTATTTTTTTTGTTTTTTTAGTTTCTGAGTTTTGATTTTGCATTATTATTTTTGGCATTTTTTTATTCTTCTCTTTTTATGTTTGCACCTAATTTATTTAATCTTTTTTCTATATCCTCATATCCTCTATCTATTTGTTGAATATTATCAATTTGAGTTGTTCCTTGTGCTATTAATCCAGCTATAAGCATGGCAAGTCCAGCTCTTATATCGGGGCTTTCCATTTTTTTACCAGATAGTTTGACAGGACCATTTACTACAACCCTATGTGGATCACATAAAACAAGTTTAGCACCCATTCTTGATAAAAAATCAGTAAAAAATAGTCTACTTTCATAAATTGTCTCGTGCATCATACTCATGCCATTTGCTTGTGTTAAAAGAACCGTATAACAACTTTGTAAATCTGTAGGAAATCCAGGATATTCGTGTGTTGTAATGTCTACATGTTTTAATTTTTTATAATCTTTTACTTGTATATAATTTTTTCCTATTTCTAAATTAACACCCATGTTATGTAAAATTTTTATTGGAATATCTAGGTGACTAGGATCGCATTTGGTAATTTTTATATTACTTTTCGTAGCTATTCCAATACACAAAAAACTCCCAGCCTCAATTCTATCTGGAATAATTGTAAATTCTGTTCCCTTTAATTTTTTAACTCCATTTATAATTACATTGTGTGTTCCTGCCCCTTTTATATCAGCGCCCATTTGATTTAACATATCTGAAAGTGCTATTACTTCTGGTTCACATGCTGCATTTATTATTTCAGTTTTTCCATCAGCTAAAACTGCTGCCATAATAAGAGCCTCTGTCCCCGTGTGAGAAATTTTTGGAAATACATACCTACAAGCCTTTATTCCATTATTTGTAAATCTATATAGACCATTTCTTACTTCAATTTTTATGTGCATGTATTTGAGAAAATCCAAAAAGAAATCAATGGGCCTTTTTCCTATTACACAACCACCTGGATGTGGAATTTCTACGATTTTGAATCTATGAAGTAGGGGTGGAACAAACATAAGAGATGTTCTAATTTTTTTTGCCGTATCAGAATTTAATTTTTTTGGATTTAAATTTTTTGCAGTGACTGCTATTGAGTCTTTGCTTAATTTTTCTACTTTTGCACCCAGGTCTTTCAAAATTTCTATAGATAGGTTAACATCAATAATATTGGGTAGGTTTTTTATAATAATTCTTTCTTCGCTTAAAAGCGTTGCTGGTATTGCCTTTAGGGCATTATTCTTGGCCCCCTTTACATCGATTGAGCCATGTAATTTTACGCCACCTTGAATAATAAATTTTGACATATTATTATTATAATTAGGTTTCTTAATATATCAGATATTTTACCCGAAATTTATTCCTTATGCAACTTTTTAATTTTATAATTTTTAAAATTTATGCACATTATTTTTAGAAGATTTTTAGCTTATTTCACAATAATAGTTTTTATTATTGCATCTTGTTTTTTTGTATTTATATCTTTTGGCTACAGATATAACTTCATAAAGAATAAATTTGAAAAAACTTCCGTTTTGTATATTAAATCATATCCAAGAGATGCAAACGTTTTATTAAATGATAAAAAATATAAAAAAACAACCCCCACTCAGATAAATTATTTAAAACCAGATGTTTACAAAATTCAAGTAGAAAAAGAAAAATATCAAAAATGGGAGAAGCAAATTAGAGTAAGGGTTGATGAGACCGTTTTTTTTGAAAACACTTCTTTGTTTTTTACTGAAGCAAGGCTAGCCATGATTGAACAAGGAGATTTTCAAGAAATTTCAATTTCACCGAATAAAGAAATGATATTATTTTATGATAAGAGCAATAAAAATTTAAATATTTTTGATATTAAATCAAACAATATTGCAAATATTGAAAAAAATATTTCTGAGTTAAATTATACTTTATGGTCTTCTGATAATCAGAAAATACTTTTTGAATCAAAAAATAAATATTTTGTTTCTTTTCCTTATTTGAGTAAGAACACATTGGACTTGTCAAAACACCTAAATTTTAAAATAAAAAGTTTTTCCTGGGATAAGTTTAATTCAGATATTCTTTATATAATTGATTTTTCAGATAATTTATATAAATTCGATGTTGTTAATCTAAAACTAGAAAATACAGGACTAAAAAATATTTTAGCTGTTAAGCCAGAGGGTGATAAAATATTTTATGTTCAAAAACAAAAGGATCAGACAATTTTTACATTTTATAGAAAAAATTCCAAGGATTCTGATTTTATAGTTGTCCCCTATAGTAATAATTACAAATTTTTAGAGCCATACAGGGATTATTTTTGTCTCTTAGATGGGAACTCCAATAAAATGTATTTGATGGACCCAAATCAAAAAGATTACATACTAAAAACAATTTATAATATAGATGGTGTTTCCTGGGATTTATATAATAGAATTTTATTATTAAAAAATGATTTTGAAATTAGGATTTATGATATAAAAACTCAAGAAGAAAAAACCATACTAAGATCAAGTCAAAAAATAGATGGGGCTTTTTGGCATAGAAATAATAATCATATTTTTTATAAATTAAATAATGAATTAAGGGTTTTAGAGTTGGATGACAGATGGGGAAGGAATGAATTTTTAATTAAAAAAGACATAATATCAAATAATATTTTAACTAATAGACGCGGAAATATAATTTATTACATTACAAAAGAAGGATTAGTAAAAAATACCATTCAATAATTTTTTTGTCATTGACTTTAAGAAATTTTTTAAATAAAAAACAGCAACTTTTTATAAGTTGCCGTTTTTTATAGAGTGAATAAATTTTTTAATCTTTTTTGTAATAATTATTTATATCAAATGGTGCATCTTTTTCATCATTAGCCACGCCCTTAAAAAGATTTTCTTTTTCTGCTTCTTCTGTTTTTTCTGGTGTTGTTTCATAAATTTTTTTATATTTTGAAGAAAAATCATTTATTGTATCACTTGCCTGTGATTTCATTAATTTCATGGTTTCTTTTACTATTTTTTCTGTAGTTTCTCTTATAATTAATTCGACATCTTCTGGAATTGATGTTTTGCTTTTTCTTGCTAATAAATTATTTGCCTCAAGCCATGTATCAATTGATTCTCCACCGTCAGCCCACCATCCAGGCAATAAATCAAATTTCATTGTGCCTTGCTGTACATAAAAATTATTTACATCTGTTATTTCTAGTTCCCCACGGCCAGATGGTTTTAAATTTTTTATTACATCCCAGACTTGATTATCATATAAATATAGTCCCGTGACAGCTAGGTTTCCTATGAATTGTTTTGGTTTTTCAATTATTTCTAAAATTTTATCCCCATCAACACGAGCAATTCCATAATGTTCAGGATGTTCAACCTCTTTTAGAAATACTCTTGCGCCAATTGGTGTTTTTTTGAATTCTTCAATGGCTTCAGATAAATTGTCTTCAAAAATATTGTCTCCTAGCACTACAACCATCTTATCGCTATCAACAAATTCTTTTGTAAGGGATAGGGCTTGGGCAATTCCACCAGCTTCTTCTTGGATTGCGTAAGATAAATTAACGCCAAATTCTCTTCCTGAGCCAAGTAATTCTAAGAAGTGTCCTGCGTGTCCCCTTCCAGACACAATCATAATGTCTTTTATTCCAGCATCACGAAGAGTTTCTATTGGGTAATAAATCATGGGTCTATCATATACAGGAAGTAAATGTTTGTTTGTAACTTTTGTGAGTGGAAATAATCTTGAACCAGTTCCACCCGCTAAAATAACACCTTTTAGTTTCATATTGTTGTAGCTTTAGTAATTAGCTCACCCTGGTTTAGTCTTTTAGCGAAGTAGGGCAATTAGCAATTAACTAAAGAATTATTTTTTAATTTAATATATCTTAAATTAATATTTATAAATTTGCAAGTGAATTTTTAACATTTTTTGCACACTTGACTTTTTTATTTTTTTATGATTTAATTTGATATTAATAGGAGGAAATATGCTTTATCATCCATTTCCAAACTCAGATTCACCACAAAAAATTTGCTCAAAATGTGGTGTTACTTTAGATGGTGGTGGTCAAGAAACCAGCGCAAAAAGATTTGTACCACCAGAACAGTGTATGTATTGTGCGAAAGAAAAAAAAATTTTCTATCCGCCACCAGAATCTACAAAATAACTATAATAGGCGCATAATGCGCCTTTTTTATTTAAGAATATAAATAATCTTTTAATGCTTCTCTAAAACTACGAAGTTTTGGAAATTTTGTATTATTTAATATTGCACTTTTGGGTCTTTTTGCTTTTGTATGAAATTCAGAAGAGCTAATTTGATTTAATTTTATGTTGCTAATATTTTTTATTTTCAATATCTCTTGTGCGAATTTATAAGGAGTAACAGCATCTTCGTTTGTAAGATGATAAATTCCAAAAGGATAATTTTCTTCTATTAATTTTTTTATTGCAAGACTTAGATCTTTTGTATAAGTTGGTTTAGAAATTTGGTCTGTTATTAGATTTAATTCATCTTTTTCAGTTGCTAATTTTAGCATTGTCTCTACAAAATTCATTCCTCTTTCTTTTCCACGTTGAGGATTTTTTCCATAAAGCCAGGAACTTCTTATTATATAAAAATTATCTAAATTTTTTTGTAATAATTTTTCTCCGTCAGCTTTTGATTTTCCATAAATATTTATTGGGTTAGTTAGAGAGTCTTCATTATAACCAGATTCATTTTCTCCATCAAAAACATATTCAGTGCTGATATGTGCTAACGTGCAGGAATTATTTTTACAAATTTTTGCCAGGTTTAATACTGCTTCTGTATTTATTTTATTTACAATTTTTTCTTGGTCTTCAGCTTTTTCAACATCAATAAAAGCAGCACAATTTATAATAATATCAGGATGTAATTCAGTAATTTTTTTATTTAATTCTTCTGAGTTTGTGATATCTAATTCCTCTTTGTCGGTTAAAATTAAATTATGATTAGAAAGGGCTAGGGAAATATCTCTACCAAGCATTCCATTTGCTCCAGTTATTAGAATTTTCATAATATTTTATTTTTTTATTTTACTGATATAAAAATATTTCAATTTTTTCTATTTATATACTGATCCTCGTAATATTTTTGATAATCTCCGGATTTTATTTCTCTCCACCATGATTCATTATCTTTGTACCATTGTAAGGTTTGTTTTATTCCGTCTTCAAATTTTATTTTTGGTTCCCATCCTAGCTCATTTTTTATTTTTGAAAAATCAATTGCATAGCGTCTGTCGTGACCACGTCTATCTGGAACCTTTTCAATCATTTCTTCGCCTTTTTCAAAATATTCTAATACTAAGTTTGTTATTTCTAGGTTTGTTTTTTCGCTGTCGCCACCAACACAATATGTTTCCCCTATTTTTCCATTGTGTAAGATTGTATCAACGGCATTTGAGTGATCGTCAACATGAATCCAGTCCCTAATATTTAATCCATCTCCATATAAAGGAACTTTTTTTCCTTCAATTAAATTTGTCGCAAAAAGTGGGATTAATTTTTCAGGAAATTGATATGGTCCATAGTTATTTGAACAATTTGAAATGGTAATAGGAAGTCCAAATGTATGAAAATAAGCTCGTACTAGGTGATCTGAGGCCGCTTTTGAAGAAGAATATGGACTCCTTGGATCATATGTTGTATTTTCTGTAAATTTTCCTATTGGCCCCAGTTCACCAAAAACTTCATCAGTTGAAATATGATGAAACCTTTTTATACCAAGTTCATTTGCTATGCGAAGCAATACATTTGTACCCAATATATTTGTTCTTATAAAAGTATCTGGATCCATAATCGACCTATCAACATGAGATTCTGCTGCAAAGTGAACCACCCAATCACATCCAGTCATTGCCGTTTTTACTATTTCTTCATCGCAAATATCTCCTTTTATAAAAGTGTAGTTTGGATTATTTTTTAATAATTCTAGGTTTTTTAAATTTCCAGCATAAGTCAATTTATCTAGATTTACAATTTTATAATCTGGATATTTTTTTAACATGTAATAAATAAAATTTGTTCCTATAAATCCAGCTCCACCAGTTATAAGTATCGTTTTTGAAGTTAATTCTTTTCTTATTTTCATCCAAATTTTTCCAAGTTCATTTCTGCCGTCTCTATTTTCTCCCCATCCCCAAAAATCATCATAAGGAGAATCTTCAATTATTAATTTATGGCCGGTTTGTAAAAGCTTGTGTTTTATATATGGATTTTGTTCTAATTTACATCTTATTATTTCTTCCATTATATCGACTTTTATATTTTCCCAATTTTTAGGCGCTTTATCTATATTTTCCTTGGCTAATTTATAGGCATCATGTGCAGATTTTGCATTATAAATTTTTTCTACTAACTCTGGTGCTGTTTCGAAAAAGTGGGAAGCTTGATATGCATGTTCAGATGTTTGCCACAATCTTCCCCTCCATTCAAGTTGAAAACTTGAGAAATTAGAAAAAACAAAAAATTCTCTTTCATAAAATCCTATTATATTTCCAGATGTTTCAAGTAATGGATCTCTAAATTGCATATATTTTATTTTAAATTTTTAATAATTTCGTTATAAGTTTCTTGTATTTTTGTTTTTTCTGTTTCATCCGCTGGCCATAATTTTATATTATCGCCTTCATAT
>JAQVMR010000036.1 GCA_028703545.1 Patescibacteria group bacterium
ATCTTTCATCTCACGACTTGATAATGTATTTGTCATTTCTAATAATCTATCCGCTAACGTGGATTTCCCATGATCAATATGTGCAATGATACAAAAATTTCTAATATTTGACATATTATTGTCTATTAACAATTTTTTTAAAATATTTTTTTATAAGTTGAACTTCCTCTAATTTTTCAAATATTGAAATAAAATAATATAGGGCAAGGCTTATTGTAAATAAAATTATAAATTCTGCCAATACCTCTATAAACGATTCTATTCCAATAAATTTTATATAAATTAATCTCGCAACACACATTAAAACAAAAATAATTATACAATTAAAAAATATTTTTATAAAATATGATGAAAAGTTTTTAATATGAAAAACTTTATATTTTACTGAAAGATTAATTAAAAGCAATAAACAATTTAAAATATTACTAATTGAAAATCCTAGTGCTATTCCCTTTATTCCCATCATTTTTGATAAAATAAAACAAAGTATTATATTTGCAATTAAACTAATTATTGCTATTATAACAGGTGTTTTTGTATTCTCATAAGCATAAAAAACACGTGCAATTATTGCTGAAACACATTGAAATATAAGTGATACAGAAAAAACTCCTAAAACACCAGCCGTGTAGTTAACATTTTGTAAATTAAAATTTCCGGCGCCTAAAATAATTTTTACTATCTCAAATCTTGTTAAAATCATAAAGACGGAAAGCGGCAAAACAAAAAAGGTAATTTTTCGTAAATTTTTCTCTAAATAAATCTTTAGATCTTTGTGGTTTGCACTCCCGACAAATTCTGACAGAACTGGAAATATGGCAACTGCAATAGAAACACCAAAAATACTCACAACGAATGATTGCAAATTCAAAGCAAAATAAAATATAGAAATACTTCCTGCAATAAGCGATGAGGCAATCATAGTGATAACAATCTGATTTATTTGATTTACAACAAGTCCAAAAGTTCTTGGAATCATTAATTTAAAAATCCTTAAAACATTTTTATCTTTAAAATTAAAAAGAAATTCATATTTCCATCCAAGTTTTATTACTTCTATTAATTGAATTAAAAAATGAAGTAATGCACCGAGTACGACTCCCCAGGCAAGCATATCATAACCAAAATATTTTGATGCAATTATTCCCACAATTAATCCTAAATTATAAAAAACTGGCGCAATACTATAGGTAATATAAGTTTTTTTTGAATTTAATATTGAACTCATAACAGAAGAAAATCCAAAAATTACAACACTTATAAGCATTATTGAGCTAAGACGAGCTGTGAGCTGTAATTGAAAATAATTAAATCCAGGCGCTAAAAGTTTCACTAAAAAATCAATATTAAAAAATGCGATTAAACAAAGTACTGACAAAATTAATGTAATTATATTTAAAACCGAATTTGATACTTTTATAGCATGTTTCTCGTCTTCTTTGCTTAATTTTACAAAAACAGGCACAAATGCACTGGCCAGCGCTCCTAAAATCAAAGAATTAAAAATAAAATCCGGAATTCTAAATGCAGCAAAATATGAATCTAAAATATGTCCCGCGCCAAAATTTGATGCAAGTATTCTATCTCTTAAAAGCCCCAGAATCTTACTTAAAACAGAAAAAACGCTAATTAATATAGCGCCACCCAGAACTGTCTTATTTAAACTTTTAAATATGTTTTTCATTTATTTATAAATGTATTATAGCAAAAATTAACTAAAAATCCATCCATTGGGTGGATTTTTATATTGTATATAAAAAATTTAAACTTTTGGAGTTTCTGATTTTACTTCTGAGATAACTGAATTATTAAAATTTACTTCCTTCATCTTTTTATAAACATAGGCCGTTGCGACATAAGAGATTGGTATTGTTACTAAAATTCCAACGCCCAAACACAATAATCCCAATAAATTAATCAACCCCAAGACAAAACCCAAAACCAAAAGAGACCAAACTAATTTTTTTGTAATTTTATTACTATTTTTTAATGAATTAATAATTCCCGATCCCTCAGTTATAAAGTATGGATAATAACTTAATCTTATTGAATATATAATCATAAATACAAGTGAGGCTAATCCCAAAACACCCAATATAATATTAATAATTATATTAACTTTTAAAACTGCCATCAAGATAAAAAATGCAAAAATCACACTCGTTGGTAAAAAAATAAAAATACTAAACAAAATAGAAGCTAATAAATATTTAATAAATAAATTAGAGTAAGAGAATAAATCTTTAATTTTTGGTTTTTCTATTTTGTCATAAACAATATTAAGACATATTTTTATAATCCCGATTGAAATGATAATTTGCAAAACCCAAATTATTATATAAGACAAAAGACCTGCGGCAGAAAATTGATTTTCTTCCGTTGTCGTTAATTCATTAACAATTTTAGGGATGTAGGCTATTAAAAGAACAATAATAGACAATAAAATAAAAAAACTTAAATGTTTTTTTATTTTTTCCCAAGAATAATTTACTACTTCTTTGATTGTAAAAATATTTGTCATAGGTTTAGCTATTAGCTTTTAGCCCTCGGCCTTCAGCTATTTTTTATATATTAATTTAAAAACTGATTTCAATTCCTGAAAGCTTATAGCTAATTGCTAAAAGCTAAATTATTTTTTATCTAAAATAAATCCGTTTGCAAAATCATGTGAAAATTCTGCATTTGAATTAAAATTTTCTAAATTTGACCAAATCAATTTGAGTGAATCAGACCATTTATAATTAAATTCTATATCTCCCTCTATTCCCGATTGCTTCTGATAAATTACGGAATAACTGCTAAATTTATTAGAATTGTCTTTGAATAATCCGTTTAAAAATGACTGCAATGATTCAAAACTTAATATAAATGGTAGCTCATATTTTACATAAACAATTTTTTCTTCACCAGGACGAATTTCTTGCCAAGCAGCAAAAGTTGTTTTTCCCAGCTCATCAAATATTTCAATTCCAGATGCCTTGTCAATAGATACTCTTCCTTGTAACTCCAATAATTTTCCAAATTCCTGAGATCCATATGCTGGTTTTACATAATCTTTTTCTGGAAAAGAATCAAATCCACCAGCTTCAAGTAATTTAGAACCACGCGGAACATAAATTCTCATATAATTTTTATTTGTAGCTTGTGCAAAAAAATTATCAGAAACTTCATTAAATTTTCTTACAATTCTTACTGTATCAATAATTTTTCCATTAGAAAGCACCTCAACATTATGATAAATTTTTTGTTTTATAAATTCGTCTGTTTTCCCTCCACCAATATTTGTATTTACAACAGATAAATAATCCTTGTCCGTCTCTCTCACAGAACCAGACCAACCATAGTTATCTACAAATGCTTCTAGGGAAGAATCACTAAAATACATCTGAATATCTTTACTTGAAACTCCTATATCAAAAAGTTTCACGATTTCCACATAATTTAAATTTTTATCATTAAATAATCTGTCCAATATTTTTTGCATCATCTCACCTATAACTTTTTTGGGTTTGTTTTCTTCTTTATCATATTTAAATTCAACAATTTCTTGAATTTCTTTATAAAAATTGTTTTCTGTTATGTCTAAATTATACTCATCTATGTGTACCGGGCCCGTCAACTTCAAAACATCAAGCATTAAATCACTATTTATTGAAATTACTCCATCAACGGTCTGTCCACCAGCCCTTTCAAAATTTTCTGCAATTGTTGAATATGATATTGGTGCATCGACCCACCAGTTCATATCCCAAAAATAAAAATTTGGGTTTATGAGCCACATTGGTTTGGGTGCTATAAAACTGTCTGTAATTCCAGCTCTATAATCATATGGTCCGCCCGGTGGAACAATTATATTTTGAATTTCTCCTTGTTTTATATCAACTATAGCAATTGAACCTATAAAACCTCCCGTTGGACGAATTTCGTTATTATTTTGAAATAATAATAAATATCTTTTCATTCCATCCGAACCCAAAATTTGATTTGTAACATCAAAAAGTGAGTTAATTCTATCTATATTTGAAGCAAGTAATGGAAATTTATTCTTCATTAATTTAAATTTTTCTCTATATTCTTGTGGTAAAACACTTTCATCGATCTCAGATATATTTTTACCAGCCAATTTAAGACTATCCCTACATTTATATAAATTATCATAAATTAATTGAATTTTTTGTGTTATCGTAAGACCATCTTGTTCCTTTAATGCTGAATTTATATAAACAGCTGATTCTGATAATAATGCACCTGTTTCAATTAATTTTTCTCCATAATCAATCTGTTTTCCTTGATTTGGAATTAATTTTAATATCTGGTTTATAACTTCTCCATTTTGACTTATTTCATTTTCGGCTTCTTTAAATTTTTGATTAGCGTTTGAAAAATTTGTCTCTGCATTTTCAAAATCATATCCAACCATTGACCTTATCCCACTTTCTAAACTCTGATAAGCTTGCTCGGAAATTCCAAGTACCCTTCCCTTCGTTTCATTTAGTTTATTTACAAAAGCAGAAAAATTAATAATTATAATGATTAAAATAGAACTTATTACAAAAGCAAATAATTTTCTATAAAACTTAAACCCGCTTGACTTAAATAATTTTGAAGGTTCTATTTTTGAAACCTCTAATTTGATTTCCCTATATCTGTTTTTAGGTTTTTTTTCTGAAACAACAAACATTTTATAAACTCCACGACCAAGCATATCTACCGAAGCAACAAAGGAAACGCTGGCATTTACAATACCTTTCGCAATATATTTAACTGGATAAAGTGAATAAATAAAAAAATTATTAGTTCCCTCACCAAGAAAATAAACTAATTTAACAAATTTATTTTTTAGTAATATTTTTGAAATTTCCTTAAAATAAGAATCTGAAACGCTTCTAAGTGTTTTTTTCTTGGGAATGTCAAAAAATAAATCTTGATTTATATTTTTACCTTTTTGCACCCCATCTCTTAAATTGATAACATGCTGCGAATTTTTATTCGTACTGACGCTTCCAAGTACGCTAGAGTCATTGTCTCCTATTTTTATTTTGTAGTTAAAATTTTGTCTTAAAAATTCTGCGTCAGCCGCATCTTGTTTTATAATTTTTTCAATTTCATCAAGCTCTGTGGGGTCTTCGATAGTTTTTTTATTTTCAATAACTTCCTTTTTTAAATCCAAAAAATTTGGTGAATAATTAATTTCAGCATCTTTTAAAAATGAATCTATATCATTTAAAACTTCATTATTATAATACAAAAAATTATTCTCATTTATATTAGGAGAAATTTCTTCTATACTAGAAACATTTATTTTTTTGATTTTTTCTTTTATAACAGAAGAATTCTTCCTTTTAGCTACTTTTTTAGGAAGATTTTTCCGTAAGACATTTGTCTTTTTCATATATTATATTATACAACTTTTTCAGAAAATTGAAAAATATTTTGATAAAAAATTGTTTAAAAATAAAAAAATGCGCTCTCTTGCGAAAAGCGCTTATTGATTCAGTCTATTTCATATCTAGACGAAAAAATTGCCTAATTTTATTGATAAATCTCTACTGTTTCTTTTGTCATTTTTTCCCAGCTATAATTTTTCAATAATTCTTGTGAATTTACCCTTAAATCTTCTTTTAAATTAGCATCGTTAAGAATTTTATTTAATCCTTCTATAAAATTAGTTTCGTTTTTTGGATCAAAATAAATTGCACAATCTTTTAATATTTCAGGAAGGCACGAATAATTACTTGATAAAACTACAGCTCCATTTGTCATTGCCTCAAGTGGTGGAAGTCCAAATCCTTCACAAAGCGACGGAAAAACATAAACACTACATTTTTTATATAAAATACTTAAATTAGGGTCATCTACAAATCCTGCAAAAATTATATTTTTGAAACCATTATCTGTAACAAATTGCTTAAGGCGTTTATAAAAATAATCGTCTTGACCAACAAGAACTAATTCATAATTTTCTAAATTTTCAAATTTATTAAAGGCGGAAATTAAAAACTCTAGATTTTTATGTGGATAGGCGTTTCCTACGTAAAGTAAAAAATCTTTTTTTATATTTAATTTATTTAAAATATCTAAATTTTCATTGTTTGATACCAGCTCGTGGGAAACGCCTTCGTAGGTAACGAAAACTTTCTCAGCCTTAGTCTTAAAAAAATTTACAATATCTAATTTTGTAAATTCTGATACAGCTATAATTTTTTTAGATTTTTTTACTGCATGAGAAATCACAATTCTATATAAAATATTTTTTATAAAATACTTAATTGGTGAAAGTGTTGTGGCTCTTTGGGATGGGTATCTTGTAAGAATTAAATCATGAATTGTTACTATAAACGGAAATTTACAATAGAGAGGAACATTAAAATGTGGGAAATGAACTAAATCTGGTTTAATTTTTTTTAAAATTTTTGGCATTTCTATCTGCTCTTTTAATCCATACCAAGGAATATTAATTATAACTTTTTCAAAATTACAATTTTTTGGCTGATACTTATTTTCATTTTCACGATTTATTAAAATAAAATAATTATTCTCGTGATCAATATTTTCTAAATTAAAAACTAACTCGCTAACATATCTGCCTATGCCAGTTGCAGTACCCATAAATCTTGCATCAATTACTATTTTCATAATATTAATTTTTTTGGATTACAGATTTCAGATTTCAGGAAATGCATTTGTTAAAACCTAAAATCTAAAAACTGGAACCTAGGATATCTTCAATAAATCTTGCGCACATTCTTTCCAATTTTCATAATAAGCATCATCAAATTTTTTATTTTTATAAAAATCATATAAATCACTATTTTCTAGCAAAGATTTTATCCCAACATAAAATGATTCTATATTATATGCCTCGCAAAGCAATGCATTTTTTCCAATTATTTCTGGCATTGAGGAATTATTTGATGAGACCGTAACACAATTACAGGCTAGGGCTTCAAGTGGTGGTAATCCAAATCCCTCATAAAAAGATGGCCAAATAAATATTTTTGCACTATTATATAGTGCTGGTAATTCTTCAGCCTTTAGATAACCCAAAAATTTAATCTTTGACTTTATGGAATCTTTTAACTTATGGAAGTTTAAATCAAATTTATACTTCATCCATCCAAAATCCCCACAAATTACTAAATCTAAATTACTAAAATCAGACCTTAATTTTTCAAAAGCAGCCAAAATACAATCTAAGTTTTTTCTTGGTTCAATTGTTCCAATATAGAGTAAAAAATCCCCATTTAATCCATGTTTATTCCTAAAATTTTGAATTTCTAAATTATCTAATGGTTTATAATTTTTTGATACACCTAAATGATTTACGATAATTTTTTCTTTTTTAATTTTTAAAAAATTTATGAGGTCAAATTTTGTATTTTCAGAAACACAGATAATTCTATCGGCTCTTTTGATGAGTTTCTTGGGACGTACAAAAAAATGCCACAAGTTTCTTTTGAAATCAAAAAAATGTTTAAATAAAAAAAAGCTTATATCGTGAATTGTAAGAATCAATCTTGTTTTATTTGATAAGACACAGGGGGAAATATTAGGCAACCAAAAACAATCTAGTTGTATATGTTTTTTCTTATTTATCAATTTATCAATTTTTGGATAATTAAATAAAAAATTTGCAAAAAGAATTAATTTGCTTGGGATATTGAAATGAATTTGGTAAACATTTTTATATTTTTCTAAATCAAAATTAATTTTTATATTTTTTTTACCAAAAGTTACAAGATAATATTCATTTTCAGTATCTATCTCAAAAAGATTTTCTAAAACATTTTTTAGATAAACCCCTATTCCACTGATATTTTCCTGTCTCAGCGGTGTTATATCAACTCCTATTTTCATTTAATTTTTCGTTAATATAATCCCCAATTTCTTTTTCAAACCTTGCTCGAGAAAAATTTTGTGCATGATTTCTTATAAATTCATGGTCAAAATTCATTTTAGAAAAATCTAACACTGCCTCTGCAAGTGACTGCCAATTTTGCTCTTCAAAAAATACTCCAGTTTTTCCATCTATCATTGTTTCAAGAGCTCCGCCTTTTTTGTATGCAATTACGGGGCAACCTGAGGCAAGCGCCTCCACAAGTGAAATTCCAAAATCTTCTTCTTGTGGATGAATAAATGCTTTAGCGCGAGATAAATATTTAAATTTTTCTTCATCACTAATCTCTCCCAAAAATTTGATATTATCCTTTGCTGTTCTTTTATAATAATCAATATCTCCCCCACCAATAATTTTTAATGGTAACTTTAATTGATTAAAGGTTTGAATTGCTAAATCAATTTTTTTGTATGGTCTTAGACGAGATACTAAAATATAATAATTATCTTTTACATCAGAATAAAAATTTTCTACATCAACTGGTGGATAAATGACATGGGATTCTTTATTGTAATATTTTTTTATCCTATCTGCTATAAATTGTGAATTGGCAATAAAATAGTCGACTTCTTGTGATTTTTTATAATCCCATTCTTTCATATTTTCTAAGATATTTATTAAAAAATATTTAATGGGCTTGGGGAAACGAAGTCCATCAACATATTCTTTCATATCGCTCCATAAATATCTTGTTGGTGTATGACAATAACAAAAATGAATTGCGTTTTTTGGCTTTGTAATTCCCTTTGCAAAAGCAGACGTAGAAGATAAGATTACATCATAATTAGACAAATCAAAACTCTCCCATGCTTTTGGCATTAAAGTTAAAAACAATTTAAAAATTTTTGTAGAAGCCGGAATTTTTTGAAGATATGAAGTTCTAATATCACAATCCTTCAAAAACTCTCTGCTTCTTTTATTACAAATTAGTGTATAAATAGGACTCTGTGGATAAATTTTATGAAATTCCAAAAGTACTCTTTCTGCACCACCAATTTGAAATAAATGATCGTGTGTTATTGCTAATTTTTTGTTTGACATAAAAATATTATACCAATTTAAGTTTATTTTAACACTATTGACAAATATAATATTATATATTATACTAATATATTAGCTTAATTCCTACGGTACGGGCTCAAACAGAACACTTACATTTTAAACATTATTTACCTAGAAACATATTTTTGTTTCTTTTTTGTTTGTTTCTTTCTAAATCAAGGACTTCTTGTGGGGTTAAATAATTAAGAC
>JAQVMR010000037.1 GCA_028703545.1 Patescibacteria group bacterium
CCATTATTAATATTAATATTAAAACCATCTGATTTTAATATTTCTTTTATTTTTGTAGCAATTTTTTTTGTGTTTATAATCATTTTTTCTAAAATTTCATCATCTGTATTTTCTGTCATCTCAAAATGTTTTTTTGGCAGTATTAAAACATGACCATGTGATGTTGGATTTATATCAAGAATTGCAAAAGTAAATTCATCCTCATAAATTTTATATGAGGGAATTTCTCCATTTATAATTTTACAAAAAATACAATCCATAAATTTAATCTACTCCCACTCAGGTTTAAATGTTTTTATAAACCATTTAGTTGTTAATGTTAAAATAATTATTGTTATAAAAAATATAAACCACTCTTTGATATAATTGGGATTTAAAAATTTATCGTTTATAAATGCTAATATTAGTGATATTGCAATAGAACCCCAATAATCTGTTGGAAGATTGAACAACCACTTACTGTGCCAAAAAATATGATCTCCTTTAAAATCTTTAATTGTAAAATGAGGATTTATTACAAACCATAGATAATCCCAAATTACTATAAATATTAAAAAGATACATAATATATTTAATTCTTGAGAAAGATTCCATTTTAAATTAAAGAAAAATGGTAGGTGGAATATTAAAAATACAAAACCAAACATAAAAAAATGATAACCCGTTAATTCCTTTCCACTCATAATTTTTTTATAAAGCTTTGAATACCACTTATTTGGATCCGGACGCCAAGTTGGAATGTTTTTTGCCCACCCACTACCTGCTTCAATTTGTACTTCCAGTGCCGCTAAAACAGTAGCCATTACAAATATATATATTGTTTTAATAATTATTAAGCCCATTTATTTATTTTTTATTTTTTTAATTAATTTTAAATGGTGAATTTTCAACTTGTTCCCATCTTATCTCGTCAACTTCTTCTGTTTTATCGGGGCCTTTATATAATTTATCTGGTAAATTTATTGACCAAGCTGGAATATCTGAAATGCATTTATAACCATGTACTATTCCAGGAGGAACAATTATACACATTGGGTTGATTTCTCCGACTTTCATTTCAATATATATCCCGTATGTCTCGCTATCTTTTCTATTATCCCAAAGGCATAGTGAAAAATTTCCAGGCCCAGTAAAAACAAAACAATCTGATTGAAATTTATGTTCATGAGGACCACGAACTATTCCCGGATTTGTTACAGAAACATAGGTCATTACTGGTTTATAAGTATCAAATTCTGAGTTTCCCTTTTTTGATATTATATTTTTTATTTCATCCTCCCTATACACCTCACAAAGCCATCCACGATCATCATGATATTTTTCCAGTTTTTTTATAATTAGTCCATTAAATAACTCCATAATTTTAGAATTTATATATTATTTATTCCTGATTTTTAAGTATATAACTATAACTATTTTTAATCAATAATTGACGAAATGGTTAAAATATTATGTAATTTTTTTAATTTGCGAGATTAGAGTTGTAAAAATAATTACTCCAAATAAATATAAGAATAATTTATTTAAGTCAATATAATTTGAAACAAGTCCGGGTTTTATAAATTCAAAAATGTAAAACATTACATAAGAAAATATACAAAAAATTGTAAAATCCAATAATAATATTTTTATTTTAGATGCCATATATTAGAAATTTTGTTTATAAAATTATTATAATTTGTTGATATTTTTTTTAGGATTGGGTCAAATAATCTTTGATATGCTCCGTGTTTTGAAATTTGTTCATCGCTAATTAATTTTACAGAAATATTTTTTATTTTGATAAATCCTTTGTTGAATTTTAATTTAGGGGAGGAAATTATAAATTTTAGATTTCCGTTTTCTATTTTTGCATCATTTAAATCAAAATATACTGTGTTTTTTTGCCAATTATCTTTGATTTTTTCAGGTATTTTATATTGAGCAATTAAATATTTTATGTCATGTGATTCAGAATAATTTTCTAAGTTTACTATTTCCGGATTAAAATACATATCTTTTGAAAATGACATAAGTCCACGAGTTGAAATTTTTATATCATTTTTTGGAATAAGGATTTTTGCCATCTGTGAACCATTTTCAAAATTATACCAATTGTGTTGTTTTGCAACAGATACATTTTTCCCATTTATAGAAATATTTTGCAGGCCATTTTTATGTGCTGTATAAAACGATAAAGTATTTCCCACGGCATAAATTTCGCTTGGCTTAAAACCTAAATTAAAAAATTTATATGCATATTCGGGATTATCACATAAATAAGCCACATCTATTATTGAAAATAAATTTTGTGATGTTTTAATTGTTCTTATTATATTGTCATCGTTTGTTAAAAATTCTATTTTATATACTCCTTCTTTTAAATTGGGTATTAAAATTGATACATATTTTGCGTTTTCATCAGCCCCATCTGTTTTTTTATTTGAATCTTCAATCATTTTTGAATAAATAACCCTGTTACTATTGTCGTAAACTTTAATAAATATATTGTCGCTACCACTTGTTCGGTTTATATCATAAACTGTAAATGTAAAATCTAGTGTTTCGTCTTTTATGTAGGTATAAAATTTTAATTCTCCTCGTAAACAATGATTTATCTCAATTTGTTTTTCTGATTTTTTATAATCTTTGATATAAAAATGCTCTCCGAGGTTAAAATCATGAGCAGCAACTCCATCTAATTTTTGTATTTTTTGATAGAAATCATCAATTGATATGAAGTCTTTATTTTTTTGCCATAAAGTATTTTTTTCATCAGTTAATGTCGCCCATTTTATATTGTTTAATGTTTCATTATAAATAGTGTGTATTTTATAACTCCAGACCTCTTTATTATCAGCATAACCCACAGAAATTGATTCTTGTTTTCCAGGATCAAACTCAATATTTACTTCAGCTCTATTAAAGTTTATAGGACTTCTAACTGTAAAATAAACAGGTTCATCATTTATTTCATAGTAATTATCTTTTTTTATAGCACGATGTTCAGGAAATATTACTGATATAAATGGATTTTTTTTGTTTAAATCTGATGTAATTTCAAGTTTTCCGTCTAGAGTTAGGTCTTTTTGTATTAAATTATATAAAGTAACAAAAAAAATTCCCCAAAGTAGAACATTAAAAAATATTCTAAAAATTAAAAATTTTATATTATGTTTCATCTGTAAAATTTATTTTATATAAAAAATACTCTCCACTTATAAAAATTGATTCTAATTCTATATTTTGTTTTGTGTTTTTTAATTCTTTTTTATTATCAAAATAATACAAAGGAATTTTTATATCCCTAAATTTTTCTAAATTTTCATAATTGTAAATATCATAATCATATAAAAATACAACGTTTCTTTCAGGGAATATAAATTTATCAGATCTATTTGTAAATATTATTGCATTATCCTCTGTTTTTTCAATAATTAATTTTTTTAAATTATAAAATTTACTAATATTTTTACTGATCATTTTTTCACCGTCAATATTTGAATCATAAACCATTGAATGAGAAATATTTGCAAATATTGCCATTATAATGCTTATAATTATTATTGTTAATTTATCATTTTTTAATTTATTTATAGATATTGCTATGAGAATATTTGATAAAATAAAAAATGCTAATAAATATCTTATATATGAACTTCCAATTGTAATAGAATTTACTATTGCCGTATCAGATATTTTCCAGCTTCCATAGTAAATAAATAAATAACCACTTATCAAAAACCATAAAATTATAAATCCAAAATCTTTTTTTGAAATATTCTTTCTTTTTATAAATAAGATTAGGAGCCCCAAAAACAATAATAAACAAAAAATCCAGTTTAATTTTAGAAAGAAATGATAAATTACATAAAGAATATTTTTGATATTTATTCCAAATGGAAAAATTGCACTAAGTGTTTTTGTTAATATGTTTGTTCTAGTGCTTGATATTTGGCTAGAAACAACGCTTGTATCAATATTATCAGCATATGAAAATTGAAAATAAGAGGCATTATGTATTTTATTAAAATAAAAAACCGGAACAAACACAAAGATAAACATTAAAAATGCTAAAAGAATTTTATAATTTATTTTTACTTTATAAAAAATTAAAATAAGTATTATGCTCAATAAAACCCATAAAAACTCAGAAGTTCTTGTAATAAGCGATAATCCAAGAAAAAATCCCCAAAGAATAAAGCTTATTATTTTTTTATTCTGTGTTGATAAAATTAAAAAATAATAAGAAATAATTAAGAGAGAAATAAAAAGCATATTATGCATTAAAAGTTTTGATGAAAAATACCAGAATCCAGGATTTATTAAAGTTAAAATTGAAGAAATTATAGCAATTTTTTTATTAAATACCTTTTTTAGTAATAAATAAAGAAAAATTATTGCAATTATTGAAAAAATAGGAGTTAGATATTGTATAATCCAAAGTCCAAAAATTTTTGCAATCAAACCATAGATTAAAATAAGACCAATAAAACTAATTGGAATTAAATTAAAATTATTTACTGTTATACTTCTTGGGTGAATTAAATTGGAGACATTTGAAATTTCACCTGAATTATAATTTAATTTTTTAGATATTGAACTATTTTCAGCAAAATTTTTAACAAAAAAGTAATTAGAGGTTTCGTCTGGTGAATTAAAAACAGGTGGATTATAATTATTATTAATGTTGAAGTAATTGTAAAAACAGAAAAATAGGCCAAGTATAAAGATGCCTAAAATAAGCGGAATAATATGATATTTGCTAAAATTCATTATTTTTATTATATCATTTAAGTATATATAAAAAAAGTTACAATATTATTATATTTTATAGAAGTAAAACTTATTATTTCCAAAATTTATAGTTTTGTCTAATTTGATATTTGGTATTGAAAATCTATAACTAACAATCAATGTATTACTACACTCATTTTTCAATTTTTGACTTAATTTTTCCATTACATCTGGTATGAGATAACAATAAATTATATGTGCATCTTGTAAATTGGTTTTTAGAAAATTTTCACAAACAATTTTTATTTTACTTTTAATTAATTTAAGTTTTATTTTTGTGAGCATATATGGTAAAAATGAATATTCTATACCAACGTATTTTGAATTGGGTAGAGTTTTTTCAGCCATGATTAAAAATTTGGCAAATCCACAACCAAGTTCATAAATATTATAGTTTTGATTCTTGTCAATTTCTTCTAGTATTTTTTTTATAAAAACTTTATTTGTAGAAAAAAGCGGAGCATATCCACGAAATATAATATTAAAAAATTGAATAACAGCAATTATAAGTAAAATAAATGCTATTATTAATATTAGTATCGATAGAATCATAATTTTAAAATTATATTTACATATTCTCATTTTTTAAGATAAAAGTAAATATGAGAATTTATTTAAATATGCTATTTTTTATGTTAAAATATCTATATCATGAAAATTAATTGGAAAACATATTATATTAGTTGTGTTGTGCTACTTTTAGCTCTTATTTTTAATTTTTTTTATTTACAAAATCAAATTTTATCAATTGTAATTGGAATTTTGTATTTTTTATTTTTTGGGTTGTTTTTTGGACATTTATTTTTTAGAAAATACAACATATTATCAAAACTTATTTTTGGTATAATACTCCTCGTTTCATATATAATGATTTTTGGAAGTATTTTTTATTATTTATGGGGAATTTATAATATTTCAATAATAATTATTTGTGTTTTTGCTCCCTTGTTTTTGGGGTTTTCTCTGATTCATCATCCATTAAAAATTAAGTTTAATATTGAAAAGCCGACATATTTATTATTTTTTAAAATAATACTAGCCATAATTTATCTGATTTTGTTTTATCTTCAGATTAAATATTTATATTTAAAGGGCACGAGTGATTCAATAAACACACCATGGAAAATTATTTCTAGTAATTTTTTTATCTTATATTTAGTAGGAACCCTTGTTTTATTTTTACTATTCTCGATTAGCAAACAAAAATTTTTTTTGATATTTGCAAGCATTCATTATTTTTTATCTTTCTCTATTATTTTATTTATTTATAAACTTGGCTTTGGTTACGATCCTTATTTACATCAGGCATCGGAGAAAATGATTTTCAATTATGGAACTTTTTTACCAAAACCATTTTATTATATAGGTCAATATAGTTTAGTTGTCTTTTTATCAAAGATTTTTATGCTTTCTATTCAATTTTTTGACAAAATTTTACTTCCACTACTATCATCAATTTTTTTGCCAATAGTTGTATTTCAATCACTTAAAGATAATTTAAATATAAATAAAAAAGTAATTTTTTGCTGTGTTTTGATATTTTTAATTATTCCCTTTTCCAATTTTACTTATACAACTCCCCAAGCGCTTGCTAATTTACTTACAATAGTTTTGATATTTTTATCAATTTCTTATGTAAATAGAAAATTATTTAGTATTATTCCTCTTTTTATAATTGCAATTTCAATTTGCTTTATTCATCCAATAAGTGGTTTACCTGCTCTCATTTTTGTATTTTTACTACTTATTTTATATGGGTTAAAAATTTATACACTTATAAGGTTTATTTTAGGAATATTAGCTTATTGTTTATCATGCGTTGCACTTCCTGTATCATTTTGGATATATAATTATTTAAATAAGTTGGATTTTTCAAAAATAGAGCAATTATCAAGTGTTAATTTATTAAAGACTCTTATACCTCAAAATTTATTTTATACTCGTTTTGTAAATATTTTTGATTTTATTTATTTTTATTTTAATAATATAAATTTTTTTATAATACTTATTTCAATATTAGGACTTTTATTTGTTTTATATTATAAGCGACTAAAAAAATATTTTATTTATATAGCAATGTTTTCAATTCTTTTAATAAACTATTTACTCGTGATTCAGTTTATAAAATTTCCATTTCTATCTGTTTTTGCAACAAGAATTTTTGATTTGAGTTTTTATTTTCTTTTACCATTTTTTATATTAGGCATGGCTTCTATATTCAAAACTTTTATTTTAAATAAAAACATTTTAAAATTTTTTATAGTTGTATTTTTTTCTTCTCTCATTACAATCTCATTTTATTTGAGCTACCCACGCTCCGATAAATATGAAAATTTTAAAGGTTACAGTGTTTCAAGTGCACATTATAAAATAGTTGATTATATTGAGAACAATTTTGAGAAAAGTAATTATGTTGTACTTGCCGATCAAAGTGTTGGTGCTGCGTTAATAGATAATTATGGATTTAAAAAATATTTTGCTTCGGAGTTTTATTATTCTCTACCAACAAATATAAGGGGAAATATATATTCTGATTTTATACAAATGACAAAAGAAGAATCACACAAATTACAGATTGTAAAAAATGTAACAGAAAAAACAGGAGCAACTCTAGTTATATTTGTTTTAAATAATTATTGGGATTATACAGATAAGTTACTAGAGGAACATAAAAAACTTGCTTATAGGTGGATTGAAATTGATGCTGGAAAAGCTTATATTTTTCAATACGTTCCTAATATTAGAGATTAAAATTTAGCCCCCAATTCTTAAAGCTTACAATTTATTAAATTCTAATAAATTTTTTATATATTTTGATATTTCAAATTCTTTTGCTTTTTCAATACAGCTATTCTTCATATATTCTATGAGATTTTTATTTTGAGATATATATTCAAGTTTTTTTCTTAAATCATTTTCATCTCCAGTATTAAATAAATACCCATTTTTTTCATTTATGATTATCTCAGGAATTCCACCAATTCTTGACGCAATAACGGGAATTCCACTTTTCATTGCCTCGTAAATTACCATTGGAGAGTTTTCAAAACAAAGAGATGGAACTATAAGCAAATCAGTATTTTCAAATAATTTTTTTTCTATATCCCAATCAAATTCTCCTTCAAATGATACATTGCTCATTGTTTGCGCTATATTTTTTATTTTTTCACTTAGCGACCCCCTCCCGGCAATTTTTAAGCTAAATTTATTTTGATCTAATTTTTTAAATACACGCATGAGCATGTTTACACCTTTTTGTTCTTCAAGCATTCCCAAGTAAAGACATCTTAATTCATCTGATTTACTAATTTCAATTTTTTCTGACATTATAAGTGGATTATAAATTATTTTTGTATCTGCAATTGGAAAAAAACCTCTTTTTAAGTGTAGTTTAAGTAAAATTTCAGAAGGAGATACAATTTTTTTGACTCCCTTAAATAAATTTTTTGTAAAAATTGTATATATTTTATTTTTTAGAGAATCAATTTTTGTATTCGGTAATAAAACACCAGATGCTTCTATTAATTGAATATCATGAATAGTATGAATGTGATTTAAATTTAGAACATTTATAGCGTTTAAAATATTATAACCAAGACCCAAAATTCCATGAGATAAGACTAAATCAGGTTTTTCTTTTTCTAAAATAGAATAAACAGCATTAAATGAGTATTTATTGTGAAATTGATTGATTCTCCACAGTAATCTTTTTATAAAGCTTTGACTATTTATATTTTGAAAAGAAAAATATTTTTCAAACCCTATTCTATATATTTTAATGTTATTTAATTCTTCCTCTGTTGTTATTTTAAATTTTTCACCACAGCTAATAACAAAAATTTTGTGATTTAATTTTTTTAATTCTTTTGCTAATAATTCAACAACAGATTCTGTTCCGCCACGACGATCCGGATAAAAAAGATGATTAATTATACAAATTTTCATAAATAGAGTTTAATTTTTTTGTTAAATATAATTCATTAAAATTTTCTTCAACTCTTTTTCTGGAATTTTTTGAAAATTCTAATAAATTGCCATTAAATAATTTTTCTATTTTATCTTTCAAATCTTTATGATCCCCGCTTTTAAATAAAAATCCAGTTTGGCCATCAATGGGAACCATTCTTACTCCAGGTAAATCAGAGTAAATTACTGGTTTTGAACTTGCCATTGCTTCAATTTGTACAATTCCAAATGCTTCACTTCTTGTAAGCGATGGAAAAATAAAACAATCACAACTAGAGTAATATTTTTTTAATTCTTGATTATCTAGAGAAGCAAGAAAAACTAATTTATCTGCAATATTCAATTCCTTTGCTAGATTCTCATAATGGTTTTTTAGATCTCCATTTCCAATAAT
>JAQVMR010000038.1 GCA_028703545.1 Patescibacteria group bacterium
TCAACTTGTGCTAAAGAATCAGCTTCAAAAACCAATTGTTTATTTATATCAAAAAAATCATTTAAATTATCATGAATTCCTATTAAATGTAAAATTTGTTTTTTTTCATCATCTGTATAATTCAATTTATCCAAAATCTGTCTTCCAAAAATTACTCCATTTTTCATATGATCTGGTTTTGATTTTATAACATTATCCCTTTTATTTAAATCTCTACGAACCCATGAATAACCAATATCATGCAAATACATTGTTGTTATTAATATTTTTTTATCGCCAGCTTCTTTTTTTAATAATTTCTTCATATAATAAACAGATGTTAGTGTATGTGGAATGTCCCAATCTGGACGCCCATTTTGTAAAATATTCAAAACTTCTTGTTTTAGCTGTTTAAAATTATTTTTCATAAATCATTATTATTTTTATATGTTTTAATTATACAATACATTCTATAAGACAGTAAGGCTTGCAATAATACAAAAAAATCAATATTATATATATTACAAGGAGAGGTCGCATATTCGCCCAAGGCGAACCCGCCTAGGGCGGGGTGGCTAAAGTTATTTGTAAATATATGTTTTATGTATATATAATATATAGTAAAAAGATAAATAAATATTATGTAGGATATTCTAGTAATTTAAAAGAAAGAATAAGAAAGCATAACTGCGGATCAAGTAAATATACCTCAAAAGGTATTCCCTGGAAATTAATATATTATGAATTATTTTTATCAAACATTGATGCAAGAAAAGAAGAAAAATTTTTAAAATCTGGTAAAGGAAGAGAAAGATTAAAATTTTTATTAGAAGATACAAAGAAAAATACTGGAGAGGTCGCATATTCGCCCAAGGCGAACCCGCCTAGGGCGGGGTGGCTAAAGTTATTTGTAAATATATGTTTTATGTATATATAATATATAGTAAAAAGATAAATAAATATTATGTAGGATATTCTAGTAATTTAAAAGAAAGAATAAGAAAGCATAACTGCGGATCAAGTAAATATACCTCAAAAGGTATTCCCTGGAAATTAATATATTATGAATTATTTTTATCAAACATTGATGCAAGAAAAGAAGAAAAATTTTTAAAATCTGGTAAAGGAAGAGAAAGATTAAAATTTTTATTAGAAGATACAAAGAAAAATACTGGAGAGGTCGCATAGTGGCTTAGTGCGCTCGCTTGGAAAGCGGGTATACCGAAAGGTATCGCAGGTTCAAATCCTGTCCTCTCCGCCAAGCCAAACTATAATACTTTATATAATCAAGAATACAAAGCAAAATTATATTTAACAATTATTGAAACGCATAATTATATTTTTCAAAAAAATAAATCAATCTGGAGGAAAAATGAAAATATTTCAAAAGTTACTAGAAAAGCTTATAACCTTTTGTTACAAAACTCTTTATGTGATTAAAATCATTCTAATTAAGTTCTTTTTAAGAACTTTTAGAAAAAAAATTCCTGCTAAGTGCGGTCATTATACACACCTAAAGGATGTCATAACTTTTAACGGATTTTCATCTATTATCAAAATAATGGATAAAAATGTGCCCTATTGTCATAAATGCCTTGAAAAGATGACAATAAGATGCATATGGTGTGGTAATCCAATATTTATCGGAAATTTAATTACTCTACAAAATCCAAAAGGAACATTCAAAATTCCAAAGTACGCAATAAAAAACAATGATTTTCCTGGTGGTTACGTGGGTTGTAAACGAAAGAGTTGTTGTGATATGCTGGGAGAGCTCATAGCACTATGGACCGCTCCTGGAAAAATTGAATTAGTAAAAGAATACAAAAAAAACACTCAAACAGATTGGATAGAATAGAAAATAGTTTTAAAAAATAAAAAACTCGACACTATTGTCGAGTTTTTAAAATAACTCTTTGTTTTACTTTTTATTAAAACTATGCAAAAATAAAGATATTGATTAAATTTCATAAAACTAATATTGAATAATGAATATAAAGAATAATAAAAATAAAATATTAATAATTACTTAGACTAAAAATTGATATGCCAAACAATAATTTAAAAAAAGAATTTATACCTATTATATTTATAATTGCTACAATAATTATAAGCGTTGTAACTTATAACCATCTACCAAAAAGAGTTATAACACACTGGAATTTTCAAGGAGTTGCAGATGGATGGAGTTCTAAAAATTTTCATACAATATTTTTTCCATGTCTTATAGTTTTTATGTATATAATGTTTTACTTTTTGCCAAAAATAGATCCAAAAAAGGAAAGGTATAAAGAATTTGAAACGACATATTTAATTCTAAAAACAACAACAATAGGAGTTCTTTTTTTAATTTTTCTAATTGCAACCCTTGTTAATTTGGGATACAAGATCCCTGTTAGCAAATCTGTGAGTTTAATTATTGGACTTATGATTATACTAATGGGCAAATATATGAGTAAAATAAAAAACAATTATTTTGTTGGAATCAAAACTCCATGGACATTATCATCAGAATATGTTTGGAATAAAACACATAAATTTGGCGCTTGGACTTTTGTCATATTTGGTTTAATTATAATCATATCTCCATATTTAAATGTGAAATATTCAACGATATTATTTTTATTGGGAATATTATTAACAGTTTTTGGAACAATGATCTATTCTTATATTTTATATGCAAAAGAACAAAAAAATACAAAAAAATAATTTTTATTAATAAAATATATAATAAATTAATTAACTATTTATATATAAAATTTACACTATATTATACAATAAAAGCTCGACATCGCTGTCGAGCTTTTGAAGTTATTGAAATTTATTGCCTCATACACCCAGGACGCTTTGTACCAGAATTGGATAAATGATGCTTCTTTCCACCTCTGGACTCAGAACGCACTGCTTCATCTGTTTTTTCGCTTTCATCATTTACTGGTGGCAAATCTAAAATCTTACCATCTTCATCACAAATGACTACGAATCCCGAATTCTTGTTCTTACTTGACATTTTACCTCCTAACAATTGTTATAATAAACATTATATTACAAATAAAAAATTAGTCAATGTAATCTCCACCTGAATCATAAATTTGTCTTGCCCTGTGGTAATATTCTTGATTAATTCTTACTGAATATAAACAATGATCACATCTGTGAAAAAAAATTAACTCGCCTGATTTGCTGTGATAAATACCAAATTCATGAATACATGTACCACCAATATGGTGACATGGTTTGCGCATTAAAAATAATCCATCACATAAATCAGAACTAAAATGAATTTCTTCTTCAACTTCTTTTATTTCTTCCAACTTATAAGCCTTTTCTTTTTCAAATTCACTAAGTCTATCCCCCATAATTCCTCCTATTTATTTGAATCTATTTTTTCTTTAACATTAAAATTGTCTTAACAACAGAATCTGGCACTAGTGATATACTGTCAATTTTTTCTTTTACTAAAAATTTTGCAAAATCTGGAAAATCACTTGGTGCCTGACCACAAATCCCAACTTTTCTTTTATTTTTCTTTGCAACAGCAATAACATTTCTAATTAATGTTTTTACTGCTTCATTTCTCTCTTCATAAATATGGGAAACCATTGATGAATCCCTATCTACACCAAGTGCTAATTGCGTTAAATCATTTGAACCAATTGAAAATCCATCAAAAATTTTAGCAAAATCATCTGCCAATATTACATTTGATGGAATTTCGCACATTACATAAATTTCTAATCCATTTTTACCACGCTTCAATCCTTCACTTGCCATTATTTTTATAACTTTATTTCCTTCTTCTATGGTCCTACAAAATGGAATCATAATTTTTACATTATTAAGACCCATTTGTTCTCTTACCTTTTTAAGTGCAATACACTCCAATCTAAATGCTTTTTCATATTTAGGATCATAATAACGAGAAGCACCTCGCCAACCTATCATTGGATTAGCCTCATTTGGCTCAAAGTATTTTCCACCCAATAAATTTGCATATTCATTTGATTTAAAATCAGACAATCTTACAATTACATCTTTTGGATAAAATGCTGCTGCAATTCTAGCCACACCCTCAGCTAACTTTTCAACAAAAAATTCTGGTTTACTTTTATAATTAACGGTTAATTGTCTTATTATTTCTTTTTCTTTTTTATCTTTTACTTTTGAAAACTCTAGAAGTGCTAATGGATGAACTTTTATGTAATTTGAAATTATAAATTCTTCTCTTGCGAGTCCAACTCCTGCATTTGGAATCATTGAATCTCTAAAAGCCTGCCTTGGATTTCCAACATTCATCATTATTTTGACATTTTTTGGTAATTTCAAATTTTTTAAATTTATTTCTTTTTTTACAAATGGAACTCTACCGTCATAAACAAATCCTTCTTCACCAAGAGAACAGTCAACTGTAACAATTTGTCCATTTTTTAATTTTGAAGTTCCTGTTGTTGTACCCACAACACATGGAATCCCAAGTTCACGAGAAACAATTGCAGCATGACATGTTCTTCCACCAGAATTTGTTACAATTGCACCTGCTTTCTTCATAACTGGTTCCCAGTCAGGATCTGTCATCTCAGCAACCAAGACCTCTCCGTCTTTAAAATTTACTAACTCATTTACATTTTTTACAACACGAGAAGGGCCAGATCCAATTTTTTTACCAACTGATTCACCGTTTAAAATTATTTTTCCTTTTTCTTTTATAGAATATTCTGTCAAAATATTTTTATTTTCACGCGATGTAACTGTTTCTGGTCTCGCCTGAACAATATATAATTTTTTAGTTTCTCCATCTTTTGCCCATTCCATATCCATTGGTTTTTTATAATGTTTCTCAATCATTACAGCCCATTTTGCAAGTTGTATTATTTCATCATCACTTAAAACAAATTTTAGTCTTTCCTCAATTGGAACATCAACATTTTGGGTAAAACCAGTTCCACCAGTTGCATAAACTAATTTTTTTGCTTTTTCTCCAACATCTTTTCCAATTATTGAATTGTATTTTTTTTCTAAGGTTGGTTTATAGACATGATATTCATCTGGGGTTACAACTCCTTTTACAACATATTCCCCTAATCCATAAGCAGCATTAATTACAACAATTCCTGGGAATCCTGATTCAGTATCAACTGAAAACATTACTCCAGATGATGCTAAATCTGATCTTACCATTTTTTGAACTACAACTGATAGGGCAATTTTAAAATGACTAATTTTTTTATCACATCTATAAGAAATTGAACGATCTGTAAAAAGCGAAGCCATACATTTTTTTACAGAATCAAGTATTGCATGCTCTCCTGTTATATTTAAATACGATTCCTGTTGACCGGCAAATGAAGCATCAACTGTGTCTTCGGCTGTGGCAGAAGATCTAACAGCAACATCGCAATTTAAAATTGATGTTTTATAAAATTCTGCTAATCTTTTATATGAATCTAAAATTTGTTCTTTTAGATCTTCTGGAAATTCTGATTTTAAAATTAATTCTCTTATTTTTTTTGCTCTATTTTTCAAATCATTTATTTTATCCGTCTTTAAACCTCTAAGTATTTTATTTATATTTTCTTTTATTTTATTATGTTCTAAAAAATACCAATAAGCCTCTGCTGTTACTGCGAATCCATTTGGTATAGGGACTCCCTTGTCTCCAAGCTTTTGATACATTTCTCCGAGTGAAGCATTTTTTCCACCAACTAACTCCACATCTTTTATTGTTAGTTCATCAAACCATAAAACATATTTATTTCTTTGTTTTTGCATATTTTTATAATATTAATAAATTGCATTAAGCCAAGTACAATATCTTTTTCCCGTACTGGTTCTAAAATCAAGAGATATGCAATTGTTGTGATCTGCATTATCTTTATAACAATCGATTGTTTTAAATTCTAATACAATTGTTTTTAATAAATTTTCATCATCAAATGTAAGATATTTTACAACACTATATGGTGCATTTGTTTTATAAGAAATGCTTGTAAGATTTGAAAAAGCGATTTGCGTATCATCAATTTTTACTTCTTTTTTAGAAAACTCCAATCTTTTAAGCAAATTATTTACCCCCTGCTCTGCCCTTTTATCATAATAATCTATTCTAAGCCTTAGTATATTATTAGCCAACAGTAGATAATTATTACTTTCAAATTTTACAATATTCTGATCTTCTGTATTTTCTATATTAAAAATTTGTAAATTGTTATTATCAACAACCATCTTATATTTTAAAATCTTATTTTTATAATATATATTTAAATCCCGATTTTTTATTGACCCAATCATCTCTCTTTTTTCAATTATTCTCGGATTTTTTTCACATATAATTTTTTCAGTAATATTTTCTAATTCTAGATTTATAATAGACTTTTCTTTATCAACATTAAAAATATAATTTAAGTCTCCACATAAATATCTTTCATTTGTATAAAAATTAAGCAATATTTCTTGTTTGTTTTGTTCAACTTTTAATACTAATCCCATTACATCTAAATGTTTTTCTGTATTATCTTGTTCTATAACTATTTGTTTATGATTCTTAGCTAAATTTGCCTTCAAATAAAGTGCTAATAAAAAAACTCCTACAAATAAAATTGATAATAAAGATAAAATTATAATTTTTTTCTTCATATTATATTAATTTTAAATAAAAAATTTTAACATTAAACTTATATTTTCTTCAATTCTATAAGATTCATATTCTCTTTCATTCCAACTGGTTGGCCAGTGACTATTACCGCCATATCACCACGTTTTGCTAATTTATTATTTCTTATAAATAGCATTATTTTCCTAATTAATTCCTCTATGTTTTTACATTTTGGCATTTTATAAGAATAAATTCCCCAGACTAAAGATAATTGACGCCTCACTCTCTCATCATTAACAAGTGCAACAATTTTTGTTTCTGGGCGAAATTTCGCAATCATTCTTGCGCTATAACCCGAATTTGTTGCAACTACAATTATTTTAGCCTCCGTATTTAAAACCAATTCTCTTACTGATTCTGAAATGGCTAATACATTTTTTAACCTTTCAACTGAGTTAATTTTTAAAGAATCATCATAGTGAGATTTTTCTGTTATATCAATTACACGCGACATAACTTTTATTGTATCTATTGGATACTTTCCAAATGCAGTTTCTTCTGACAACATTACTGCATCAGCATGATCAATTACAGCATTTGCTACATCTGACACCTCAGCTCTAGTTGGTTTTATATTTTTTACCATTGACTCAAGCATTTGTGTCGCAACAACAACTGGTTTTCCAACATGTAAACATTTTAAAATCAAATCTTTTTGTATAATTGGCACTTTTTCAACTTGTATTTCAACTCCCAAATCTCCACGAGCAACCATAATTCCATCTGATTCTGCTATAATTTCATCTATATGCTTCAGGGCTTCTGGAGTCTCAATTTTTGCCATAACCCTTACATTTGCATTTTGCTTTAATCTCCTTATTGTATTTTTTATATTTTTTATATCCCTAGACGTCTTTACAAATGATAAAGCAACCCAATCAATACCATTTTTAAGTCCAAATTTTAAATCATTTAAATCTTTTTTTGTTAAAGCTTTTTCTTTTATATTAACATTTGGAATGTTTATACCCTTAAAAGAAAAAACAGTTCCTCCTTTTATGACATCACAGCAAACAGAATCTTTTACAAGCTTGTAAACTCTTAATTCTAAAAGTCCATCATGAATCATTATACTTGTATTCTTTTTTACAATTTTATGAATAGGAAAAGAAACTGGAATAATTTTATTTCCAGAACCAACTAGTAATTGATAGTTTACAATCTTGTCATGAATTAAAATAATTTTTTCATTTTTGTCAATTTTTACCCCCGAATCAGAAATATTCCCAACTCTTATTTTAGGACCCTGTAAATCTTGCATTATTGAAATTGGAACATCTAGATCCCTGCTAACTTTTCTAATATTTTTTATAAGCGAAAGATGACTAGCGTGTGAATTATGAGAAAAATTTAACCTACAAACATTCATTCCATTTTTTGCCATTTCTAAAAGAGTATTATAATTTGATGAAGCTGGGCCTATTGTTGCTATAATTTTTGTATTTTTCATAATTTTATATCAAATAAAATCAAAGAATTATTTTATATTAATTCTTTGTGATAATTCATAAATATAGGGGATTTTCCATTTTCCACCAGATAGTGCTGATTTTATTGCTAAAAAAGTAATAAAAATTATTAATATTTTAAAAATCCAACCTAAAACAGGAATAATAATTAAAAAACTGGAGACAATCTGTATTATAGATAAAATCAAACCTTGTTTAGCGTGAAATTTGACAAACTCATCTTTTGAAAAAATTAGTGGGATAATACATGTAATCCATAAATAACTTAATGCCGAGATCTTATAATTTTTTTGTACATTATTTATTTCTTGCATATTTTTGTTTTATTGATGAATTAACTGAATAAAAAAGCCCCCCAAAAACAAGACCGAATATTAAACCAAGTAGTAATAAAAACAAACTTTCTGTTATGATATTAAATATTGTCCAGAGACTCCTAAAATAAAAAAATTTAAAAAATGAGATAAAAATTCCTGAACAAAATCCTGTTTTTGCACAAACAATTCCTGAAATTTTTGGAATTTGCCTCTTTCTTCTTATAATATATAAACTTAAAATTAAAAAAATCAATATTTCAAATGGAATTCTAAATACTCCTAGGATGGTGTTTCTTATATCTCCCTTTATTAAAATTATCACCACACTAAATAATGTTATAAATAAAGAAGATAAAACAATACTAAATGTATAATTTATTTTTTTTTGTTTGACTGTTTGGTCTTTTTTTGTTTGATCTGTGACATTATATATTTTTGTATCGTTTAAAATTTTCACATCCTTAAACAATGTTGATTTTTTATCATTATTTTCTACTGGGACTATATTTGATTTCTGATGTTTTGTATAATTTGTATCATCAGCAATATGCAAAAGATCATCTATATTTCTACCCC
>JAQVMR010000039.1 GCA_028703545.1 Patescibacteria group bacterium
AACATAGTCCATCCTCCACCCAAAATAAATCTTCTCTAAACTTTGGCAAATGTCCTGAAGCATAAGCAGATGCTTCATTTAACATAAATGGTGGAATTATAAATGTATATTTATTTGCTCTATGAAAATCAATAAAATAATTTAAGAGTGCCCACTCTAAAAGCGCACCATCACCAGTATATGCCCAAAAACCAGACCCTGACATTTTCACAGCTCGCTCATAATCAATAAGTCCGCATGATTTTGCAATCTCAACATGATCTTTTATTGGAAAATCAAATTGTGGTTTGTCTTTAGACGTATTTATAACCTTATTATTTTCTTTTCCGCCGGGCATCACATCATCTGCTGGAATATTTGGAAGCCCTGATAATTTATCCTTAAATTCTTTTTCAGTTTTTTCTAAATCCTCGTCTAATTTTTTAATTTTTTCACCGAGCTCTCTCATTTTCTTAATGATTTCTTCTGATGGTTTTGTTTTTGAATATTTATTTCTTTCTGATTTTAATTCATCAACTTCTTGAATTAATTTTTTTCTTTTATCGTCTAAATGTAAAACAATATCCAAATCAACATTCTTCATTCTTTTAAGAAGTGCTTTTTTAACTTCTTCTTTTTGTTCTCTTATTTTATTTATATCAAGCATAAATTTATTAAGAAAATTTTTACTGGCTTCTACCACTCTTTTGTCATCCTGAATTTATTTCAGGATCTCAAAAATTACTTTTCTATTATGAGATTCCGAAACAAGTTCGGAATGACATGTGTGGGTAAAAATTTTCTTTTTATATTATTAATTTTCAATTATAATATCTTTTATTTCATCACCCTGCTCAATAGCATTTACAACATTCTGACCTGATATAACCTGACCAAAGATTGTGTGCTTACCATTGAGCCATGGGGTTTCTAAATGTGTTATAAAAATTTGAGAACTATTTGTGTTTGCTCCAGAATTAGCCATTGCTAAAACCCCAGCTTTATCAAATTTCAAATCACTACTAAACTCATCTTCAAATTTATATCCAGCGTTAGCTGTTCCTGCAATTGGTAAATTATTTGAATTGTTGTATGGATCATAGACAAAATCTTTTCCTGCCACTCCTTTAGTATTTGGATCACCGGTTTGAATCATAAAATCATTTATAACTCTATGAAATTTTATTCCATTATAAAATCCTTTATTTATAAGATAAACAAAATTTCCTACTGTAATAGGTGCTTTAGTTCCATAAACCTCTAGTTTTATATCTCCTTTGTTTGTTTTTATGGTGACTTTTATATCTTTATCAAATTTTTTAAATGGATACTGCATTGTATTGTCGTTATTTGTTAAATTATTATTTGTAGTGTTTCGATTTTGAATATTGTCTGTATTATTAATTTGTTCATTTGTGTTCTTTACCGAACATGCTGTTAAAATTAATAAAAGAGAAATAGAGATAAGTGTTTTTTTCATATATAACTTTAATTAAATAATTAAAAAATTTATTAAGAAAATTTTTATCGCTTTGTCATTTCAGACTTAATCCGGAATCAAGAAATAATAATCTCGTTGAGGTCCTGAATCAAGTTCAGGATGACAGTGATGCAGAAATGAATAAAAATTTTCTTTTTTTATATTATTAATTTTAAATTAATCTTTTGGTTTCATAAGTGGAAATATCTGACATTCTCTTGCTGATTTATTCATGAGGAATGCAAACACTCTTTCGCTTAATCCAAAGCCACATGTTGGTGGCATGCCATGTTCAAGTGCTTCTACAAAATCATGATCATACATTTGTGCTTCGTCATCTCCTTCATTTCGAAGTTTTTCTTGCCTTTGAAATCTCTGTGCTTGATCAATTGGATCATTTAACTCGCTGTAACCATTTCCCAATTCTGACCCGGCGATAATTGGTTGGAATCTTTGGGTTAGTTCTGGATTTCCGTTTAATTTTTTAGCAAGAGGTGAAACAATTTCAGGAACATTTATCAAAAATCCAGGACCAGCAATTTGTCTTCTACAATATTTTAATAAATTATCAATTGCCCTTGTAATATTAAATCCTTTTGTGTCGTACTCAATTTTTAACTCTTGTAATTTTTCTTTGATTTGTTGTTTCTCGGTATTCAAAATATCAATTCCTGTGTATTTCATAATTATTTCTCTGTAATCATATCTTTCCCATTTTTTTCCTAAATCAATATCAAAATCTTTTATTTTGAATTTTAGAGTTCCAAATGTTTCTTGGGCAACATACTTATACATCTCTTCTACTAATTCCATTCCTTTTTCATAATCAGCATAAGCCCAATAAAATTCCATTTGAGTATAATCCTGCAAATGTTCCGCATCCATTCCTTCATTTCTAAATTGTCTTCCTATTTCAAAAGTTTTATCATATCCAGCGACCATTAATTGCTTCTGCCATAATTCACCCATAGAAATTCGTAAATACACATCAATATCAAGTGCATTATGATGAGTTACAAATGGCCTTGCGTCAGCGCCACCAGTTGTTACTTCAAGTGCTGGCGTTTCTACTTCTAGAAATCCGCGATCTAATAAAAATTTTCTTATTGCATTCCAGAATTTTGACCTTTTTACAAACATATCTTTTATTTCCGGATTACATAATATATCTAAATATCTTTTTCTGAGTCGCTCTTCTTCATCTTTAAATCCATGCCATTTTTCTGGAAGAGGTCGTAGGGCTTTTGAAAGAAATTTCCAATCACTAACCATTATACTTTTCTCACCTTTATGAGTTGTAAAACAATTACCCTGAATTTCTAAAAAATCTCCAACAT
The DNA here is from genome assembly GCA_028703545.1 of Patescibacteria group bacterium. GTDB lineage: Bacteria > Patescibacteriota > Patescibacteriia > UBA1558 > S5-K13 > STF1-138. Next base: position 2,797 of record JAQVMR010000039.1, read on the forward strand.
CAACTAAATTTACAAATTGTTTATATTTTTCATCTCCGATTTCTTTCTTTGAAAGTGCTATCTGAATCATTTCGCTATCATCTTGAATCTGAGCAAATGTTAAATTTCCATGAGATCTGTTACTTCTAAGCCTTCCTACAATAAAAAATTTAGAAGATTTTTTCTCCAAATCATCAAATTTATCAATCACATCTTTTATATAATAATCACGCTGAGCTTTTGCTGGATATGGATCGATTTCTAGTTCTCTAATTTTTTCTAATCTTTTAATTCTAATTTCATATTCATCACTGAGATTTAGAACTTGTTTTTCTGTCATAAAATTTTATTTGGACCTCGCAGGTTGCCAACCTCGCAGGTTGATTAAATTTAAATAGTAAAAATAGCTAATTTAAGCTTATTGATTAATATTATTATACTCAATTTTTTATATAATTAAAAGTTGACAAATATATTGTTTAGTACTAATATATCATATTAAATAAAAAATCCTTGGAGGATACAATGGAAAATATATTAACCGATATATACCCACCTGAGGGTATATTTATACAGAATTATTCTTTTGATGACAGGAAGTTGTCAATTGATGTAATCTGTAAAGTCGTTGGCAAATCCTATACAACAAAACCAGTACCATATGTCACGGCAGAAAATTATCTACGCTGTTTGAGTCAAGCATGCTATCTACTTGCAGATCACATTATCGAGAAAAAGCTCGTTAATATAGATATTTCATTAACAGCATTTCGAGATGCTGCGATCAATTATGAATTATACTACAGAAACGTAGCGATGACTTTCCACAAAAGGACCGGAGTTGAAGAGACATTCCAAATGACTTTTCAACTCACAAACTTCAAGGAAATCAAAAGGTTACAAGACTTCATTCTATTCACATTCATAAATAAGAGAACTGTGATAAGTGGGGAAATGAGTTTTATTTTTGAAAACAAACAATGAGAGCTTCGGCTCTCTTTTTTTGTTAAATCAACCTCGCAGGTTGACGACTTCGAAGGTGCTCCACCTCGCAGGTTGAAATACTTCACACTTCCTCTTTTATAATCTATACTTAACTTATGAAATATGCACTTATAAAACCCCTTATAAAGCTCAAAAAAGGCCTAAATTTGCTTGATTATCGGATTCCTAGTCAATTATCCAAAAATCTAAAAACAGGCCAATTAGTAGAGATTCCATTTAGAAATTCATCTAAATTGGGAATTGTTTTTGATATAAAAAATGATACTAAGTTGGATAATAAAAATATAAAAAATGTAATAAAGATTTCAGATGAAAATCCAATTATCTCATATAAGCAAATTGATTTTTATAACTTTTTTTGTAATTATAATTTTTCGTCTTTAAATTTTTTAAATAATATAATTCCTCTACCAATGAAGAATAAGATTAGAGAAAAAGAAGAGAAATTCTTTATTTATAAAACCCCCTTTAAATTAAAAAACATAAACTCCTCTATTTTAGAAAATCAAAAATTTATTTTTAAACATAATTTCTTTGATGAAAAAATATCACTTATAAAAAATATCATTGACAAAAATTCTAAAAATGGAAAATTAACTTTTATAATAAGTCCTACAAAAATTCATATTGAGCGTATTCTCTCTCACTTGCTTAATTTTTATAATAGTAATGATTACAGGATTATTACAGGAAATACTCATTTATCAAAATTAAAACATAATGAAATTTGGAATTCTATAAAAGAAAATAAGATGAAATTTATAATTGGAACAAAAATGTCAATTTTTTATGCAATGGAAAATACTGGAACTATAATAATTGATGAATCAGAAAATGAAAACCTAAATCAAATTGATATAAATCCGAGATTTGAATTTTTACCAAATATACTAGAATTAGCAAAAATAAATAATTTACAAATAATTTTTACAAGCTACTCACCAAATGCTTATTTATATAATTTAGCAAAAGAAAAACAGTTAAAATTATTAGAGACGAAAGAAAAGATTGAAACAGAAATTTCAGTACTAGATATGAGTACAAAATATTTTGAAAATTATTTACACTTTTTTACAGAAGAAGAAGTAAAAAATAATAAAAAAGTTTTATTTTTATTAAACAAAAAGGGTTATAGTAAAAATCTAAAATGTCATGATTGTAATTTTGTTTTTAAATGTGTTGATTGTAATTCTGTATTATCAATAAAAGATAATAAATTACATTGTTATAATTGTGAAAAATCATTTGATGCTCCTCTAACTTGTCCGAAATGTTCATCTGTAAAATTTGATAATTATGGAATCGGCACTCAGCAATTTACTAAAATAATAAAGAAAAATTTTGAAGATACCTACCTGCCGGCAGACAAGGAAAAAATAATAACAATAGACAAAGATAATTATCAAAATTTAAAATTAATTAAATCTAGTGATTTTATAATTGCAACAAGAATAATTATTGATTATATAAAAGAAGCTGAATTTGATTTAATTGTGATTCCATTTTCACATCAATTTTTAAATAACAATTTTGATTCAAATGAAGATTTCTTTAAATTAATTTCAAAATTAGTTTCTCTAAAACCTAGAAAAATTATTGTGCAATGTTTATCTGAACAAAAAATTCATGAATATATCAGAAATAATAATTATGCGTCAATGATTGAAGATGAACTGATAACAAGAAAATTATTAAAATATCCTCCATTTGAAAATATATTAAAAATTACCATAAAAGATACTGACAGAACTCTACTTGATAAAAAGACAATTGAATTGTATGATAAAATTAAATCAAATATGGGAAATAGCGTGGATCTATTAGAAATAATTGATAAAAACACAAAGATTAGATCATTTTATATAAAAAATATATTAATAAAATATAAAAATGATTCTGATATTTCAAATATAAAAGAAGTATTAGAAGATGTTGATATAATAGAAAAAAATTATTTTAAATTATGATAGTAAGATACCCAAATAAAATCCTCCGGACAAAACTTGATGAAGTTTCTAATTTTTCGTCTCCTGAGTTAAAATCAATAATCAAACAAATGACGAGCGATATGATTAAATACGACGGAATTGGAATTGCCGCAAATCAAATTGGAGTAAATAAAAAAATATTAGTTATAAATACTGAAGAGGGTCCAAAAGAATTTATTAACGCTAAAATTGTAAAAAAATCTTTAATAAAATCAAAATCTGACGAGGGTTGTTTGTCTTTTCCTGGAATAAATGGCAAAGCAAAAAGACACAAAACAATTACAGTTGAATATGATGATTTTAATGGCGGGAAAAAACAAATATGCGTGTCGGGATTATATTCATTTGTTTTTCAACATGAAATAGATCATACAAATGGAGTAATTTTTACTGATAGATTATATAAATTCACAGAGGGCAAAAAATTATTTAAAGAATTGCAGAAAAATGCAAAACCAGATGAAAAATAATATAATATTTTTTGGTTCAGATATAAATGCAAAAAATTTACTAGAAAAATTAGTAAATTCTCATTTTCATATTTCACTAGTTATTACAAAATCAGAGAAAAAAACAGGACGAGAGAAAAAACAAAATCCTGTTAAAATTTTTTGTGTAGAAAAAAACATAGACTTTTTAGAAGGCGATAGTGTTGATAAAAAAGAAATCGAAATTATAAAATCCAAAAATCCTGACACGGGAATTCTTCTGGCTTACGGTGCATTGGTTTCACAAAATGTAATCGATATTTTTCCATTTGGAATATTAAATATTCATCCATCAATGCTCCCAAAATATCGTGGTTCCTCTCCCGTACAAACCGCGCTTCTAAATGGAGACATAGAAACTGGGGTAAGTATAATGCTACTGTCAAAAAAAATGGACGCTGGTCCAATAATAGTTCAGCAAAAATTAAAAATAGAAAAATCTGATAATTACTCTACTCTATCGGAAAAGTTATTTAATATAGGAATCAAATTGTTATTAGAAAATTTGGAAAAATATTTACAAAAACAAATAATTCCAAAGGAACAAGATGAATCACTTAAAACAATTACAAAAATGATTGAAAAATCAGATGGACTTATAAATTTTAATGATAGTGCAAAAAATATATATAACAAAATTCGTGCTTTTGAAATTTGGCCAGGAGCTTATACAAAATTCAATGGAAAAATTTTAAAAATTATTGAAGCTGATTACATAGAAAAAATTACAGAAAATAAAATTGGAAAAGTATTTACTGAAGATGGTAATGTTTTTGTGACATGCAAAGATTCAATTCTTCAATTAAAAAAAGTACAACTTGAAGGCAAATCAAGTTGTGACATAAAATCTTTTATAAATGGTTATAAAAATTTTGTGGGTTCTATATTGTAAAAATATAAAATAAACGAGACGCTATTTATGTCTTTTTTGTTACCTGAAATCCCAATCTATATTTACCACCAATCATAAGTCTTGTTTGTGCTTCAAGTGCTGGAATGGAACCAAAAAATATCATTGTAAATGGAAATAAAACCCACTGAGCAAACATAACTAAATAAATAAATGGAGAAATATTTTTTGGTTTTTTTGGTAATAAGAAAAAATTTAAAAATGCAACTGCAAATATTCCGACGAGTCCAAAATTCATAATACGCTCTAATAAAATTGGTGCATTATGAATCATTACATTATAGTGTATTGTTTTATCTGCAATAAAAATTGGTAATCTTCCCATTATAAGAATCAAGAGTGGAAGAGTTGCCCAGCTATATGTCCCCTCTGCCTGATTAAAAAGATATTTAAATTTCTGCGCAAATGGAATTTTTTTATTTGGCACAAGTTTTTTCATCATCCATGGAAAATGCTCGACTCCCCAACCCCAACGTCTAATTTGGATATACTGATTTTTTAATGATTCAAAAAAACCCCCAACATCAACTGTTTGCATTGAAACTGGTGTATAAATTGGTCTAACCCTATAATTACCATTAAAATAATTTAAACAATGCAAAAATATACGGGTGTCTTCTGTTACGATATCTCTTGGGTGAAATCCCACCTCAACAAGAGCTTTAAAACTCATACTATGAGATGAAAAAGTAAACAATCTTTCGGCTCTTGATAAATCAGTTAAAAGCCAATATGTTGTTGAGTGAGCAACTACCCTTATAATGGGATTTGATTTCCAAACATTATTATTAAATAAAACTAGTGGTTGATAACTATATCTTTCTGGATTTCCACATGTTAAATATTCATAAGTTAAACAATTAAAATAATTTGAATCTGGCCAAGTTTCTATATCAAACATTGAAATAATAACTTTGGAAATATCTATATTGTTTTCTAAAAAATATTTATACATTTGTGTTCCTATGTGATACATGTTTGATCCTTTTCCTGGAATTTCTCCGGAAACGCCTCTTGGATGAACACTTATAACAATATCTTTAAATTTTCCATAAAACTCTGATTTAATTTGATTTGCTATGTTTAAAAAATTTTCCCTATCTCCTTCTTCTCCACCAAGAGCTATAATCATTTTATCTTTTGGATATTCACAATCCATTAATTTATCAAATGTTTCTTTCACTACTTTATATGGTTCTTTGTATGTTGGCAGGGCTACAAGATGAATATAGTCCTCCCAATTATTACAATTTAATCTTTTTGATTTCCAATCAACTTTCTTTGCTTTCATGTATTTCATCCATGATCCAACTAAAAATATAAAAAGATACCAAATTCTTATAACCCAATAAACATCTAAAACTATGATAAAATAAATCCCCCATAAAGGTTTAATGAGAGAAATTAGGACACAAAAAATTAAAGTAAACCAGGCCATAAAACCTGGAAATATTTCATAAATTCTAAACTGTATATAATCCTGTTTTTCTTCTTTTAATTTTAAAAATTTAAGTAGCGCTTTTATCATAAAAATTGTAAAATTAATATATAACTAATATAATTATACTATCTATTTTAAATCAAAAAATCATCCCTTAGATGAAAAAAATACTACCCATAGTTATACTTATACTCCTTCTTATAGTGCTAAGAATTCCTTTTGTAAC
>JAQVMR010000002.1:0-20948 GCA_028703545.1 Patescibacteria group bacterium
TAAATTTAAGGATCAATTTAAATTAATAATTGGTCAGTTTAGGTGGAGAGAATTTAGAAAATATATTCCACTTGTAGTTTTATTGTTATTGATTATTTTTATTAGCACACAAAAGGAGGGCAACGGTACGTATAAAAAAAATAATGAAGTTCCTGTTTCAGTTATTCCAAATAGTACAGGTTATAATATAGATTTACCATTGGAGTCAGACGATAATCCAATAGCTCCACTAAAAGACCCTAAAGATTATGTATCGTTATCTAATGGTACAATTTTATCTCAAAATTCTTATTTACTGAATGGATCTGGAGAATTAAAAATAGATAATGGAACAAGTTTAGATGCTATAGCTAAGTTAGTAAATATCTCAACAAATAAATCAATTTTGACAGTCTATATAAAAGCCAATAGTGTTTATAACATTTTAAATATATCAGATGGAGATTATAAATTACTGTTTAATCTTGGCAATGATTGGGACTCCAGAATTAAAGCATTTACAGTAAACTCCAGCTATGAAACTTTTGTAGAGCCTTTTAATTTTGAGACAAATGATTATTATTCAACTTTTAGTGTAACATTGAACCCGGTAATTAATGGTACCGCTCATACCCAAGATATTAATGCACAAGAGTTTGGAAATTATTAAAAAGATGCTAAACATTGATATTTTTAAACATTTCATAAAGGGCCACAAGGATCGGGTCATTGATTTATTATTAACTTATCAGATGATAGAGATATTACTTTTTTTGAAATTATATCTTCCCGATGTTTCAAAAACAGATAACGAAAGCAGATACATGGAAATAATAAATAAAGAATTAAGTTCAAAAACTCTAGGAAAATTGAAAAATAAATATTTAAAAAAATTTCCTAATGATAAATATAATTTAGTCTCTACCTTAGAATTAGTTAGAATAGAACGAAATACATTTATGCATTCCCTTTATATATTTATTGCCTCACAAGAAAATAGAAAAATGGCTAAGATTACAGGAGAAAAGATATTGAATGATTATAGCAAAAATGCCTACGAACTTCTTGATAAATTATATCAATTGCCTAATTAAAAGCGTCTACTAAACGGGGTACGGATCACATTTCAGTGTCTCATTTGTCTCATTTTATAAAAATGTTACGTTAATGATACAAAAAAGTGTAACATTTTGTAACATTTTATTCCTTTTTATAGTGTGCCATTTGTGTCACTTTTTAATATATTACATTAAGAATACTCAAAAAAAACGTAGTATTCTTGTTATTTTTGTCAATTTTAGTTATGTGAAATAGGGGGTTTAGTGTGCCATTTGTGCCATTTTGTATTTTAGACCCCGACCTACATGCCTTTGCGGGGCACGATAAAAGATGCTAAAATACCCTTATAACATCCGCTATCTGGGGTACCTAACCACAGTGGCCCGCCATAAATTATTATATAAATAATATTTATTTAAAATAAAAATATGCAAATACAAAAATTAAAAAATATTTTGCTTTTAATGTGTTCTGTTTTGATTTTAGTAACACCAATTTTTAATTTACAGGTGGCATTTTATATCTGTGTCTTTTTTATAATCGCAGGAGGAACCTATATTATGACAAAGAAAAATTTAATACTCAAAAAAGACAGAACAATTCTATTGGTTCTACTAGCTCTATTGGTCGGCATATTGATTTCTTTTTATACAAGATTTATTTTTCAATAGATTTGTTTTATTGCTATAAGTAGTTGATTTAAATATTTTTCATCAATTTCGCTTATCTTAAATTCTTCTCTTAGGTCGTGTATTACGCGTTTAAATTCTTCGTATGTTAATTTATCGTCTATAAGATATTTTTTTATTTCAGATAAAATAATGCCTCTTTGTTTAAAATCAAGATATTCTATTTTTTTAATTTCCTTCTCAATTTCTTCATATCTGTAAAATTGCATATTTTTGTTATTTTATTAATCGTTTTTATGAATAAAGAGCCTTGTCATTTTGTGCACTACAGAAATCGATAGCTTTAATTTAATAGAAGTTGGTTTTTTGAATGTTTTCAGGTTTTTTATTTTTACATCACGAAAATTCTCCAGTATTTAAATTATCTCTAAAAATATTTTATTAGTCAAATAAAAAGTGCCCAGTTTTAGACTTCCGGGCACATTGTGATTTTAGGCTAGAGGGCTGGTATTTTCAGTACCCTCCTCCGCTAAGGGGGTGGTGATCCTTAACCGGCGTTAACCTCACTGAGCAAGGGTAGGGTTGGCTTTTGCATAATCACCTCGGCTTTTTTGTGTTTTTGAGCTGTTTTCCTCCTGATCGGCATCTTATCAAGGGGGTCTGATTTCGAAGCTTGATGAATATGATGGATAATTAAATTATACCACAAAATTAAATTTTTTTAAGTCAGACAAAAAATTCACCAGATTTACCCAGAGTGCTAAGCTATACTCATTTTTATTAGCTAAAAGAATGTTAGTATTATGAAAGTTTAATACTCACCATTGTGTCGGGAAAAAAATTAATAAACAATAATTAGGATTGATTTTATAATAAAATAGGGTGGTTTTTATTTCATTTTTTAGATATAATTTCTACACAACTATGAAAAAAATTGATTTTAAAAAAGAATTAAATGACGAGCAATATAATGTTGTTTCTTCGGGAGACGGTGCTAAATTAGTTTTAGCTGGGGCCGGAAGTGGAAAAACCAGAACACTTGTTTATCGCGTTGCTTGGCTTATTAATAATGGCGTAAGACCAGAAGAAATTTTATTGCTCACTTTTACAAATAAAGCTGCAAATGAAATGCTTGAACGAGTGAATTGTTTAATTTTTAATGAAAGAATAAAAAAAATACATGTTTGGGGTGGAACATTTCATGCTACAGCAAATAGACTTTTAAAAATATATGGCACCGAGATCGGCATACAAAAAGATTTTACAATAATGGATTCAGATGATTCAAAATCTTTAATAAACCATATTCTAAAGGATAATTTTTTAACATTTCCCAAAAAACAGAAATCATCATCAGGGTTAATTCAGGAAGTATTTTCATTTTCAATAAATTCGGGTATTGAAATTAACGAGACTCTAGAAGTAAAATTTCCTCAATGGCAGGAATTTTTAATTGAATTTGAAAATGTTGAAATTGAGTATAAAAAAAGAAAAAAAGAATCAAAATTTTTAGATTTTGATGATCTGCTTTATTATTTTAAAGAGTTAGTTACTAATAAAAAAATAGGAAGAGAATTAAAAAATAAATGGGAACACGTTTTAATAGACGAATATCAGGATACAAATTATCTACAAGCTGAAATTATAAAGGAACTATGTCTAGAAAAAAATAATGTGTTAGCGGTAGGAGACGATGCACAAAGTATTTATTCTTTCCGAGCAGCTGATATAAAAAATATAATAGAATTTCCAAAAATTTTTAAAAATTGCAAAATATATAAATTGGAAAAAAATTATAGATCGACACCAGAAATTTTAAATTTAGCCAATCGGGTAATAAGTGAAAACCAGAATCAATTTAGTAAAAATTTGAAGGCAATTTTAAGCCCTTATGTAAAGCCATATTTGATAGCACTTAATGATAACAGAGAAGAGGCTTGGTTTATAGTAGATAAAATTAAAGATTTTTTGCAAGATGAAAAAAAACCAAACGACATTGCAGTTCTATTTAGAGCCGGAAGCAATGCACAGACCCTTGAAATGGAATTAAATAAAGCTGGTATATCATATGAAATGAGGGGCGGACTTAGATTTTTTGAAAGATCACACATAAAAGACGTGATTGCATTTTTAAAAATTATAAATCATATAAATGATTATGTTTCTCTTTTTAGGGTTTTAAATTTTTATGAAGGGATTGGCGAGGTGACAGTAAAAAATATATATGATCAAATTAAAAAATTTAAAAACACTTCAGAATTAATTGAGTCTGATATAAAAATCCCAAATAAAGCTTATGAGGGATGGAAACATTTTATAATGTTTTTGAAAAAAATAGAAAAATTTAAAAATGAAAATCCAGGAAAATTAATAAGCACCATAATTGAAGAATATTATTTTTATTTATCTTTAAAATATGAGGATTTTAAAGAAAGACACGAGGACTTGGTTCAATTGTCTTATTTTGCGAGTAGCTTCGATAATTTAAAATATTTTTTAGATGAAACTGCCCTACAGGAAAGTTTTAATTTAAAGAAAAATGTTAACAAAAATGAATGTATAATACTTAGCACTATTCATCAGGCAAAGGGATTAGAATGGGAGATTGTATTTTTAATAAATTTAACAAGTGATTCCCTTCCACATCCACTTTGTGTAACTAAATATGGGATTGAAGAAGAGAGAAGGCTTTTTTATGTAGCGATAACGAGAGCAAAAAAATATTTGTATATGACTTATCCGCTATATCTTTTTAAATATGGTGAATTAAAGAATACAGAAATTTCGGAATTTATAAAAGGAATAGACGAAAAATTTTTAAATTTTAATCAGGGATCTTATTCAAATACTATTTTATCAAGTGGTGATATAACTTATGAAGCAGATGACGAGATTTATTTTAAAAATAAATCATATTTACCAGAAATAGACGAGTTATAATTTTTGTATAAAAAAAGCCGATATAAATTCGGCTTATATTTTTTATACTACTTTTATTACAGTTCTTCAATTTTTGAAACAGGCACTATAATAAATACCCCATTCATGTTTTGTTCCACATAAAGTTTTATCTGCATTTCCGGTTGAGCATTTTTTAGTATTTGTATGGGCAGATTTTCCGTGTAGTATAAAGTGTTAGCATATTTTACTTTCATTGTTCCTCCATATATAAAAGTATTAATTTATTTTTCAATCATTCCTTGATTTTTTGCGTATATATCGTATTTTAGATCTGTGTCAAGATTTTCTCCAAATGCAGAGATTTGTTTTTTACATATTTCATCATCCGCAACAATTTTTGTATTTTCTATAATACTTGCTATTTGTCCAATGTTGTTCTCGTCCGGAACAAAAGACACCTCAAAAACTAATTTAATTATTTGATTTCTTTCTATATTTTGTATCGCCCAAGTAATTTGTTTGTTTTGATTTATTGTAAAATTTCCAGATGTTATGTTCTTATTTTTGGTAATATTAACATTTTTTCCTAGATGAGTATATAGAATAATATTTTGTAAATTATTATTAGCACTTTCTATTTCAAAAAATATCCAATAATTTGTAGGTATTCCTATAATTGGTGGAATGGGACCAATCCCTATTTGATCACCAAATGTATTATAATACATAGCATAAGAATTAAGTTTGATTTTTGAACACTCCGTTTCTATTTTTTCTTTTATGATGGTTTCAGCATCAGATTTATTAATATTTGAAATTTGATTTATGGCGTTAATAATTATGGGTTTTATTTGAAGTTTTTTAATATGATAATTTGTTAAGTAACTCAAAGAAAACGCAAAAAGTATGATAAAAATAGCATCAGTAATTAAAATAAGCTTTTTGGATCTTCCTAAAATTTTAAATTGTTTTGTAAATACTCTCATATATATAGTATATTAAAAATCTGTTGTAGATATCAATATCTCCTCAATATCATCTTTATCAACATCATTAACAGAAACATAAATTTTTTTATTATTATTTTTTGGATAAGCAAAGAAGTTTTTTATTTGTTGTAGGTCTTTATTAAATATTTTTATTTCAGAGTTACCTTTTTGAATTGCTCCAGTTATAATTTCATTCATTCCGTCTCCATTTACATCACCAATGGCAACAGACACACCACCTCTAAATGTTTTTTCATATGCAAAAAATTGTGAAATTAAATTTCCTTGATAGTCAAAAATTCTTATATGTGGTCCGCCTCCAAGCCCAGCCCCAGTTATAATTTCATTCATTCCGTCTCCACTTACATCACCAATGGCTAGATTTATATCAAGTTTAAAATTTGTATTATAAGGATGAAACTCATGTTTTTTTTGTCCAAATTTATAAATTTCCAATAATCCATTTTTTGAGACAATAGTTTCTCTTTTTTTATCATTATCAATATCTGAATTTATTATTATTGAATTTATTTTATAATTATTTTTAATATGAAAAATTGGATTTCTTACCTCTATACCAGAAAAATTAAAAATCTTTGTAAAACTATTGTTTTTATATGCACTATCGTAGATTTCTTTTATTATTTTTAAGAGAACGATTCCGTCTCCTGGTTCAATATCAATATAATTTATTTTATTTCCATTGTTTGTTATTTTGTCTTGTTGGCCTCTTATCTTTTCAAAAATTTCATATTTAAATACATGTCTTTGTTTTTTGTTGCTTGAATTAACAATCACAATTCCGTTTTCAAAATCTCTTCTCCAAAGCCCAGGTTTTATGGTTGAATTATTTGGATCTAGCAGGTTGTGTGCATTTGATATGGGTTCGCCTAAATAAGTTTTGTATTCATCGTAATACCAAGTTTGACCATGATTTTTGTCACCATAGTCAAATGAAAAATAACCATCACCAAGCAGCGTGCTTGTTAAACCAAACCTCATTTTTTTGTAATCAGTTAAATTGCCAGAGTTATTAGTATTTGAATTTATAATATAAATTTTTGGATCTATGTTTTTTTCTGGAAATTTTTTTAGATATAAATTCATAGAATCTTCCCATTTTCCATCGCCTTCCCACGGAGTAGGAAATGTTTCAAACATTCTCCCATTTAAATAATGTGCAACATCTAAATCGGACGCAGAATTTCCAATAATTAGGGAATTATTAGCTGAGTTTTTTGTAAGTATTGTTTTAATATTTTTTTTCCATAGAGAATCTATTGTAATGGCCGGATCAATAGAGCCATTATTGTCAATGTCTATATTTCCACCATTAAACCAAGATATGTTTGTAGATAAGTTATCAAAAAATATTCCATCCCATAAATTTGTAGAAAGAATTTTTGTTTTTATAAAATTAGGTAAAAAATTTATCCATTTATCATAATAAGTAATATTAATTATTGTTGCTCCCGGCCAAAAACTTAATTTATTTCCTAGCTTATCTTTTAAATACCAACTTTCATCTATATTATTTTTTATATACTCTCTTAGTTTTGTAAGTGAATGATTGTTTTCATCAAAGGATAATTCTTGTATTTGTATATAGGCAAGTATAATAATATTTGGATTTAATTGTTTTATTTTTTGTAATTGTTCAGGATTATTAATTTGATTTTCTGGGTCCAATATTATAACATCCCACATTGATAATTCCTCGGCTGTTTTATCAGAAATAAAATGATGAAGATAGTAGTTTGCAATTTTTGGATATGTGTTTTTTGTCTCTTGTGCTTTGGCGCTATTTATATAAATCAAAATACTAAAAAATAACAACATAAAAAATATTAAAAAGTGTTTTTTTAATATTGGATGCGGTGTTTTGTAATTATCTAAAAATTCATGCATAATTGTAGTATTTAACGATTTATTGTATAGTATTTTTGTTGTTTTGTCAACCACAAGTAATTATTGTGTTTTGACATATTGAAAAATTCCATATATTATTAAATATAATTCTAATTAATAATTAAAAATATATAAATGGAATATTTAAACGATTCAAATTTTGATAATTTTATAAAAGAAAACAATAATGTAGTTGTTGATTTTTTTGCTGATTGGTGTGGTCCCTGCAAGATGCTATCACCTATTATTGAAGAATTGTCAGAATCATATAAAGACAAGGGCCTAAAGATTGTAAAAGTAAATGTTGATGAAGCAAGCACAATTGCTCAAAAATTTGATATAATGAGCATACCAACAATTATATTTTTTCAAGACGGAAAGATAAAAGATACTATTATTGGGCTTGTTACAAAAGAAGTATTTGAAAATAAGATAAGAGATTTAATTAAATAAAAATCATATAAAATTAATAAGGTGGGAAAAATATGAGTAAAAAAATAGAAAAAATTTTGATGCCAAAAGATTTAGATCTAGACTCTATTGTTACCCTTTCTTTTGTCTATCATTATAGTGATAAAATATTTTCTAATTTATCAAAAGCAGAAATAGAATTTAGAACATCGCTCCCGGAAGATAAAGACATTTATTCTTATGTTAATAGTGGGCTTTTACCAATAATGCCAATAAAGAAAAATTCAGCCCTTCAGGAATTAATAGCATATGAGGATTTACAACTAGATAATCATTTTCTTGTAAATCACGTTTTGTCTTCAATGAGACAATTAAAAAAATGTTCAATGGGGGAAAATAAAATTTTTTTTCTAGAAAATATAATTTCTGTTTTTTTAAGAGACAATCAACCAACAAAAGCAATTAAAATTTTTTTACCAATAATAAAAGCATTCATTGAATTAGGAGAAAAAAATGAAAATAGATTTTTTGAATATTGTAAGGAGACTATAAAAAGTGGTGCGATGACAAGCTTTGTTGTTTCTCAAGATGAAAAAAATTTAAAAGTTGTATTTATTGATTATAAAGAAGAAGACAACGAAGACCTAATAGAGTATTTATTTTTTAAAAAAGAAGTTATGGCCGATATTGTTGTAATTTTTGCTGATAAGGGGAACATTACAATAAGAGCAAAGATAGATAAGAAAATAGATTTATTAGATGTGATTGCGGTTATTAGAGTTGAAACAGCAAGAAAAAATAAGGTTCCATTTGATAAAATAAATAAGCATATTTTAAATCGTTCAGGGGTAATGCCAGGAATAGAGTATTGGGATTTTAATTTAGAATCATCAACAATAAAGTCTTTAAAGTCGGCACATCTAGATAAATCAAATATAAAAAGAGCAATAATGATAGGTGTTGATTTAAGTAAAATGGCAAAGGGAATGTGTCCATCAAAAGAGGGTTGTATTGGTAAAAAATGTGATTTTTATTCATATAATATGTTAAGATGCAGAAAAAGACGAGCCGGAGCATCAGATACTTTCGAGCAAAAGAATACAGAAAAAAGTAATATAAGGGTTTTGAAAAAGTAAATATAATTACAATATGAAAAAGAGGTGTTTTCATGAAAATGACAATCGTTAACTCGTGGATTTTAATAACTTTTTTCTATTTTTGTGGCGATTAAATTATTGAAGGTTGAGAATTTGTTTTTAGATTTTTAACCCAAGAACAAAGTGAAGACGGAACAATTTTGGGAAAATGTATACGATGTAAAACCAGAACACACACAATTAATTTCAAAGAAAATAATATTGGAGTAGACTCCATTATCGCACACTAATATTGATTTATGGGGACGATTTTCGCCCTCTTTTTGTTTTTCTCCACGATTATTGACTCGAAAGCAAAATAGATGTAAAATTAGAGCTAACTTTATCTATAGTAGCCAAAAGTTTTGGATTATAATATTTAAATAAAATTATCTTTATAATTTAATACTTTTAACCCCAAATATGGACAATCAAAAAATAGTAATAAAGGGTGCGCGAGTTCATAATCTTAAAGACGTAAGTATAGATTTGCCTAGAAATAAATTTATAGTAATAAGTGGGCTTTCTGGTTCTGGAAAGTCCTCTTTAGCTTTTGATACACTTTTTGCAGAAGCACAACGTAGATACATGGAATCCTTATCGGCCTATTCAAGACAATTTATGGGACTACTTGATAAACCAGACGTGGATAGAATTGATGGGCTTCCACCGGCAATTTCAATTGATCAAGGAATTCATAACAGAAGTCCAAGATCAACAGTTGGAACTGTTACAGAAATTTATGATTATTTACGTTTAATTTTTGCAAAAATAGGAAAAGCATACTGTATAACTTGCGGAAGCATAATAGAAAAACAAGAATTAAAGCAAATTATAAAAAGAATAAACGAGGATTTTAAGGGAAGGAAAATTTATATTTTGTCTCCTATTACAAAAAATAAAAAACCAAACATAAACATTATTTCAAAAATAAAAAGAAGTGGTTATGACCTAGTTCGTGTTGACGGAGAATTATTATCTATAACAGATGGTATAAATAAAAGAATTGAAGATGATTCAACGGTAGATATTGTAATAGAAAAAATTGATTTATTAAAAGATAGAGATTTAAATAATACTTTAAATGCGACCATTTCAACAGCATTAGATCTATCAAATGGTTTTGTAATTGTAAGCTGCGTCGATTTAGATATGGAAAAAATTTATAGTAATCAGCTTTATTGCTATCAATGCAATAAAAACTTTCCAGTACTTGAGCCAAAAGATTTTTCATTTAATTCTCCAAGTGGGGCCTGTATGGATTGTGGCGGACTTGGGGTTAAAATGAAAATAGATCCAGGGCTTTTAATTCCAAATGATAGATTGAGTTTATCAGAAGGAGCACTACGATTACTTTATAAAATTTCCGTAAATCAAAGTGTTTATTATAAAATTTTAAATAAAATTTCTGAGAAAAATGATATAGATTTAAATATCCCAGTAAAAAATTTAACCAAAGAAAAAATTAATATTCTTTTGTCTGGTAGTAGCGAAGATGTGGGAATTATAAAATATTTAGAAGATAAATACATAGAAACAGACTCTGATTATGTAAAATCCGAAATAGAAAAATGCATGAGACCCCATATTTGTGAGTCTTGTGATGGAAAAAGATTAAAGAAAGAGGCTTTATCAGTAAAAATTTTAGAACGAGATATTAGTGAATTTTCTTCTCTTACTGTAAGTGATTTTTCATCTGTTTTTAATGAAATTTTAAAATCAAAAAAATTATCACAAAGAGAATTACAAATAGCAGGGGGTGCAATAAGAGAAATTTCCAAAAGAATAAAATCAATTCTTGATTTAGGTCTTGGATATTTGAGTTTAGACAGAACTTCAATTTCTCTCTCTGGTGGAGAGGCACAGCGTCTTAGACTTGCAACTCAGATTAATTCATCATTGTCGGGTATTTTGTATATTTTAGACGAACCATCAATAGGATTACATCAAAAAGATAATTATAGATTGATTAATATTTTAAAAGATTTAAAAGCGCTCGGAAATACAATAGTTGTAATAGAGCACGACAAAGAAACTATTTTGGCGTCTGATTTTGTGGTTGATGTTGGTGCTGGGGCTGGTGAAAATGGAGGGCATATTGTTGCTTTTGGTACTCCAGATGAAATAAAAAGAAATAAAAAGTCAATTACTGGAAAATATTTATCCGGAAGCTCAAAAATCGATTTACCAAAAAAGTATAGGAATGGTAACGGAAAATTACTTGAAATTATTGGCGCAAACGAATTTAATTTAAAAAATATAGATGTTAAAATACCACTAGGGAAACTAGTTTGTTTTACTGGTGTATCAGGGAGCGGAAAATCAACTCTTGTTTTTGAGATTTTGGGGAAAGCGCTTTCTTCAAAATTAACTAGATCAAAAGATATCCCAGGTCGTCACAGACTAATAAGAGGTTTAGAGAATATTGATAAGGTAATAAACATTGATCAATCACCAATTGGTAGAACACCAAGATCTAATCCAGCAACCTATACAGGAATATTTACATATATAAGGGATTTATTTGCAAATTTATCAGAGGCAAAGTTAATGGGTTATAAATTAGGAAAATTTAGTTTTAATGTGCGCGGTGGTAGGTGCGAAGCATGTCAGGGAAATGGACTTGTAAAAATTGAGATGAATTTTATGCCAGACATCTATGTTGAGTGTGAAGAGTGTAATGGAAAAAGATACGGAAAAGAGATTTTAGATATTCACTATAAAGATGTAAATATTTCAGACGTATTAGACATGTCAGTTTCTGAGGCAATGAAATTTTTTTCTGATAGACAAATTATTTTTAATAAATTGAAAACATTAAATGATGTAGGGCTTGGTTATATTAAACTTGGTCAGAGTGCAACAACATTATCAGGCGGAGAAGCACAGCGTGTAAAATTAGCAACAGAACTATCAAGAAAGGCAACAGGAAAGACTCTTTATATATTAGACGAACCAACGACGGGATTACATTTTGAAGATGTAAAAAAATTAATAGAAGTTTTGCAAAAATTAGTTGACAAAGGAAATAGTGTTTTAATAATTGAACATAATTTAGAGGTTATAAAATGTGCTGATTGGATTATTGATTTGGGTCCAGAAGGAGGAGATTGTGGTGGAGAAATTGTTGCCTGTGGTACTCCACAAGATTTGGTGAAAAGTAAAATTTCTCATACTGCTAAATATTTGAAAGCTCTATTATGAATGAATTAGAAAAATCAATATTAAAGACAATTATATATTTTGATATATTTAATCATCCTTTGTCGCCCATAGAAATATTTCAATACTTGATTGATTATAAATCGGATTTTAAAAGTATAATTTATATACTTGAAACAAGTGAAAATCTTAAAAGATATATAGAGTTCAAAAATGGATTTTATTTTTTGAGAGGAAAAAAGAATATTTTAGAAATTAGAAATCAAAATAGATTAAATAGTGAAAAAAAAATCAGACTAGCTGTAAAAACAGCACAATTTATAAGATATATTCCCTTTATAAAATGTGTTTGTTTGTCTGGATCAATACCACACTTTAATACAGAAAAAAATTCCGACATCGATTTTTTTATAGTAATAAAAATAGATTATTTATGGTTTTCCAGATTTTTTGTAACTATAATATCTCATATTTTAGGAAGAAGAAGACATGGAAGGAAAATAAAAGATAGGCTTTGCTTAAATTTTTATTTAACAGATGAAAATTTAAATCTAGAAAATTTATGTTATGAAGATGAATTATGGTTTTATTTTTGGTTTACACAAATTTTTCCAATTTTAGGAAAAGATGAATATCGTAATTTTATAAAACAAAATCAATGGATTTTGAAAAGATTGCCAAATTTTATTGAATTTAATAATATTTCAGACAGCTCTATAAAAGAATCAGGAGTATCACAATCATTTAAAAAATTTTTTGAAATTGTTTTAGATAATGATTTCGGGCGATTTTTGGATTATATATTAAGAGAAATTCAGATTTTTAAGATGTCTTTTAATAAAAAATCAAAAAGAAATAATGGCGGCAAAGAAGTAATCGTAAATGATAGAATGCTTAAATTTCATGAAACAGATCCAAGAAAATATTATAATAAAATATTTTTAGAAAGAACAAAGTTTTTATCCAAAAATGATTAAAATAAAAGAAAAAATTAATAAAATTATTGAATATTTAATATATATTTTTATATTTTTTGTTACCCTTCAAACAAGATATATATTTTCTTATTTAACTTTAGATTTAGAGCAATTTGAATATGGAAAATTGTCAATTTATTTTACCGATATTATTTTTTTAGTAATTTTTTTATTATTTATATTTTTTAAAATAAAAGAAATAAAAAGTTTTAGATTAAATGGATATTTTTATTTCACTTATATATTTTTTATAATATGTACAATTAGTTATTTTTTTGCCGAGAATATACAAATTTATTTCTACTCACTTTTTAGAATTTTTGAATGTATATCCATGCTTTATATCCTACAATTTATAAAGATTGATTGGAAAAAAATACTTTATATGTTTATTTTTTCAATGATTTTACATTCTATTTTGGCTTATTTTCAATTTTTTAATCAAGACATAGTTGCAAATAAATATTTAGGGATTTCGTCACAAATTGCATCATCTGGAGGAGTTTCTGTTCTAGAAAATAATTATGGAAGATTTTTAAGAGTTTATGGTGGATTTTCGCACCCCAACATTTTTGCCGGATTTTTAGTTTTATCGATTATATTTTTAATAATTTTATTTTTAAAAAATTCATTTAACGATAAATTTGGAAAGATTTTTTTCTGGACTAATTTATTGTTTTTGTTTCAGGTTCTTATATTGACTTTTTCAAGGTCTGGGTTTTTGGCGCTTGCTGTCTGTTTTTTATTTTTATTTATTTATTTTTTTCTAAAAAAGAAGGTTAAAATAATCTTGTCCATTTTTGTAGTAATGTCTGTATTTTTTATAATAAATTTATTAATTTTTAAAGATTTAATTAGTCCAAGAGTAGAACAATTAAATAGATTGGAACAAAAATCAATAAACGACAGGTCTTTTCTTAGCAATCAAGCATATCAGATTTTAAAAAGTAATTGGATGTCAGGTGTGGGTTTGGGAAATTATATTCCATATGTGTATAAAAATGTAAATTCAAATTTAAATATTTGGGATTATCAGCCGGTTCATAATGTTTATCTACTTATTTTTAGTGAGCTGGGAATCTTAGGATTATTATTTTATATCTCAATCTTTTTGTCCTCAGTATTTTTAAAAATTAAAGAAAGAAAATATTTTTTTATATTACCAATTTTAGTAATTTTAATAATTAATTTTTTTGATCATTACTTTTGGACTTCTTGGAGCGGACTAATAACAAGTTTTTTAATTTTAATAATATAGATATTTGTAAATTTTTAAGTTATATATTGTATAAAAAGCAAGTGAGAAAATGCTAAAATTCAACCAAAGAAGGGTTTATGAGACATTGTTTTGAAAATCATGGTTTAGAAAATTTTCAAAGAAGATTAATCATCTAAGAAAATTAAATAATTCATGATAAGGAATGATGTAAAAAATACAAAAATTTGATTATAGAACTCGATTTCGTGCAAAAAGGTAGAGGGTTTGCGTTTTTTGTAGACAATGTAATAGTTTTTTTGTATCACACAATGGGTTGACAAAAAAAATTAGATATGATATTGTCTTATGAAATATCTAAGCTATGTGCTAGATATTTTTTAATACCCAAAACTATATTTATATGTCTAAAAAAGCCTTAAAAATAGTTAAAAAAACTAGAAAATGCGCAAAATCCGCATATAATAGTTCAAAAACGCTATTGCTCGTTATAAGCGTATTTTGTTCTTTGGTGTTCCCTCATCATAGTATAGCTACGATAGCTACAAATAGCACGCCAGATGGTTTATTTGGGCAAATTGACGAACCAAGCCCGAGTATTTTATTTTTGGAGAATAAGGATATTGATGTTGTTATTGTTGGTTCAAATATATTTCCAATACCAACAGATAGAATACCAAAAAAATATATGGTTTCTGTTAGTGCATATAATTCAGAAGTCGCTCAAACCGATGCATCTCCATGTATAACAGCCAATGGTTTTAATTTGTGTGAACACGATCAAGAAGATGTTATCGCCACAAATATGTTTGCATTTGGGACGAAAGTAAAAATCCCATCCATTGATTCAGATAGAGTTTTTACTGTTGTAGATAGAATGAATTCAAGGTATCAAAATCATGTAGATATTTGGATGAAAGACAGGGGCGATGCAATTCAATTTGGGAGAAAAACCCTAGAGATACAAGTTTATTAAATATTTAAAAAAATCTCTTTTATAAAGAGGTTTTTTTGTTTCCATATATAAATCTTACTTGGAGGTCACGACCGGAATCGAACCGGTGAATAAAGGTTTTGCAGACCTCTGCCTTACCACTTGGCTACGTGACCATTTTATTATGTGTAAATATTATCAGAAAAAAACAATATTTTCAACCAGCATATTAAAATAGTATAATTTTATGGTATTGATCGTATTTTTTATAGGTTGACCCAATTACATGGCATGATAAAATATATATATGCAACATATAAAAATAAACAAACCACTTTATCATATTTTTAGGTTTATAATTTCACTTGTAGGGATTTTTATAGGTACGATAATTGGTCTTACTTTTTTTTATCCAATGATTTTGGCATTCCCCAATAATTTACTTGTTGTAATTATTGAACTTTATTTAGTTATATTTTTGTCGATTGGGTTTTATGAAATTTTTGGAATTGTATTTGCAAATTATATAAACTACAGACCACTTTTTGAACACAGTGGATTTAAATTATTTTTTCAGAAAAAGAATTTTGCATATTCATTTTATATTTTTGGAATAATACTTTTTATCTTCTTTATATTAGGCTTTTAATAATACATGAAAAAATTTATTATCATAGATGGAAATGCCCTGCTTCATAGAGCTTGGCATGCAATTCCTAAACTTAACACCAAAGACGGCATAATAGTAAATGCCGCTTTTGGGTTCACCTCAATGTTTTTAAAAATTATTTCTGAATTAAAGCCAGAATATATATGCTCTACCTTTGATATGAGAGCAAAAACATTTAGACATGAAAAATTTGAAAATTATAAGGCCAAAAGGGTAAAACAACCAGATGAATTATATGATCAGATTCCAATCATAAAAGAAATTTTAAACTCATTTGATGTGCCTATTTTTGAAAAGTCAGGATTTGAAGCAGATGATTTGATCGGAACGATTTCAGAAAAATTACGTGGTAAAAAAGATATAGAGGTTTATATTGTAACTGGTGACATGGACTGTTTACAACTAGTCGGTGAAAATATAAAAGTTTATACATTTAAAAAGGGAATTACAGAAAGTACAATTTATAACGAAGCGGCTGTTTATGAAAGATATTCACTCAAAGCATCGCAAATGATTGACTATAAAGCTCTGCGGGGTGATGTCTCTGATAATATTCCTGGAATTTTGGGAATTGGTGAAAAGACAGCAATTGAACTACTTAAAAAATTTAAGACCTTAGATGGAGTTTATAAACAAATTAAAAATTCAAGTTTTTCAGATAAAATTAAAGAAAAAATTATAAGCGGCAAAAAAGAAGCGTATTTTAGTCAGGAGCTTGCAACAATAGAAAGGAAGGTTTCAATTGACTTTAGTTTAGAAAAAGCCAGATGGGATTTTAGAGATGAAAAAGCAGTTTACGATGTTTTTCAAAAATACGAATTTAAAAGTTTGTTAAATAAAATACCAAAATTTTCAAAAGCAAGGGAATCTTTATTTGAATATCATGAATTAGAGAATTCTTCAAAATATCATCTTGTAAAAACAGATTCAGATTTTAATTTATTTTATAAAAAAATATATTTTCAAGAAGAGTTTGTTCTTGATACAGAAACCACATCTTTAAATATTTTTAATGCAAAATTGCTAGGAATCAGTTTTTGCTTTGAAGAAGGGGGGGCTTATTTTGTTGTATATAAACAAGAATATTTAGATAAATTATCTAAAATATTAGAAAGTAAAAAAGTTATAGGGCACAATATTAAATATGATTATGAAATTTTAAAAAATTATGGGTTGGAATTGAAAAATATTTATTTTGATACGCTTATTGCAGGATATCTACTTTCAAAAACAGATAGAAGTTTAAAATTGGATGATTTAGTATATTCAGAATTGGGTTACAGAATGCAGACAATAGAAGAATTAATCGGAAAGCGTGGTAAAAATCAGTTAAATATGGCTGATATTGAAATAAAAAAAGTTTCCAATTATTCATGTGAAGATGCTGATTATACTTTTAGACTATATAAAAAATACAAGAAACAATTAGAATTAGAAAAATTAGATAATTTATTTTTCAAATTAGAAATGCCACTCCTTAAAGTTTTATCAGATATGGAATTAGATGGAATAATGGTTGATGTGAACTATTTGAAAAAATTACAAAAAGATTTTCAAAACAAGATAGATAATTTAACAAAAGATATTCATAAATTAGCAGGAGAAAAATTTAATGTAAATTCAACCCAACAGCTAAAAGAAATTTTATTTGAAAAATTGAAAATTTCTACAAAAGGAATTAAATCAACAAAAACTGGTTTTTCAACCGCAGCATCAGAGTTAGAAAAAATGAAAGGATTGCACCCAATAATTGATTTGATTTCAGAATATCGAGAAATAAATAAATTACAAACAACTTATGTAGATTCTTTACTTGAAAATGCGGACAAAAACAAAAGAATTCATACAAGTTTTAATCAAGCGGTAACTTCAACAGGAAGGCTTTCATCATCTGATCCAAATTTACAAAATATTCCAATTAGATCAGAGCTTGGTAAAAAAATTAGAAAAGTTTTTATTGCAAAACCAGGGTTTTCTTTAATTTCTCTCGACTATTCACAGATTGAACTTCGTATTGTAGCCTCTCTTTCAAAAGATGATAAAATGATAAATTCTTTTAAAAAGGGAGAAGATATTCATTCAAGAACTGCAGCAGAAATTAATAATATTTCCCTTGATGAAGTAAGTAAATCACAAAGACGAATGGCAAAAGAAATTAATTTCGGAGTTATTTATGGTTTGGGTCCCCGTGGACTTATGCAAAGAACTGATTTGAATATGGAAGAATCAAAAAAATTTATAGAAAAATATTTTACATTATATAAAAAGGTAAAAAACTACTTAGAAAAAATTAAATCATTTGCTGAAAAAAATGGTTACGTTTGCACTCTTTTTGGAAGAAAAAGATATATTCCAGAAATTTATTCACACGCAATTATGATTAAGGCAGCAGCCGAGAGAATGGCTATAAATATGCCTATTCAGGGCACAGCCGCAGATCTCATAAAAATGGCTATGATTAGGATTTCAAGCGAATTAGGGGCAATTTCAGCCAATTCTCGTATGCTTTTACAGGTACACGATGAATTGGTGCTTGAAGTACCAGACAAAGATATTGAAAAAGTATCTAAAAAGGTGCAAGATATAATGGAAAACATATATGATTTCGGCTTGCCAATAAGAGTCGAGGCGAGCTATGGGCATGATTGGGCTGAGTGTAAATAATTTTAAATTTTAAAATATGCTTTTTTTTCTATATGGAGACGATAGTTATAGATCGTCTATAAAATTAAAACAGATAAAAGATAAATTTATAAAAGAAGTTGATCCATCGGGATACAATGTTGTTAATATTGAAAATCCTGATATTGAAAGTTTATCAAAAGAATTTACACAAACTGGATTTTTAGCACATAAAAAACTTGTTATAATAAAAAATATTTTATCTCAAAAAATCAGTAAAGAATTTGCAGATTTTTTATTAGAAAATATTTCAAAACTTCAAGACGACAAAGAAGATAATATTTTAGTTTTTTATGAAAATATTTCACCAAATACAAAATCAAATCCGCTGAGCGGAGAAAAATTAAGAATTTGGAAATCATTATCTCAGATAAAATATAAGTGGGAATTTGAAAAACTCCCAGATTTTCAACTACTAAACTGGATAATTGAGGAATTTAAAAATCAGGGAAAAATTATTGATAAAAAAGCTGCAGAAGATTTTTTAGGATTGGTTGGAAATGATTCATTTTCTCTTTCAAGTGAAATACAAAAAGTTTCTAATTATTCAAGTGGAGAAAAAATTTCTAGAGAAGAGGTGAGACAAATTATATCTCCAGTTGTAAATGAAAATATGTTTCTATTTTCAGAGAAATTAGCAGAAAAGAAAAAGCCCGAAGCAATTAAATTATTAAATGAGCAAATGTCACTGGGAATAACTATTCAACAATTACTCTCAATGATAATAAGGCAATATAGAATTTTATTACAGATTAAATCAGCTATTGAAGATGGAGTATCACAAAATAATTTAGCAAAATATTTATCACTTCATCCATTTGTTGTAAAAAAAAGTATAGGTCAAGTGAGCCTATACTCTTTATATGAACTTGAAGAAATTTATAGAAAACTTTTAGAGTTAGATATCAAAATGAAATCATCAAAACTTAAACCAAAAACTATTTTGAATTTATTTTTTCTCAGTGTTTAGTTTATTGATTTTTTTAGCCATACGAGATTTGATCCTATTGGCTTTATTTTTTTTGATTGGATTGCCTGTTTTTGCTGCCTTGTCTAGCATTTTTTGCAATTTATCATAGAATTTTTTTGACTCTTCCTTTGATACAGCTACAATAGAATCAGAATTTTTTACCATATCTTTAATTCTTCTTTTGATTTGTTTGTTTCTTGCCGTTCTTTTTTTGGATTTTCTTAGTTCTTTTTTGGCTGATTTTTTTTGAGGCATAATGTTAAGTTTGAAGTATGAAGCTTGAAGTATAAAGTGTATAAATCTTGTCCATATTCAAGTTATTTTTTAGATTGAGCGTTTATTTAGAGTGATGTTAATTTAGCATAAAAACAGATATATTTCAAGGTAGCCAAATTTTTAACAAATAGCATCCCGGATGATAATTTTATTGAGGTAAAAAAATTATTATCATGGAGGATAAAATGAATACCACAGTCTTAAGAATGCTTTGGGGAGATGAAGCCAAGGCAAAAATTATCCAATCACTTCGATCAAATTACGATATGGTTGTCCGCTTCCAGGGCGCTGCTAATGCTGGACACACTGTTTATCACAATGCTTCTAAAATGGTTTTACATGCAATTCCAGTTGGAATTATTTATGAAAAAATTAGTGTAATAGCTGCTGGATGTTTGGTTGACCCAATTTCTCTTGTTGGAGAAATTGAAGAAATGGAATCAATGGGTTTTGATGTTTTTTCAAATCTTAAGATTTATTCTAATACAACCGTTACTACTGATTTTGAAATTAGACTTGATAGAGCAAGAGAAAAGTGTCTTTCTGGAAAATCTTCAAAGGTTGGAACCACTGGCCGTGGAATTGGCCCTAGTTATTCAAATAGAGCGTATAGAACTGCAATACTTTTTGAAGATCTTTTTAATGATAAGGTTTTATTGAAAAAACTTGAAGATTTATCTAGAGATATGAATCCAAGATTGAAAACATATAGCGAAGAAAAAATTAATCCCAAAAATGTTTATATGAATTTAAAGGAATGTGCCACGAAACTTCAGGGTCTAATTGTTCCCCCACACTATATTGGTAGAATTATTGAGGGTGGTGGGAGTGTTCTTTTCGAGGGAGCACAGGGTGCACTTTTGTGTCCAATCAATGGATCATATCCATTTGTGACTAGTTTTCCGGTTAATCCAGCATTAATCCCCATAAGCTGTAATATACCGATGAAACATATTAATAAAATTATCGGTGTGTTAAAAGCCTACCCTACTCGCGTTGGAGAGGGACCATTTCCAACTCAAATTGGAGGAAAGAAAGAAGAGTTTCTT